>NZ_JBEUEI010000046.1:0-24571 GCF_041020755.1 Kineococcus terrestris | reverse complement strand
GGGGGGCGGGCGGGGCGCGGGCGGGCGCGGCGGGGCGGGGGGGGCGCGGGCGGGGGCCGCCGGGGGCGGGGCCGCGCGCGCCCCCCCCCCCCCCACGGCATGGAGCCCTCGGAGCTGACCCGGCTGTGGGAGGTCTCCGACGCCGTCCTGCACGCCCTGCGCGAGGGGCTGGTCGTCGTGGACCCGGCCGGGCGCCAGCAGGTCGTCAACGACGAGGCCCGCCGGCTGCTGCCCGCCGGCCCCGGCGGCGGGGTGCGCTTCCCCGCGCCGCTGCAGCGGCTCGTGGACGGGGCCGGCGAGCCGTCCGGGCCGGGTGAGGAGCCGGTCGACGACGTGGTCGTCACCGACGACCGGGTCCTGGTGGTCAGCCGCACGGCCGCCGTCTGGGAGGGCCGCCGGGTGGGCACCGTGCTGACCCTGCGCGACCACACCGAGCTGCAGGCCCTGACCCGGGACCTGCGGGCCGTGCGGGGTCTCGCGGAGGCGCTGCGCTCGCAGGCCCACGAGGCGGCCAACCGGCTGCACGTCGTGGTCACCCTCGTCGAGCGCGGGCGCGCGGACGACGCCGTCCGCTTCGCCACGCGGGAGCTCGCGCAGGCCCAGCAGCTGACCGACCTGGTCGTCGCCGACGTCGCCGACCCCGCCCTGGCGGCCCTGCTCATCGGCAAGTCCGCCCAGGCCGCCGAGGTGGGCGTGGAGCTGGAGGTGGAGCCCGGCACGGCGCTCGGCGAGGGCGTCCTGCCCGCCCGCGACCTCGTCACCGTCGTCGGCAACCTCGTCGACAACGCCGTCGAGGCGGCGCTGGCCGCCCCGGCGCCGCGCTGGGCGCGGGTGCTGGTCACCGGCCCCCCGCACGTGCCGGGCGTCCTGGAGGTGCGGGTGACGGACTCCGGGCCGGGCTTCGGCCCCGGCGGGCTGGAGCAGGCCCTGGCGCGCGGGTGGTCGCGCAAGGAGCAGCGCCTGGCCGGCGGGGACGGGGGCGGGAGCGCCGGGCACGGGCTGGGCCTGGCGCTGGTGGGGCAGGTCGTGCGCCGGCACGGCGGGACGGTGCGGCACGAGGCGCCCGAGACCGTCGACGACGGCGGTGGCGCGGTCGTCGTCGCGCTGCCCGTCCCGCCCCGCCCGGGGGAGCCCGCGGAGGAGCCCGTCGGGCGGGCGGTGGCGCCGTGAGCGACGTGCGGGTCCTCGTCGTCGAGGACGACCCGCTGCTGGCGGCCGCGCACACCGACCTCGTCGGCGCCGTGCCCGGCTTCGCGGTCGTCGCCGCCGTCCACAGCGGCCGGGAGGCCCTGCACGCCGTGGGCCGCGGCGGCGTGGACCTGGTGCTGCTGGACATGACGCTGCCCGACGTCGACGGCCTGCAGGTCCTGCGGGCCCTGCGCGCCGCGGCCGTGCCCGCCGACGTCATCGCCGTCACCGCGGCCCGCGACCAGGAGGTGGTGCGCCGGTCGCTGTCGATGGGCGTGGTGCAGTACCTGCTCAAGCCGTTCACGGCGGCGGCGCTGGAGGAGCGGCTGCGCGCCTACGCGCGCTTCCGCGAGGAGGTGGCCCGCGCCACCGGGGAGGCGGACGGCGGCCGGCTGGACCAGACCGCCATCGACGCCGCCCTCGGCCAGCTGCGCACCGCCGCCGGCCCGGCGCGCGGCATCGCGCCCGGCACGCTGCGCGCCGTCGCCGACCACCTGCGCGCCGCGCCGGCCGGCGCGGGGCTCAGCGCCGGGGAGCTGGCGGAGCTGACGGGCCTGTCGCGCGGCAGCGCGCGCCGCTACCTGGAGCACCTGGCCGCGGCGGGCCGGGCGCGCCGGGAACCGCGCTACGGCGGCGCCGGGCGCCCCGAGCTGGCCTACCTGCCGACCGCCGCCCTCTGACCGGCCCGCTCCCCGGCGGGTGACGCAGCGGCGGCGGGGACGTCCAGGTCCTCCGGGGGCACGGGCCGGCCGAAGAACCAGCCCTGCGCCAGCGGGCAGCCCAGCCGCGACAGCAGGTCGGCCTGCTCGGTCGTCTCCACGCCCTCGGCGACCACCTGCAGCCCCAGCGTCCGCGACAGCGCCAGCAGCGCCTGCAGCATCCCCGCCCGGCGCGGCGAGGTGGTGATCTCCGCGATGAACCCGGCGTCGAGCTTGAGGTAGTCGGCGGGCAGGGTGTCCAGGCGGCTGAACGCCGACCACCCCGTCCCGAAGTCGTCGATGGCCACGGCCACCCCCAGCCGGCGCAGCTCCGCCAGGGCGCGCAGCGCGACCTCGCTGGAGGCGTCGAGCAGGCTCTCGGTCACCTCCAGGACCAGCGCGGAGGCCGGCAGCCCGCACTCGCGCAGCGTCCGCAGCACCCGGCCGGGGTAGCCGGGCGCCGTCAGCTCGCGCCCCGAGACGTTCACGGTGACCCGCAGCCCGGGGTGGTGCTCGCGCAGCTCCGCGGCGGCCGCGCACGCGTCGGCCAGGACCGCGGCGCCCAGCTCGCCGATCAGCCCGCTGGCCTCGGCGACGGGCACGAACTCCGCCGGGGACACCGGCCCGCGCACCGGGTGCGTCCAGCGCGCCAGCGCCTCCACGGCCACCAGCCGCCCCGCGGGCAGCGCCACCACGGGCTGCACGTGGGCGCGCACGTCACCGGCGGCCAGCGCCCCGCGCAGGTCGGCGACCAGCTCCGCGGACGTGCCGCCGCTGAGCCGGCACTGCCCGCGCCCGGCGGACTTGGCCGCGTACAGGGCGCTGTCGGCGCGGCGCAGCAGGTCGCCGACCTCCTCGCCCGGCTGCAGCTGCGCCACGCCGCACGACAGGCCCACCCGGGTGCTGCCGGCCACCAGCTGCTCCAGCAGCCCGCACGCCGCCGGCCCGCGCAGGCCCGGCAGCAGCACGGCGAACTCGTCGCCGCCGAAGCGCGCCAGGACCGCCTCGCGCGGCAGCGCGGCGGCGCACTCGCCGGCCAGCGCGCGCAGCAGCTCGTCGCCCGCGGCGTGCCCGAAGCGGTCGTTGACGCGCTTGAAGTGGTCCACGTCCAGCAGCGCCAGGGACAGCGGGGCGCCGGTGCGCAGCGCCTCGGGCACCGCCGCGTCCAGCGCCGCGTCGAAGCCGCGCCGGTTGGCCAGCCCCGTCAGGCTGTCCCGGCCGGCCTCGGAGGCGCGGTTGGCCAGGTGGCCGACGACGGCCGCCACCACCGACCAGGCCAGGACCGTCGTCACCACGTGTCCCCAGGCGGCGCCGCGCGACCAGAGCGTCCCTACGGCCGCGACGAGGACCAGCAGGTGCTGCGCGAGCGCCTCGCGCGGGGCGAAGAAGAAGAAGACGTCGACGGTGACGAACACGTACAGCGCCGCGGTGGCCAGGGCGGTGGCCGGCGAGGGCGCCAGCGCCGCCACGGTCGTGACCATGCCCGTGCCCACGACGACGACCACGTGGTAGCCCGTGCGCGGCAGGTGCACGCCCCAGCGCAGCAGCACCGCCCCCAGCACCGCGGCCGCGCCGCCCACCAGCAGCGTCACCCGCTGCGCCGCGCCGGCGATGTCGGTGCCCAGGGCCAGCGCCGCCGCCGCGAGCGCCCCGGCCAGCAGGAAGCAGCCCGTCGAGACGCCCATGACCCGCGGGGTCACGGACACCGAGGGGGACGGGGACGGCGGCACCCCGTCCCATCGACCGGGACGGGTGGACGGCTTGACCGTTCTAGATCCCCGTCACCCGCGCGGGTGAAGGTCACCACGGCGAGTGGCGGCGGCGCCGCTGGGTAGGGTCGAGACGTGCCTGCAGCCGAGCGCGTGACCGACCGGATCGTCCACCACGGCGAGGGGCCGTGCTGGAGCGAGCAGTGGGGAGGGTTGCGCTTCGTCGACATGCTCGCCGGCGACGTCGTCACCCTCACCGGCGACGGGGCGACCAGCCGCGCCCACGTCGGCGACGTGGCCGCGGTGGTGCGCCCGCGCACCGGCGGCGGGGCCGTGCTCGCCGTCGAGCGCGGCTTCGCGCTCGAGGACGCCGACGGCTCCCTGACCCACCTGCCGGAGCTGTGGGGCGCCGGCGAGGGGATCCGCATGAACGAGGGCGGCTGCGACCCCGACGGGCGCTTCTACACCGGCTCCATGGCCTACGACGTGGCCGAGGGCCGCGGCACGCTGTGGCGGCTGGACCCCGACGGCACCACCACCCCCGTCGTGACCGGGGTGACGATCTCCAACGGCTTCGGCTTCAGCCCCGACGGCCGCCTGGCGTACTACAACGACACCCCCACCGGGCGCACCGACGTCTTCGACTACGACCGCGACGCGGGCCTGCTGGACCGCCGCCCCTTCGTCACCGTCAACGACGACAGCGGCACGAACCGCCCCGACGGGCTGACCGTGGACGCCGAGGGCGGGGTGTGGGTGGCGCTGTTCGGCGGGTCCGCGGTGCGCCGCTACGCCCCCGACGGCACGCTCGACGAGGTCGTCGAGGTGGGCGCCCGGCAGGTGACCGCGTGCGCGTTCGGCGGCCCGGACCTCGCGGACCTCTACATCACGACCTCGCGGGAGAACCTCGCCGAGGACGACGACCCTGCCGCGGGCAGCGTCTTCCGCTACCGCCCGGGCGTGCGCGGGCTGCCCGTCCTGCCCTTCGCGGGCTGAGGCGCGGGGCCGGCGCGGCCCCTCAGGTGGTGGGGGCGTCCTGGCGCACCGGCGGCTCGGGCGCCGGGGTGCCCCCCGACGTGCGACCGGCGGCCTCGTCGCGCAGGCGCTGGGCGAACTCCTCGGCCATCGCCAGGCGCTCGCGCAGCTTCTCCACGCGGGCGTCGGCCGCCGCGCGGAAGCCGTCGAGGCGCTCGAACAGCTCCTCGCGCGGCACGGGGGACTCCACCCGCCCGTCGAGGGCGTCCAGCACCGTCAGCAGCTCGCGCATCTCGTCGAGGGAGAAGTCCAGCGGCTTCATGCGCTTGAGCACCAGCAGCCGGTAGACGTCCAGCTCCGTGTAGAGCCGGAAGCCGCCGGGGGTGCGGGCCGAGGGGGTGACCAGGCCCATCTCGTCGTAGTAGCGGATCGTGCGGAAGCTGTAGCCGACCCGTTCGGCCACCTCGCCGATCTGCATCAACCTCGCCACGCGCGCCACCCTCCGTCCGCCGCCCCCGCGCTCGCGCGCCACGGTTCGACGCCGCCGGACGGGCACCCGATGCTAGCCGCCGCGGTGGGGGGGACGGTCCCCGCGACGCGGGCGGCCCGGCGCTGGACCACCCGCGGTCGCGGTGCGGGCGCGCGCGGCGCCCGCGGGAGGGGACCGGTCAGTGGTGCCCGGCGGCCTTCGCGCGCTCGAACGAGCGGGCGATCTCCGCGTAGGCCTCCTCGCGGCCGGCCCAGTTGGCGCCCTCGACGCTCTTGCCGGGCTCGAGGTCCTTGTACGTCTCGAAGAAGTGCTGGATCTCCAGGCGGTCGAACTCGCTGACGTCCTCCAGGTCCTGCACCCCGTCCCAGCGCGGGTCGCCCGCGGGCACGGCCAGCACCTTGTCGTCGCCGCCGGCCTCGTCGCGCATGTGGAACATGCCGATGGCGCGGCAGGCGATGAGGCAGCCGGGGAACGTGGGCTCCTCCAGGATGACCAGCACGTCCAGCGGGTCGCCGTCCTCGCCCAGCGTGCCCTCGATGAACCCGTAGTCGTGCGGGTAGCGCGTGGACGTGAACAGCATCCGGTCCAGGCGGATGCGGCCGCTCTCGTGGTCGACCTCGTACTTGTTGCGCTGGCCCTTGGGGATCTCGATGGTCGCGTCGAACTCGGTCGGCTGCGTCGGCTTGACCACCTCGTCCGAGGGGTGGTCCTTCGACGTGGGTGCTGTGGTCACGCTGCTCCTCTCGCAGGGCCCCGCCTCGCGCGTGCCCTTCCGGTGCGGTGCCGCCGGGCGCCGGGGCGCGCGGCGGGCCGCGTTAGTGTCGCGCAGCAGTGTGGCGCAGCGCGCCGCCCCGTCCCCACCAGCGGTCGCGCCGCGTGCGCGCCGCGTGCGCGCGGACGTGCGCGCGGACGGGTGCGCGGGGGCCGGGACGGGGGAGCGGTGCGGGGACGGGTGGTGGCGGCCGGGGCCGCGGTGGTGCTCGCGCTGGCCGGCACCTGGGCGGGCCTGGACGTCGTCGACGCCGTGCCCGGCCCGCTGACGACGACCCCGCCGCCCACCGCGCCGCCGCTGCCCACGGCCCCCGCCGCCGACCCGGCCGCCCAGGGCCCCGCCGCGCCCGTCCTCGAGGCCGCCGCCGGCGACGCGCCCGTGCCCGACGCCGCGGTCCTGGAGGGCGTCCTGGGCCCCCTGCTGGCCGATCCCGCCCTGGGTCCGCGGGTGTCCGCCGCCGTCGCCGACGCCGCCACCGGCCAGGCGCTGCTGACCCGCGACGCCGACGCGTCCCGCGCGCCCGCCTCCACCACCAAGGTGCTCACGGCCGTCGCCGCCCTCGACGCCCTGGGCCCCGGCTCGCGCGCCACCACCCGCGTGGTGGCCGGCGCCACCGCCGACGAGGTGGTCCTCGTGGCCGGCGGGGACGTCCTGCTCGACGGCGCCGCCGGCGACCCCGCCCTCGTGGACGGGCGCGCCGGGCTGGGCGACCTCGCCGACGCGGCCGCGGCCGCGCTGCTGGCGCGCGGGCGCACCTCGGTGGCGCTGCGCCTGGACGACGGGCTGTTCACCGGCCCCGCCGTCTCGCCCGGCTGGGGTTCCGGGGACGTGGCGGCCGGGTACGTCGCCCCGATCAGCCCGCTGGCCGTGCACGAGGGCCGCCTGCGCGACGTCCCGAACCCGCCCCGCGAACCCGACCCGGCGCTGGCGGCGGCCGCCCAGCTGGCCGAGGGGCTGAGCGCGCGCGGTGTGCGGGTGGTCGGCGACGTGGCCCGCGCCGCCGCGCCGCCCGGCGCCGAGGAGCTGGCCGCCGTCGCCTCCGCCACCACCGCCGAGCAGGTCGAGCTCATGCTCGCCACCAGCGACAACACCCTCGCCGAGGTCCTGGCCCGGCGGGTGGCGCTGGCCTCCGGGCGCCCCGGCACCTTCGACGACGCCTCCGCCGCCGTCGTCGAGCGGGTCGCCGCCCTGGGCGCGGACGTCACCGGGGTGCGGCTGCAGGGCGGCAGCGGGCTGGGGCGCGAGACCCGGCTGACCGCCGCGGTCCTGCGGGACCTGCTGGTGCTGGCCGCCTCCGACGCCCCCGGCGCCGCGCACCTGCGCGCCGCCGTCACCGGCCTGGCCGTCTGCGGCGCCACCGGCACGCTGTCCCTGCGCTGCGACAGCGCGCCGGCCGCTGCGGGCGGCGGGGTCGTGCGCGCCAAGACGGGCACGCTGACGGGGGTCAGCTCGCTGGCCGGTTACGCGCAGACCGTCGACGGTCGCCTGCTGGCCTTCGCGGTGCTGGCGGACGCCGTGCCCCCCGGCGGCACCCCGGCGGCGCAGGAGGTCCTGGACCGGGTGGGCGCCGCCCTCGCCTCCTGCGGCTGCCGCTGACCGGCGCGTACCGTGCGGGCATGAGCGCACCGCCGGACAGCCCCGCCGGGCAGCGCGCCGGCGCTCCCCGCCCCGTCAGCGACTTCATCGACTTCGACCTGGCCGCGAAGCTGGCCCCCACCCTGCTGCGCCCCGGGCCGGCGGTCAGCGCCGCCGAGGCCGCCGACGTCGTCGGCGAGCTGCGCGACGCCGCCCGCGACGCCGTCGGTCCGGTCGCCGCGACCGCCCGGATGAGCGTGGAGGGCGAGGTGCCGCCGGCCCTCGTCGTCGACCGCGCCTCGTGGGCGCGCGCCAACGTCGAGGCGTTCCGCACCCTGCTGGGGCCCGTGCAGGTCGTCCCCTCCCCGCGCAGGGGCCTGGACCTGCCCGGCGCCGCGCGCGTGGCGGTGCCCGTGGACCGGGCCGCCACGGCCGTGGGCCGGCGCACCACGGGCGCCGAGCTGGGCAGCCTGCTGGCGTTCCTGTCCAGCCGCGTCCTGGGCCAGTTCGACGTCTTCAGCGGCGTCGACGACGGCGGGCCCGGGCGCCTGCTGCTGGTGGCGCCCAACGTCGTGCAGGTCGAGCGCGACCTGGACGTCGACCCGGGCGAC
Source organism: Kineococcus terrestris (assembly GCF_041020755.1). Classification (NCBI taxonomy): domain Bacteria; kingdom Bacillati; phylum Actinomycetota; class Actinomycetes; order Kineosporiales; family Kineosporiaceae; genus Kineococcus; species Kineococcus terrestris. Next base: position 16,553 of record NZ_JBEUEI010000046.1, on the reverse strand, counting down.
TTCCGCCGCTGGGTGTGCCTGCACGAGGAGGCGCACCGCCTGCAGTTCGGCGCGACGCCGTGGCTGCGCCGCTTCCTGGCCGACGAGGCCCGCTCGCTGTCCGGGGACCTGCTCGGCCACCCGCGGGAGGCCTCCGAGCGGCTGGCGGCCGCGCTGCGCCAGCTGCCGGAGGTGCTGCGCGGGCCCGGCGACCAGCCGGGCACCGGCTCGGGCGTGGGGCTGGTGGACCTGCTGCAGACGCCCGCCCAGCGCGAGCGGGTCGCCCGCCTGGTCGCGGTGATGTCGCTGCTGGAGGGGCACGCCGACGTCGTCATGGACGAGGTGGGCCCGCAGGTGGTGCCGTCGGTGGCGACGATCCGGGCGCGCTTCCAGCAGCGCCGCGGCGGCAAGGGCGCGCTGGACCAGGTGGTGCGCCGCCTGCTCGGCCTGGACGCCAAGACCCGCCAGTACGCCGACGGCGCCCGCTTCGTGCGCGCCGTCGTGGCCGCGGTCGGCTGGGACGGCCTGAACGGGGTGTGGACGTCCGCGGAGCGGCTGCCCACGCCCGCCGAGGTCGCCGACCCGCGCGCCTGGGTGCGCCGCGTCCACGGTTGAGCCTCCCGGCCGGCTCGTGAGCGGGCTCGTGAGCGGGGTCCCGGACGGGCGCGCGGACGGGCGCGCGGGGGCGCGGGCGGTGGCCGCCGTGCGCCGGGCCGTGCGCGCCGACCTGGCCGCGGTGGCCCGCGAGCGCCCCGGCGCGCCCGTCCTCGTCGCGTGCAGCGGCGGGGCGGACTCCCTGGCCCTGGCGGCCGCGACGGCCGTCGAGGCGCCCCGGCTGGGCCTGGGCGCCGGGGCGGTCGTCGTCGACCACGGCCTGCAGGACGGCTCGGCGGACGTCGCGGCGCGCGCGGTGGCCGCCTGCCGGTCCCTCGGGCTGGACCCGGCGTCCGCGCGGGTGGTCGCGGTGGGCCGGGCGGGTGGTCCCGAAGGGGCGGCCCGCGCGGCCCGGTACGCCGCGCTGGAGGCCGCCCGCGAGGAGGCGGGGGCCGCGGCGGTGCTGCTCGGGCACACCCTGGACGACCAGGCCGAGACGGTGCTGCTGGGGCTGGCGCGGGGCTCGGGCGCGCGCAGCCTGGCGGGGATGGCGCCGGTGCGCGGGCACCTGCGCCGCCCGCTGCTCCAGCTGCCGCGCGCCCTCGTGCGCGCGGCCTGCGCCGCGCAGGGCCTGACCGCCTGGGAGGACCCGTGGAACACCGACCGGCGCACGGCGCGGGCACGGGTGCGCCACGACGCGCTGCCCGTCCTGGAGGAGGCGCTGGGCCCCGGGACGGCGGCGGCGCTGGCCCGCACCGCCCGGGCGCTGCGCGACGACGCCGACGCCCTCGACGAGCTGGCCCGGCGCGCCGCGGGCTGGGAGGTCACCGCCGACGGCCCGCTGCTGCAGGTCGCGGACCTGCTGGCCCAGCCGCCCGCGGTGCGCCGGCGGGTGCTGCGCGCGGCCGCGCTGGCCGCCGGCTGCCCGGCCGGCGCGCTGTCGCTGCACCACGTCGAGCAGGTCGAGCGCCTGGTGGTGGCCTGGCGGGGGCAGGGGCCCGTCCACCTGCCGGGACCGGGGGGCGGGAGCCGTGTCGAGGCCTCCCGGGCGTGTGGCAGGCTCCTCCTCGCGCGTCGCGGCCCGGCCCCGGGAGCGGGCGCGGGTCCGTCGCGGACGGGTCCCGACACCACCCCCGAGCCCCCGTAGGAGACCGCCGCGTGGACGCCGCCGACGCCGGGACCGACCTCGACCACGTCCTGCTGAGCCGGGAGCAGGTGGCCGCCCGCGTCGCCGAGCTGGCCGCCGAGCTGGACCGCGACTACGCGGACAAGGACGTCCTGCTGGTGGGCGTGCTCAAGGGCGCGGTGATGGTGATGGCCGACCTGTCGCGCGCCATGACGGTGCCGCTGGCGATGGACTTCATGGCCGTCAGCTCCTACGGCTCGGGCACCAAGTCCTCCGGGGTGGTGCGCATCCTCAAGGACCTGGACACCGACATCTCCGGCCGCCACGTCCTGGTGGTGGAGGACATCATCGACTCGGGCCTGACGCTGTCGTGGCTGCTGGCGAACCTGTCCTCGCGCGGGCCGGCCTCGGTGCGGGTGTGCGCGCTGCTGCGCAAGCCGGAGGCGGCCAAGGTGCACGTCGACGTCGCCTACGTCGGCTTCGACATCCCCAACGAGTTCGTCGTCGGCTACGGCCTGGACTACGCCGACCGCTACCGCAACCTCGACTGCGTGGCCACGCTCGCCCCGCACGTCTACAGCTGACACCGGGTCGTCCCCAGCCGGCTCCCGGCGTCCTCCCAGGCGCCGGTGGTGGGCTCGCGCCGCGGAACACCACCGCCGTCCGGACCGTTCGGCAGGTGCACCGGCGTCAGCGCCGAGCACCCGGCACGGGGCCGGGGCGTCCACCGCCCCCTCCCCGCGGCCGCCCGTGCGCGCTGTGACGCGGTGTACCGTCGAACGATGTCCGCGTGCTACTAGGAGGGACAGGGGGCGACCCCTCCACATGAACGTCAAGCGTCTCTTCAAGGGCCCGCTGCTGTGGATCGTGCTGGCCGTCGCGGTCGTCGCGGTCGGCGCGTCCTTCTTCGCCTCGGGCGGGACGACCGAGGTGTCGACCACCCGCGCCCTGGAGCTCATCCGCTCGGGCAGCGTCAGCAGCGCCGTCCTCACCGACGGCAACCAGCGGATGGACCTCACGCTCGACGAGGGCGTCACCGAGGAGGGCTCCTCCACGGTCCGCTCCTACTACGTCGAGCCGCGCGGGCAGGAGGTCGTCGACGCCCTCAACGACGCCGACGTCACCGTCACCGACGAGGTGCCGACCACGGGCGTCCTGCAGACGCTGCTGTTCACCGTCGGCCCGCTGGTCCTGCTGCTGCTGCTGTTCTGGTTCCTGCTGAGCCGGATGCAGGGCGGCGGCAACCGGGTCATGCAGTTCGGCAAGTCCAAGGCCAAGATGATGAGCAAGGACATGCCCAAGACGACGTTCGCGGACGTCGCGGGCGCCGACGAGGCCGTCGAGGAGCTCTACGAGATCAAGGAGTTCCTCACCGACGCCGGCAAGTTCAACGCCGTCGGCGCCAAGATCCCCAAGGGCGTCCTGCTGTACGGCCCGCCCGGCACCGGCAAGACCCTGCTGGCGCGCGCCGTGGCCGGCGAGGCGGGCGTGCCGTTCTACTCCATCTCCGGCTCGGACTTCGTGGAGATGTTCGTCGGCGTCGGCGCCAGCCGCGTGCGCGACCTGTTCGAGCAGGCCAAGCAGAACGCTCCCGCGATCATCTTCGTCGACGAGATCGACGCCGTCGGCCGCCACCGCGGCGCCGGCCTGGGCGGCGGTCACGACGAGCGCGAGCAGACGCTGAACCAGCTGCTCGTCGAGATGGACGGCTTCGACGTCAAGACCAACGTCATCCTCATCGCGGCCACCAACCGGCCCGACATCCTCGACCCGGCCCTGCTGCGCCCGGGCCGCTTCGACCGCCAGATCGCCGTCGAGGCCCCCGACATGGAGGGCCGGCACAAGATCCTGCAGGTGCACGGGCGGGGCAAGCCGCTCGCCCCGGACGTCGACCTGCTGGCCGTCGCCCGCCGCACCCCGGGCTTCAGCGGCGCGGACCTGGCCAACGTCCTCAACGAGGCCGCGCTGCTCACCGCGCGGGCCGACGCCAAGGTGATCGACGACCAGGCCCTCGACGAGGCCATCGACCGCGTCATGGCCGGCCCGCAGAAGCGCACCCGCCGGATGAGCGAGAAGGAGCTGAAGGTCACCGCGTACCACGAGGGCGGTCACGCCCTGGTCGCGGCGGCCCTGCCCAACACCGACCCGGTCAGCAAGGTGACGATCCTGCCGCGCGGGCGCGCCCTCGGCTACACGATGGTGCTGCCGACGGAGGACAAGTACTCCACCTCGCGCAACGAGATCCTCGACCAGCTGGCCTACGCCCTCGGCGGCCGCGTCGCGGAGGAGCTCGTCTTCCACGACCCCACCACCGGCGCCTCCAACGACATCGAGAAGGCCACCGGCCTGGCCCGCAAGATGGTCACCCAGTACGGCATGAGCGAGCGCGTCGGCGCGATCAAGCTCGGGCAGGCGCAGGGCGAGGTGTTCCTGGGCCGCGACATGGGCCACGAGCGCGACTACTCCGAGGGCGTCGCCGGCATCGTCGACGAGGAGGTGCGCCGCCTCATCGAGGCCGCGCACGACGAGGCGTGGGAGGTGCTCGTGGAGCACCGCCAGGTCCTCGACGACCTCGTGGTGGCGCTGCTGGACAAGGAGACCCTCAACCAGGCCGAGCTCGCGGAGATCTTCGCGCCGGTCGTCAAGCGCCCGCAGCGGCCCGTGTGGCTGTCCTCCGAGCGGCGCGCGGTCTCCTCGATCCCGCCGGTGACGGGCCCGCGCGAGCGGCCCGCGCTCAACGGGCACGGCGCGGGCGTGAGCCTGGGCAAGCGCGTCGCGGACGACGGGACGCACGAGCAGCCGTGAGCGACACCGGAGCGCCGGGCGTCGACGCTCCCCGCGCCGAGGCCGCGGTGCGCGAGTTCCTCCTCGCCCTGGGCGAGGACCCGGACCGCGAGGGTCTGCGGGAGACGCCGGCGCGCGTGGTGAAGGCGGCCGGTGAGCTGTTCGCCGGGATGTGGCAGGACCCCGCCGAGGTCCTGTCCACCGACTTCGGCCTGGAGCACGACGAGCTGGTCCTCGTGAAGGACATCGAGGTGCAGTCCACCTGCGAGCACCACCTGCTGCCCTTCCACGGCAGCGCGCACGTGGGCTACATCCCCGGCGAGCACGGCCGCGTGACGGGGCTGTCGAAGCTGGCGCGCATCGTCGACGTGTACGCGCGGCGGCTGCAGCTGCAGGAGCGCATCACCACGCAGGTGGCCGACGCGCTCGTGGCGCAGCTGCGCCCGCGCGGGGTGATCGTCGTGCTGGAGTGCGAGCACTCGTGCATGTCCATGCGCGGGGTGCGCAAGCCGGGCGCGCAGACGGTCACCTCCGCCGTGCGGGGGGCGCTGCGCCACCCCGCGACCCGCGCGGAGGCGATGAGCCTCATCGTCGGGCGGTGAGCGTGCCCGCCGCGCCCGGGACCGCCGCGGGCCGTCCCGGGGCCGCCGCCCTGCTGGCGCCCGGCCGCTGCCGGGTCGTGGGCGTGCTCAACACCACCCCCGACTCCTTCTCCGACGGCGGCCGCTTCCTCGACGCCGGCGCGGCCGTCGAGCGCGGGCTGGCGCTGCGCGCGGCGGGCGCGGACCTCGTCGACGTGGGCGGGGAGTCCACCCGCCCCGGCGCCGCCCGCGTGGACGCCGACGAGGAGCTGCGCCGCGTCCTGCCGGTCGTCGCCGCGCTGGCGGAGCGGGGCGTGCCCGTCAGCGTCGACACCATGCGCGCGCGGGTGGCCCGCGAGGCCGTCGAGGCGGGCGCTGTCGTCGTCAACGACGTCTCCGGCGGGCTGGCCGACCCGGAGACGCCCGCCGAGGTGGCGCGGCTGGCGGAGCGGTACGACGTGGCCTACGTCCTCTCGCACTGGCGCGGGCACTCCGACGTCATGACCTCGCGCGCCGTCTACGGCGACGTCGTCGCCGAGGTCGAGCGCGAGCTGCGCGACCGGCTGGCCGCGGTGACGGCCACCGGGCTGGACCCGCGCCGCGTCGTCCTGGACCCCGGGCTGGGCTTCGCCAAGGTCGCCGAGCACGACTGGGCGCTGCTGCGCGCGCTGCCGCGGCTGGTGGCCCTCGGGCACCCCGTGCTCGTCGGCGCCTCGCGCAAGCGGTTCCTCGGCGCCCTGCTCGCCGACGGCGGCGAGGCACCGCCGGCGCCCGAGCGCGACGACGCGACCGCCGCGGTCAGCGCGCTGGCCGCCGCGGCCGGCGCGTGGGGCGTGCGGGTGCACGAGGTGCGCGCCTCCGCCGCCGCCGTCCGCGTCGCCGCCGCCTGGACGACCCCCGCACCGGACGGGCGCGCGCCCCGGCACGCCGCCCCGCACGTCCCCCCGCACGTCGACGAGCCCGTCCACGAGACCCCCCGGAGCAGCCCGTGACCTCCCTCGACGCCGCCGGTCCCGTCCTCGACGCCCGCGGCCGGGTCCTGGACCGGGTCGTGGTGCGCGGCCTGCGCGCCGTCGGGCGGCACGGCGTCCTGGCCTTCGAGCGCGCCACCGGTCAGCCGTTCGGCCTGGACGTCGCCCTGCACCTGGACACCCGCGAGGCCGCCGCCGCCGACGACCTGGCCGCCACCGTCGACTACGGCGCGCTGGGCGAGCGGCTGACGGCGCTGCTGGCGGGGGAGCCGGTGCAGCTGGTGGAGACGCTCGCCGACCGCGCCGCGCGCACCTGCCTGGCCGCCTCCGAGCGCGTCGCGGCCGTGGACGTCGTCGTGCACAAGCCGCGCGCTCCGCTGACCGTCCCCTTCGACGACGTCGAGCTCGTCGTGCGCCGCACCCGGGACGACCTGCCGTGACACCCGCCCGACCGGGTGGGCGGGCCGCCCCGTGAGGCGCGTCGTGCTCGCGCTGGGCGCCAACACCGGGGACCGCGCCGGGACGCTGCGCTCGGCGGTCGCCGCCCTGCGCGCGCTCGACGGCCTCGTCGTCGACGCCGTCTCGCCGGTCGTGGAGACCGACCCCGTCGGCGGCCCCGAGCAGCCGGACTTCCTCAACGCCGTCGTGCTGGCCCGCACGTCGCTGGCGCCGCTGGCGCTGCTGGACGCCTGCCAGGGCGTCGAGGCCGCGCACGGGCTGGACCGCGCGGCCAAGGTGCGCTGGGGGCCGCGCCCCCTCGACGTCGACGTCGTCGACCTGGAGGGCGCGCGCGGCGTCCACGGCGGCGGCCGGCTCGTCGTCCCGCACCCGCGCGCGCACGAGCGCGCCTTCGTCCTGGCGCCGTGGGCCGCGCTGGACCCGGCCGCGCTGCTGCCCGGCCCGGGCGGCGGGCGGGCGCGCGCGGTCGCCGACCTGCTGGCCGCCGCGCCGGACCGCGCCGGTGTGCGCGCCCCGGCCGAGCCGGTGGTGCTGTCGTGAGGCCCGTGCGGCCCACCCGGCCGGGGGTCCTCGCCGCCTGCGCCGTGCTGGCCGCCGTCCTGACGTGGGCGGTCCTGCGGGTGTGGGTGGCGCGCGGCCGCGCCGAGCCGGAGCTGCTGTGGACGACGCTGCTGACGATCGCGCTGCTCGCGGTGGTGGTCGTGGCCGTCGGCTGGCCGGTGCGCCAGTGGGTGCGCGGGGAGAAGGAGCGGCGCATCGACGCGCTGCGCGCCGCGCGCACGGTGGCGCTGGCGAAGGCGGCCTCGCTGGCCGGTTCGCTGCTCGTCGGCGTGTTCGCCGGGGTGGTCGTGCACTACCTGCCGACCGCGCACATCGCCGCGCGCCGCGACCAGCTGCTCGTCGCGGTCGCCGACCTCGTGGTCTCCGGCCTGCTCGTGGCGGCCGGCCTCGTCGTCGAGCGCTCCTGCCGCGTCCCGCCGCGCGACGACGGCCCCGGCGGCCCGCCCCCCGACCCCGCCCCCTGACCCCTCATCCCCCTCCGCGGTGATCATGGAAGGGTGAACGCTCGACCATCCGTGATCACCGGGGAAGGAGCGGGGTGGGGTCAGGAGGGGTGGGCGAGGTCGGCGATCACGGGGGAGTGGTCGCTGGCGCCGCGCCAGCCCTCCGCGTCGGCCACCGGCTCCAGCCCGGCGACGAGGACGACGTCCACCCGCGCCGCGCCCGGGCCCGGGCCGCGGGTCAGCTGCGGGCGGTCGCCGACCGCCCGGTGCACGTCGACGAGGCCGCCGCCGGTCAGCACGCGCAGGGGCTGGTTGAGGTCGCTGGAGTTCAGGTCGCCGCCGAGCACCACGGCCCGCCCGGCGGCCCGGCGCTCGCGGACCACCTCCACGAGCCGCTGCGCCTCCGCCACCCGCGTGCGGGCCGCGGCCGCCGTCCCGCCCGCGGGGTTGCGCTCGACCTGTTCGCCCGCGCACGTCAGGCACGGCGAGGCCAGGTGCAGCGAGACGACGTCGACCTCGCGCCCGCCCACCGCGACCGTCACGACCTCCGCGGGCCGCGCGCCCGCCGGCAGGCCGTCGACGGGGACGACACCCGTCAGCGGGGTGCGCGACCACACCGCCGAGGCGTCGCTCCACTCGTCGCCGGACAGCCGGCCCAGCCGGCGGTGCGGGTACTCGGGGAACTCCCCGGCCAGCTCGCGCGCCGTGCGGGTCGTCACCTCCTGCAGCAGCACGACGTCCGGCTCCCAGGTGGCCAGCAGCGCCCGCAGGCCCTCCACGCCGCGCGGGCCGCTGGTGTTGTAGACGGCCACCCGCAGGTCGTGCTCACCGCCGCCGCGCCACGGCACGGCGTAGGGCCCGAGCAGCCAGGCCGCCGCCACCGCCGGTGTCAGGACGGCGGCCGCCGCGCGCCGCCCGCGCAGCACGAGCGCGGCCAGCAGCAGGACGGGCGCGGGCAGCAGCCACCAGAAGGCGCTGAGGGCGACGGCGTAGCTGACGGCCGTGCGGTCGCCCAGCGCGGCGACCAGCACCAGCGCGGCCGTCGCGGCGACGCCGTAGGCGGTGACGAGCGCGCGCAGCGGTGAGCGCCGGGGCGCGGGGCGGGAGAGGACGGGAGGGGCGGTCGCGGCGGCGGCCGTCGGGTGCACGCGGCCATCCTCGCCCACGGGCGCGGCGCGCGCGGCCCGCTCGGGCGTCCCGCCACCGGCTCCCGCGCGTCCGGGCCGGCCCGCCCCGTGTCTGGCAGGCTGGCCGGGTGAGCGTGCCGGGCCTGGAACCCTTCGCCCCCGAGGGCGTGCAGTGGCGCCGGGTGTCCCCGCGCCTGGCGACGGTGCAGCGCATCGCGCTGCTCGCGTGGCTGCTGCCGATCGCCCTCGTCGCCCTCGTCCTGGCCGCGCTGCTGACGTGGTGGGTCGCGACGGCCGCGGTCCTCGCGCTGGCGCTGGCGGCGTGGGGCTGGTGGGTGGTGGGCCGTCAGGTGCCGGCGTGGGGGTACGCCGAGCGCGACGACGACCTGCTCGTCACGCACGGGGTCCTGTTCAAGTCGATCGTCGTCGTGCCCTACGGGCGGCTGCAGTTCGTCGACGTGCAGGCCGGTCCGCTGGACCGCCGCTTCGGCATCGCGCGGGTGCAGCTGCACACCGCCTCCCCGTCCACGGACGCCGCCGTGCCCGGCCTGCCGCCGGAGGAGGCGGCGCGGCTGCGCGACCGGCTCGCGGCCCGCGGCGAGGCGCGCCTGGCGGGCCTGTGAGCGGCGACGGCGCCCCCACCCCGCCCGGCCCCGCGCCCGGCCCCGCGCCCGGCACCGCGCCCGGCACCGCGGACGAGCCCGTGGGCGAGGGTGCGGTGCCCGCGGCCGCGGCGGTCGACCCGGCGGTCACCGAGCACCTGGACGAGCCCACCCGCGCGGTGCTGGCCGACCCGGGCTGGCGGCGCCTGCACCCGGTGACCCCGGTGCTGCGGGCGTGGAAGGTCATCGCGGTGGCGCTGGCCTTCCTCGTGGGCAACAACCTCGACGAGCTCGCGCGGATCGACGTGCCCGCGTGGGTGCTGCTCGGCTCGCTGCTGGGCGCTCTGCTGGTCCTGGCGCTCGTCGGCGCGGTCTTCAGCTGGCTGTCCTGGCGCAAGATGCGCTACCGCCTCGACGCGGAGGCCGTCCACCTGGAGTCGGGCATCCTGTGGCGCCAGCAGCGCCGCGCCCAGCTGGACCGGCTGCAGGCCGTGGACGTGGTCCGCCCGCTGCTGGGCCGCCTGTTCGGGCTGGCGGAGCTGCGCCTGGAGGTCGCGGGCGGCGCGGGCAGCAAGGTGTCGCTGGCGTACCTGCGCGAGGAGGAGGCGCAGCGGGTGCGCAACGCCCTGCTGGCCGCGGCCGCCGGGGTGCGGCTGGAGGCCGCGGGCGGCGAGGTGCGCGCCGACGAGGCGCCGCAGCGGGAGGTCGCCGAGGTGACGCCCGGCCGGGTGATCGCCTCGACGCTGCTGTCCGGGGCGACGATCGCGGGGCTGCTGGTCCTGGCGGGTGTCGGGGTGGCGGCGGTGTGGACGCGCAGCCCGGCGCCCCTGCTGGGCGCGGCCCCGGCGCTGCTGGGGCTGCTGTCCGCGTCCTGGCAGCGCTTCAGCCGCTCGTTCGGCTTCACGGTCGCCGACTCCCCGGACGGCCTGCGGCTGCGGCACGGGCTGCTGGAGCAGCGCTCGCAGACGGTGCCGCCGGGCCGCGTCCAGGCCGTGCGGATCTCCCAGCCGCTGCTGTGGCGGCCCAAGGACTGGTGGCGCGTCGACGTCAACGTCGCCGGCTACGGGCAGGGCGGCGACGCCGGCGAGCAGTCCACGGTGCTGCTGCCGGTGGGCACCCGGGAGGAGCTGGCCCGGGTGGTGGCCGTGGTGGTGCCGGGTCTGGGCACGCCGGAGGAGTCGCCGTTCGACGTCGTCAGCCGCGGGCTGGTCTCCACCGGGGACGACGGCGGGTTCGTCCCCGCGCCGCGGCGGGCGCGCTGGCTGGACCCGGTGGCGTGGCGCCGGCACGGCTTCCGGGCCACCGAGCACGCCTTCCTGGCGCGCAGCGGGCGGGTGCTGCGGCAGCTGGACGTCGTCCCGCACGCGCGCACGCAGAGCCTGGGCGCCGCGCAGGGCCCGCTGCAGCGGCGCCTGGGGCTGGCCAGCGTGGTGCTGCACTCCACGCCGGGCAAGGTCGCCCCGCGGGTGGACCACCTGGACTCGGCGACCGCGGCCCGGCTGCTGGCCGAGCAGGCGGTGCGGGCGCGCGCCGCGCGCGCGGCCGCCGGCCCGGAGCGCTGGATGACGCGGCCCGCCGATCAGCCGCCCGCCGAGCAGCCGTCCGCGGAGCGACCGCTCGCGGACCAGCCGCCCGCCGGGGAGCCGCCCGCCGGGCACCCCGGCGAGGGCCCCGCGGGCGTCAGCGCGGACCGGAGCTGAAGCGCCGGCGGACCTGCCCGACCACCGCGTCGACCTTCTGGCGCGTCGCCGGGTCCTTGGCGGCGGCCTGCAGCCGCCGCGTCGCCTCGCTCGTCGCCCGCCGCCCCTGCGGGGTCGCCAGGAACGCCGAGATCTTGCCCACCAGACCGGCCACGCCGTCCTCCTCCTGATCGTCGCGCGGACCCGGTGCGGTCCGCGCAGGGGACAACCGTGCGGCGGCCCGGCGGGTTCCGCACCCGCGGCGGCCGCGCGTCAGTCCCGGCGCAGCACGAGGGCGACGTCGGTGACGGTGAAGAGGAACTGCCCAGCCCGGGCGGTGCGGCGCAGCCCCTCGACCCAGCCGGCGGCCACCGGTGCCAGGTCGGGGTCGTCGCCGGCGGCGGCCAGGACCGCGGTGGCGACCTTCCAGGCCACCGACCCCTCGTCGAAGCGGCGGTGCGGGTCGGCCCAGGAGTGCACGGACTCCACGGTGAACGGGCTGCGCGCGGCGTGGCGCAGGAGCTTGCGGCCGGCGAAGCCGTCGACCTCGGCGCCCGCGGCGGGCGCGGCCGCGACGAACCGGTCGAGCAGCCGGCGGGTGAGCTGGTCGTCCTCGCTGGTGAACAGCGCGGTGTCCCAGTCGGAGTGGGCCAGGACGGCCCGCCCGCCGGGGCGCAGGACGCGGTGCAGCTCGCGCAGGTGGGCGTCGACGTCGTCGAGGTGCTCGACGGCGTTGACGGAGGCGGCCACGTCCGCGGTGCCGTCCTCCAGCGGCAGGGCCGTCAGGGAGGAGATGTGGGCGCGCACGCGCGGGTCGAGCAGCAGGTCGTCGTCGAGGACGGAGCCGACGTCGACGGCGTGGACCGTGCCCGCGCCGGCCGCCAGCAGGGCCCGGGTGGTGCGGCCCGAGCCGCACGCGAGGTCCACGGCGACCGCGCCCGCGGCCGGGCCGGCGAGCGAGGCCACGTTCTCGAACCGTCCCACGCCCGCACTGTAGGCGGCCGGGGCGCGGTCGCCCCCGCCGCCCGATCGTCACCCGATCGCCGCGCGGCGATCGGGTCGCGGGCGCGGCGCCGTCTCAGCGTCGTCTCAGCGGGGACGGCCCGCGCACGCCCGTCTCGTCACGCCGGGTCGACGCTGTCCTCGCGGTGCGTGGTCGTGGTGCTCCTGACGGGTCGATGTGACCGGATCGACCACTCTCACGCCACGTCATGGTGTCCACGACTCGCCTACGATTTCGAGTGCCGCCCCGCGAGGACGGCGGTGCCGGGGGGCGCCGCCGGCGGAGGCGCGACGACGTTCGACGACGGGGGGGTCCCCGTCCTGAGGGGGAGGCGAGCCGCGCAGTGGTGGACACGACGCGACAGCAGGTACCGGCGACGGGCGGGCAGCCGCCGCGGCCGCGCTCGCACCGGCGGCGCTGGTTCCTCGGCGCCGGGCTGGGCGGCGCGGCCCTCCTCGGCGGCGGTGCCTGGTGGCTGGCCTCCGACGACGACGAGCCGCAGCGCACGCAGCCGCGGCCGTGGACCCCGCGCCCGCACGTGCCCGCCGCGCAGCTGGACACCAAGTGGGTCGGGGTGCAGACGCACACGGTCTCGGTGGCCGACGACTTCGAGGACTGGCTGGGCCGGCCGCTGGACTGCGTCGTCGTCTTCGGCTCGGAGACGGACTGGAACGCCATCACGGGGCCGTGGTTCGCGATCGACGCCCCGCGCGGGCAGGACTGGGCCGGCTGGGTGGCCGACGACCCCGACGAGCACACGCTGGTGATCTCCACGGCGATGGTGCCGAAGGACCCGCCGTCGGACTGGCGGGCGCGCGGCGCGGCCGGCGAGTACGACGACTACTGGCGCACCTTCGGCCGCAACCTCGTCGACGTCGGGCTGGGCGGCTCGATCGTCCGGCTGGGCTGGGAGATGAACGGCACCTGGTACGAGACGCACTACATCGGCGAGGACGAGGAGCAGCGCGAGGACTGGAAGGAGTACTTCCGCCGCGCCGTGATGGCGATGGAGGTCGACGGCTCGGACTTCGAGATCGACTTCAACATCGCCGAGGGCCCGCAGAACTCCGTCGGCATCGAGGACATGTACCCCGGGGACGACTGGGTCGACATCATCGGCGTGGACGTCTACGACTCCTACATCGCCCCGATCGACCCGGGTGCCCGCTGGCAGGCCAAGGGCGAGAAGGTCAACAGCGTCCAGCACGTCGCCGACTTCGCGGCCTCGGTGGACAAGCCGATCAGCTTCCCCGAGTGGGCGATGGTCGCCGAGGGCGACACCCAGGGCGGCGGCGACAGCCCCGCCTTCATCGACCAGATGGCCGACGTGGTGGCCTCCGAGCGGGTGCGCTACCAGGCGTACTTCAACGTCCCCGAGGGTGGCGTCGGCATGACGCTGGACGACGCCCCGGAGGGGTCGGCCGTCTTCCGGGAGCGCTTCGGCCCCTCGGGTGACGCCGCCCCGGACCGGGCCTGAGCGGCGGTCGCGTCCAGTAGTCTCACCGGCGCGGAGCGCGCCGGCGCAGTCCTGTCGTGCCCCGGCGCGGCGGTGACGTGCCGCGGGGGGCGGCACGAGGGGGGAACGACGTGGGACGCCTGAGCAGGCTGCGCAGCGCGGGCATGACGCGCGGCGTGTGGAACATCGCCGACCAGATGATCGCGAGCGCGAACAACTTCCTCGTCCAGATCATCATCGCCCGCTCGGTGAGCGAGGACGACTTCGGCTCCTTCGCCATCGTCTTCGCGATCTTCAGCGTGCTGACGGGCTTCTTCCGGGCGGTGGCCACCCAGCCGGTGGCGATGCGCTTCGCGGGCGCCGGCGACGACGAGTTCCGCCGGGCCAGCGGCGCCGCGGTGGGGCTCGTCTTCACCGGCAGCCTGCTGCTGGGCGCGGGCCTGGTGGTCGCCGGGCTGCTGGGGCCGTTCCCGACGGTCCTGGGGCAGTCGCTGGTGGCCCTGGGCATCGTCCTGCCGGGCCTGATGATGCAGGACGCGTGGCGGCAGGTGCTGTTCGCGCGGCTGCGGCCGGCCGCGGCCTGCCTGCTGGACGCCACGTGGGGCGTGCTGCAGCTGGCCGCCGTGGCCGTCCTGGTCCTCTCGGACGTCGGCTCGGTGTTCGCCTTCACGCTGGCCTGGGGCGGGGCCGCCGTGGCCGCCTCGTTCGTGGGCCTGGCACAGGTGCGCACCCGCCCGAAGCTGACCCGGGCGCTGCCGTGGGTGCGCGAGCAGTCCTCGCTGACGCGCTACCTCGTGCCGGAGTTCGTGCTCCAGCAGTCGGGGGTGCAGATCGCGATCGTCATCGTCGCGGCCGTGGCCGGCCTGGCCGCGGCGGGCGGGCTGCGCGGGGCGAACATGCTCACCGTCCCGGCGACCATCGTGTCGGCGGGGCTGCTGTCGTTCGCGGTGCCGGAGCTGGTGCGCCGGCGCGAGCGCATGACGAACCGCACGTGGACGCTGGCGGCGCTCGGCGTCTCGGGGATGGTCTCGCTCGTCTCGGTGGTGTGGGGGTCGCTGTTCCTCGTGCTGCCCGACGCCGTGGGCGAGGCGCTGCTGGCGGAGACCTGGTCGGGCACCCGCGAGGTGCTGGTGCCGATCATCGTCGGCCAGGTCGGCGCGGCCCTGTCGGTGGGCCCGGCGGCGCTGCTGTACGCCAACGAGGGCGCGCGGATCACGATGCGCCTGCACGCCGTCTACACCGTGGCGCTCATCGGGCTCTCGACGGCGGGCGCGGTCCTGTTCGGGGCCGTGGGCACCGCGTGGGGCATGGCGGCCGCGTTCTGGATCGTCGTCCCGTGGTGGTTCCTGCTGACCCGCCGGCACGTGCGCCGCACGCCCGACGGGACCGAGGCGACGTCACCGGCGCCGGTCGGCTGACGCGCCGCCGGCGGCGGCCGGCCCGCGGAGCGGCGCGGCTCACGTACCGTCGTCCCGCCCCGCCGCACGTCACGTCCAGGAGGTCCCCGCCGTGAGCACGAGCCCCGCCGCGCCCGAGGCGGCCGACGCCGCCGACGTCGAGCGCGAGGCCGCCCGCCGTCGCACGACGGCCGTCATCAGCCACCCCGACGCCGGCAAGTCGACGCTCACCGAGGCGCTGGCCCTGCACGCGCACGCCCTGCGCCAGGCCGGTCACGTCCACGGCAAGGGCGGGCGCGCGGGCGTCGTCACCGACTGGCAGGACATGGAGAAGAGCCGCGGCATCTCCATCAGCTCCGCGGTGCTGCAGCTGCACCACCGCGGGCACGTCGTCAACGTCGTGGACACCCCCGGGCACGCCGACTTCTCCGAGGACACCTACCGCGCGCTGACGGCCGTGGACGCGGTCGTCATGCTCGTCGATGCGGCCCGCGGCATGGAGGCGCAGACCCGCAAGCTGTTCGGCGTCTGCCGCCACCGCGGCCTGCCCGTCATCACGGTCGTCAACAAGTGGGACCGCCCGGGCCGGGAGGCGCTGGAGCTGCTCGACGAGGTCGAGGAGGTGACGGGCATGCGCCCCACCCCGCTCACCTGGCCCGTCGGTGTCGCCGGGGACTTCCGCGGGCTGCTGGAGCGGGCCACGGGGGAGTACGTCCGCTACACGCGCGCCCCGGGCGGCGCGA
Organism: Kineococcus terrestris; assembly: GCF_041020755.1. Classification (NCBI taxonomy): domain Bacteria; kingdom Bacillati; phylum Actinomycetota; class Actinomycetes; order Kineosporiales; family Kineosporiaceae; genus Kineococcus; species Kineococcus terrestris. The sequence goes on along the minus strand of NZ_JBEUEI010000046.1, from coordinate 1,048 downwards.
CGCTCGCCGAGGAGCACCGCTTCGGCGCGGACCGGGCCGCCGAGGCCGAGCCGGACGCGTGGCCGCGGGCGCTGGAGGAGCACGAGCTGCTGCGCGAGATCGGCGCCGACCACGACGAGGCGGAGTTCCTCGCCGGCCGCTCGACCCCGGTGCTGTTCACGGCAGCCGTGGCGAACATCGGCGTGGCCCAGGTCCTCGACGCCCTCGTGGACGTCGCCCCCGCCCCGCACCGCCACGCGACCGCGGACGGGGGAGCGGTGGAGGTCGGCGACCGCTTCACCGCCCAGGTGTTCAAGACGCAGACCGGGATGAACCCCGCCCACCGCGACCGCCTGGCCTTCGCGCGCGTCCGCTCGGGGCGCTTCCGGCGCGGGATGACGGTCACGGACGCCCGCACCGGGCGCCCCCTGGTGCTCAAGCACGTGCAGACGGTGTTCGGCGCCGACCGGCAGACCGTCGACGACGCCTGGCCGGGCGACGTCATCGGGCTCGTCAACGCCAAGCACGTGCGGGTGGGCGACACCCTGCACGACGGCTCGGCCGTCTCCTTCCCGCCGCTGCCGGTGTTCGCGCCCGAGCGCTTCAGCGTCGTGCGTCCCCTGGACCTCGCGCAGGGCAAGCAGTTCCGCCAGGGGCTGGCGGAGCTGGACAGCGAGGGCGTCGTCCGGCTGCTCACGTCCACCCGCCGCGGCGAGGGGGAGCCGGTGCTCGCGGCCGTCGGGGACCTGCAGTTCGACGTGGTCCGGCACCGCATGGAGCACGAGTTCCGCTCGCCCGTCGTGCTCGACGAGCTGCCGTACTCGGTCGCCCGCGTCGTGGACGCCGAGGCCGAGCAGCTGCTGCGCGCCGACCGCGCCGCGGAGGTGGCGGCGGCCCGGGACGGCACGCTCTTCGCCCTGTTCAGCGACGTGTGGCGGGTGCGGGCCTTCGCCCGGGCGCACCCGGAGGTGCGCCTGGACGAGCTCGTCGCGACGGGCTGACCCGCCCCGCCGCCTGCCGGGGGGGCGGCCGGGGGCCCCGGGGCCCCGCCGGGCGCGCCCGTAGGGGG
>NZ_JBEUEI010000045.1:0-25644 GCF_041020755.1 Kineococcus terrestris | reverse complement strand
GATACCGCACCCGCACCCCCCCCCGCCCCACCCCCCACTCGCCCACCCCCACCCACCCCCCCCCCCCCCCCCCCCCCCCCCCCCCCCCCCCCCCCCCCCCCCCCCCCCCCCCCCCCCCCCCCCGGGTGGGGGAGGGGTCAGCGACCGAGTCCGGCGCGGTCGACCTTGCGGTGGTAGCGCATGCCGGCGACGCCGCCGAGGACGGCGCCGACGAGGCTGACGACGGCGGCGGCGACCACGGACAGGACCGCCCCGGTGGTCAGCTGCCCGGAGTCGACGGGGATGCGCGGGAAGGCGTTGACCTGGCCGAGGACGTCGTACTGGCTGCCGGCGACGGCCGCGAGCACGGCGACGACGACGGCGATGACGACGGCCCACAGCCACACGGCCACGCCCTGCTTGGCGCCGTCGAAGCGGGCCATGCGGCCGGCGACGTAGCCGCCGCAGAAGTAGGCGACGAGCAGGACCACGAGCACGGCGACCGCGCCGATGACCCCGATGGTGCCGGCGTCCGCACCGGCCTGCTGGGCGGCGGCGTCGACGGCGCCCTGGACGCCGCCCTGGCTGGACAGCCCGATGGCGGTGCCGGTGGCGGCGACGAGGGTCGTCAGCAGGACGACCATGCCGGTGGCGGTGAGCCAGCCGAAGAAGGCCGAGCCCGGCTTGATCCCGCCGAACGCGTTGCGCTCACGCTCGACCACGCTGCGTCGATCGGTTCCGTGGTGCTCGACACCGAGGCGGTCCTGGGCCCGGTCCGTGGTGGCCTGCCGGCCGGGGCGGTCGTCGTGGGTGGGACGGTGCCCGCCGTCGTGGGGGCGCTCCTGCCCCGCTGGGCTCGACATCGTGTCCTCCTGGGTGCGGAACCCGCGGTGCACGGGTTCGGTGCGGTCGACGGTAGTGCGACCCGACCCGGAGCGCGCGTCGTGGAACCGTTGCCCCGCAACCGTTCTGTGACCACCTAGAAATTTCCTCGCCGCAGGGGGGTTGAGCCCGGCGCAGGTGGGTACCCCTTGACTCGCACGCCGGAACACACCGGACGCAACAGGAGGTAGTGGAACTGTGATCACTGGGATGACGTCCATCGACGACCTGTACGGCGCCACCGTCACGGGCCAGGACGGCGACAAGATCGGCAAGGTGGACGAGGTCTACCTGGACGACCGCACCGGCGACCCCGAGTGGGTCTCCGTGAAGACCGGTCTCTTCGGTTCCAACGTCTCGCTGATCCCGCTGGACCGGGCTTCGCTGTCCGACGGCACCATCACCGTGCCGTTCGACAAGAGCAAGGTGAAGGACGCCCCGAACCACGACCCGGGCGCCCACCTCAGCGAGGCCGACGAGCAGGGCCTGTACGAGTACTACGGCATCGCCTACGGCACGGCCGGCACCACCGGCCGCACCGACACGACGACCACCGGTCGCACCACGACGGACCACGACGTCACGGACCGCACCACGACGGACCGCGACATCACGGACCGCGACATCACGGACCGCACCACGACCACCGGCACCACCGGTGCGGCGGGCGTGGCGGGCACCACCGGTCACGTGCGCGGCGAGGGCCACGACACCTCGGGCCCGAACACCGACGACGCGATGACGCGCTCCAAGGAGGAGCTGCGCGTCGGCACCGAGCAGCGCGAGACGGGCCGCGCCCGCCTGCGCAAGCACATCGTGAGCACGACCGAGTCGCGCACGGTGCCGGTCAGCCACGAGGAGGTCCGCGTCGAGCGCGAGCCGATCACCGAGGCGAACCGCGGTGCGGCCCTGTCGGGCGGCGACCTGACCGAGGAGGAGCACGAGGTCACGCTGCACGAGGAGCGCCCCGTCGTCGCCAAGGAGACGAAGCCGGTGGAGCGCGTGCGGCTGGGCACCGAGACGGTCACGGGCCAGGAGACGGTCGAGGCCGAGGTGCGCGAGGAGAAGATCGACCTCGACGCCGGCACCGAGGCCACGACCGATCGCGACCGGCGCTGAGTTGAGCACCGCGGAGCCGGTGCCCCCCGCGGGGGGCACCGGCACGCGCGACGACTGGGACCAGCAGGTCGAGGTCGTCCTGTCGGAGGAGCGGCTGGTCGTCTCGACCCGCCGCGTCCCCCGCGAGCGCGTGCGGATCGTCAAGCGCGTGGTCGAGGAGGTGCGCACGGTGCAGGTGCCGGTGCGCGTCGAGCAGCTCGTCCTGGCGCACGAGCCCGTCGCCGAGGTCGGCGACGGGGTGGACGGCGGTGACGCGGGGCCGCGCGAGCTGGAGCTCGTGCTGCACGAGGAGGTCCCCGTCGTCTCGGTGCGGGTCGAACCCGTGGAGCGGGTCCGGGTGCGCGTCGTGGAGGTCGCGGGCGAGGAGACGGTCGAGGCCGTCGTCCGCCGCGAGCGGACCCACGTCGACGCGCCGGAGACGCGACGAGAGGAGCAGTAGTGCAGATCCCCAAGGAGTTCGTGCTGAAGCTGCTGGCCGACAAGTTCGGCGGCGGTGACCAGCGCACGCAGCAGGCCGACCAGGAACTGCCGGGTCAGGTGGACACCGAGCAGCACGGCGACCTGCTGAGCAAGCTGGGCGTCAGCCCGCAGGAACTGCTGTCCGCCTTCACCGGCGGTTCCGGCGGTCAGGGCGCCGGCGGCGGCCTGGGCGGCGCCGTCGACGGCCTGAAGGGCAAGCTCGGCCTCTGAGCCGACCTCACCCCGCCGGGGTCTCGCAGGGTCCTGCCCCGCGAGACCGCGGCGGGGTTCGTCGTTCCCGGGAGTTCTCGTTCCCGGAACTCCTCGGGCCCGGGAGCGCTCAGCCGCACCGCCCTCCTCCCTCCGTGATCTCGCAGGTTTTCCAGCAAGATCACGGAGGGAGCGGGTCAGGCGGTGGGGGCGGGCTGGGCGGTGAGGGCGGCGAGCAGGTCGGGTTCGGGCACGGGGCGGCCGAACAGCCAGCCCTGGCCGGTGTCGGCGCCGTAGGAGCGCAGCCGGTCGGCCTGCTCGGCCGTCTCCACGCCCTCGGCGACGACGGTCGTGCCGAGCGCCTGCCCGATGCTCAGCACGGCGCGCACGACGGCGTCGCAGCTGGGGTCGGTGAGCATCCCCCGCACGAACTGCAGGTCGATCTTCAGCACGTCCACGGGCAGTTCCGTCAGCCGCGCCAGCCCCGAGTACCCGGTGCCGAGGTCGTCGATGGCGACGCGCACCCCGAGGCGGCGCAGGTCCTCCAGGTCCCCGCGCAGGGACTCGGTGATGTGCGCGGCGTGGGTCTCGGTGAGCTCGACGACGAGCAGGTGCGGGTCGAGGCCGAACCGGTCGAGCGCGCCGCGCACCTCGGACAGGAACGTGCCGGCCTCCAGCTGGCGCGCGGAGACGTTGACGTGCACGGCGGGGGCGTCGGCACCCAGGGCCGCGGACCACCCGGCGGCCATCCGGCACGACTCGTGCAGGACGTGGCGCCCGACGGCCGGCATGAACGGGCTGGACTCCAGCACGTCGAGGAACTCGCCCGGCGCGAGGAGCCCGCGCTCGGGGTGCTGCCAGCGCAGCAGGGTCTCCACGGCCACGACGGCGCCGCTGCCCAGGTCGACGACGGGTTGCCCGTGCAGGCGGAACTCCCCGCGCCGCAGGGCGTCGGCCAGCTGCGGCAGCAGGACGGCGGCGCGCTCGGCGCGGGCGCGGTCGCGCACGTCGTAGCCGTAGGCGCGGTTCTTGCCGTCGCGCTTGGCGGCGTACATGGCCTCGTCGGCCTGCTGGAGCAGCTCCTCCACGGCGGGGCCGTCGGCGCCGGCGACGGACCAGCCGATGCTGGCACCGACGTGGAACGTGCCGGCGTCCAGGGTGAAGGGGGCCTGCAGGGCGGCCAGGACGCGCTGGGCGACGCCGCGCAGGTCGTCGCGGGAGGCGGCCGGGCACAGGACGGCGAACTCGTCGCCGCCGAGGCGGGCGACGGTGTCGTCGCCGCGCACGCACAGGGACAGCCGGTCGGCGACGGCCTGCAGGAGGTCGTCGCCGGCGGCGTGCCCGGCGGAGTCGTTGACGTGCTTGAACCCGTCGAGGTCGATCGCCACCAGCCCGACGGACGTGCCCTCGCGGGCGGCGCGCAGCGCGGTGGTGAGCCGCTCGTGCAGCAGGACCCGGTTGGGCAGGCCGGTCAGGGCGTCGTGGTGGGCGCGGTGCACGAGCGCGGCCTCGGCCTGCAGGCGGGCGGTGACGTCGGTGGCGACGCCGATGGCGCCGATGACCTCTCCCGCGCCGTCGCGCAGCAGGCTGACCGACAGGGACACCTGCAGGCGTCGGCTGTCCTTCGTGACGTGCGTCCACTGCCGCGTCTCGGAGCCCTCGCGGCGCGGGACGGCGGTGAACACGTCGAACCCGGGCTCGACGCCCAGCTCGTCGGCGCGGGCCTCGACCTCGCCGGTGTCGTACCAGAGCAGGGGAGTGCGGCCGAGGACCTCCTCGGCGGTGTAGCCGAGCAGGCGGTGGGCGCCGCCGTTGAACAGCACGATCCGGCCGTCGACGTCGCAGACGACGATGGCGACCTCGGTGGCGGCGTCGAGGACGCCGGCGAACAGGTCGCGCGACTCGCGCACGGCGCGGTGGGCGGCGCGCTCGGCGGTGACGTCGCGCGCGGACATGAGGGCGCCGCGCGACCAGGCCGCGCCGGGCGCCGGCGGCAGGGGGTGGACGGTGACGTCGAGGACGACCCGGCCACCGTCGGGCAGCGTGCCGTGGACGTCGACGTGGTCGACGTGCTCACCGGCGAGCGCCCGCACCAGGGGCCGGTCCTCGCGCCCGTAGGGGGTGCCGTCGGGGCGCTCCAGGCTGGTGAAGCGCGTCCACACGGCGGCGCGCACGTCCGCGGGCACGTCGCCGAGGAGGTCCTGCGCGGCGCTGTTGTGCATGAGGACGGTGCCGTCGGCCGCGCACACGGTGAGGGCGTCGCGGGCGCGGTCGAAGACGGTGGACAGCAGCAGCATCTGCTCCTCCGCGACGCCGCTGGCGCGCCGCAGACCGGCGACGAGCTGGCGCCGCTCGTCGTGGTGCAGCGCGAGGACGAGGGCGAGGACGGTGACGACGAGCAGGAACAGCTGCACGGCCACGGCCCGCTCGACGAGCGGCAGGCCGCCGAAGGGCCCGGCGCCGGCGCGCGCCATGAGCAGGTGGAAGCACGAGACCCCGGTCATCGTCCACGCCGTGACGCGCACGCTGGTGCGCATGCCGAGCCACACGGCGACGGGGACGACGACGAACGTCAGCGTCTCCTTGTGCAGCACGTTGAACAGGACGTGGGACCCGGCGGTGGCGGTCGTCATGACGGCGACGTACTCGAACCAGCGCGCCGCGGAGTGGCCGCCGCCGCGGCGCCGGTCGAGGGCGAGGGCGATCCCCGCGACGATCGTGGTGCCGGAGACGTGCCGCGCGAACCACTGCAGCGCCAGGTGGGCGGGGTCGCGGTCGAGCAGGACGGCGTTCCCCGGTGCGGCGAGGACGGCGCCGACCGCGGAACCGGCCACGGCGGCCAGCAGCAGCACCCACAGCGCGCGCGCCCGCTGCAGGCGCAGGCCGCGGGGGGCGAGGCGGCGCAGCACGCGCAGCACGACGTGCGCCTGGACGGTGGTGGCGGCGGCGATGTTCCACGCGGCGAGCGCGGGCAGGCCGGTGGCCTGGTTGAGCAGGCCGGTGAGGACGAGCAGCAGGGCGGTGGCCAGCGCCAGGCACCGCCGGGAGCGCACGTGCAGCAGCCACAGGAGGGCGACGCCGCTGGCGGGCCACAGCAGCGCCAGGGCGCCCTGTTCGGGGCGGGTGGCGCGGCCGGCGACGACGGCGAGGGCGTAGGTCAGCGCGAACAGCAGCGTGACGACCGCGGGCGCGGTGGCACGGCGCCGCAGCGACGTGAGCGCGTGCATGCCCCTCCCTCCTGGTGCTCAGGAGGTATCGGCGGGTGCGGGGACGAGCTTGACCCGCGGTCGGGGGGTGGGGCGCCAGGTGAGCACAGCGACGACGAGCGCCCACGTCATGGCGGCGAGGGACCAGGCAGCCCCGAACCCTCCCTCCTCGCCGGGCCAGGCGTAGGCGATGAGTCCGAGGTAGGCGGCCACGAGGGCGGTGCTCGTACCGGTGAACCGTCGACCGCGGGGCCAGCAGCTGGCGAGCGCCGGCACGAGGACCAGCGCGAAGGCGGTGGCGGCCTGGACGGCGTAGTGGTTGACCCCGACGGTGATCTCGTCGGTCGGGACACCGCGCCGGTCGGCGCCGGCCATCTGCCAGCCGTACGCGAGCCAGGCTGGTGCGGCCACGGCGGTGACGGCCGTCAGGGGCGCGTCCCACTCCCACCGCACCGGGCGCGGGAGCGGGGTGAGGCCGGTCCGAGCCACCAGCGCCACCTGCACGGCGAGGACGGCCGTCAGGACGAGCGCGGGGACGTCTGCGCTGAGGGCTGCCGCGACGACCAGCGCGAGCGTCGCGCACCCCAGTTGGGCGAGGGCGGCTTCGGCGCGCCGCGGTACGACCGCGACCGCGACGAACGAGGTGCCGACGAAGATCGTGAAGAACAACCCCCAGCCGGCTTCGAGCACCACGTCCCAACCCGGGTCCCAGGTCACGCTGAGGTCGATCAGGCCGAACCCGGGGAACACCAGCCAGCTCAGAGCGAGCAGGAGCGCCACGAGACGCACCACCAGCACGCGGCCGCGCACACGGTCAGTCTGGCGCGGGGGTCGTGGCCGGGGAAGACGTCAACCCGCCACCGGCTGCGCGCTCCCGGGCACGGGGTGGACGCGGGCGAGCTGCGCGGGCACGTCGGTCAGCGGCACGGCCGGCGCGTACAGCCAGCCCTGCCCGAGGGGGGCGTCCACGGACCGGCACACGGCGGCCTGCTCGGCGGTCTCGACCCCCTCGACGACCGTCGTCAGGCCGAGGCGGTTGGCGAGGTCGACGACGCAGGTGAGCACGGACTGGCCGGTGCCGTCCTCGGTGACGGAGCGGGTGAGGGAGCGGTCGATCTTCAGCACGTGCACGGGCAGGCGCCCCAGGTAGCCGAACGCGGAGTAGCCGGTGCCGAAGTCGTCGATGGCGATGCGGCAGCCGAGCCGGGCCAGCTCGGTGACGACGCGCTCGGCGGGGGAGTCGGTGTCCAGGAACACGGACTCGGTGAGCTCCAGGGTCAGCAGGGCGGGGTCGACGTCGTGGGCGGCGAGGATGTCGCGCACGACGTCGGCGAACCCGGGCGACTGCAGCTGCACGACGGAGACGTTGACGGCCAGGCCGACGCCGGCGTCGAACACGCCGATCGCGGCGGCGTCGCGCACGGCGGTGCGCAGGACGTGCTCGCCGAGGGCGACGACGAGGTTGGACTCCTCGGCGACGGCGACGAACTCGGCGGGGTTGACGCGGCCGAGGACGGGGTCGTCCCAGCGGGCGAGGGCCTCCAGCTTGGCGACGCGGCCCGTGGTGAAGGACACGACGGGCTGGTAGTGGACGGCGACGAGGCCGTCGCGCACGGCGACGGACAGGCGCTCGCGCAGGAGGCTGCGGCGGGCGTGGGCGGCGGCGACGTCGCCGGAGTACACGGACACGCCGCCGGGGCCGAGGCGGCGGGCGTCGCGCAGGGCGATGTCGGCGCGCACGAGCGGCGCCATCGGGTCACCGGGGGCGTCCAGGGGGCAGCTGGAGACACCGGCGGTGGCGAGCAGGGGGAAGCGGGCGGCGCCGTCGACGGCGGCGGGGGCCTCGGCGACGGCGGCGGCGAGCGCGTCCACGTGGCGCAGGGCGTCGGCGGTGCCGCCGGGCAGGAGGACGGCGACCTCGTCGCGGCCGGTGCGGTAGGCGGTGCCGCCGGGGCCGGCGAGGACGCGGACGAGGCGGTCGGCGGCGGCGCGGACGACGGCGTCGCCGGAGCGCACGCCGAGGACGTCGTTGACGTCGTCGAGACCGGTGAGCTCCAGCAGGACGAGGGCCTGCTCGCGGTCGGGCTGGGTGAGGGCGTCCTGCAGGGCGGTGCGGTTGCCGAGGCCGGTCAGCTCGTCGCGCAAGGTGCGCTCGCGCAGCGCGCGGTAGCTGCGGTCGACGGCGCGCGCGGTGGCGGCGTGCCGCACGGTGTAGGCGACGAGGACGCTGATGTAGAGGGCGAACAGGACCGGGTCGCTGCGCGGGGACAGCACGAGCAGGACGAGGTCGACGAGCAGGATCGGCCCGGGCACGAGGGAGGCGGTCTCGAGGCGGCGGGCGGCGCGGGCGGCGGCCTCCCCGCCGTGCTGGACGATCCCGGCGCGCGGCAGCAGGAGCAGCCCGGCGGTGCCGCCGGCGAGAGCGGCGACGACGGCGACGTGGGCGGTGGCGCGCTCGTGGTGGAAGCAGATGCCGGTGAGGGCGGTGCCGACGCCGAGGAGGCTGAGGCCGACGGCGGCGGCGCGCAGGCGCGGGTGCTCGACGGCGAGGGCGGTGGCGGAGCCGGCGAGCAGGGCGGTGGCGGTGAGGGTGAGGACGGTGGAGGCGGTCCAGCCGGTCCCGCCGTGGTGGCCGCTGCGGGTGAAGGCGTCCCAGCCGACGGTGGCCAGGGCGGTGGCGAGCATGAGGGCGTCGACGAGCAGCGGCGGGTCGTCGGTGCCGGCGCGGGCGTCGCGCAGCAGGCGCAGGACGACGAGCAGGGGCCCGAGGGTGCCGGCGGCGACGAGCAGCTGCGCGAGGGACAGGCCCGCGACGTCGGTGTGCGGCCAGGTGCCGGCGAGGGCGACGGCGGTGCCCCAGGCGGCGCCGGCGGCGGCGTAGGCGCGGGAGTTGGTGCCGGCGCGCAGCAGGACGAGGGCGGCGGCGGTGGTGAGGAGGGCGGCGACGCCGCTGGCGACGAGGACGACCTCGACGTGCCCGCCGCGGGTGAGGGCGAGCAGGGCGAGGAGGGCGCCGAGCGCCGCGTACAGGGGGGAGGCCACCGCGGGGCCCGCGTGCGCGGGCAGCGGTGAGGGAGCGGTGGCCATGGTGCGGTCATCGGTTCGACGAGGTGACGGCTTGACCGCTGTCACCCGGCCGGGCGGTCCGGCGGGGGATCCGGCGGGGGGTCAGCGCCGCAGGACGGCGGCGACCTCGGGGATCCGCTGGACGTAGCCGTCGACGAGGGCGCGCGCGGTGGCGAGGTCCCGCACGAGGGGGTGGACGGCGAACGCCTGCACGGCCCTCTCGCGCTCGCCGGTGAGCGCGGCCTCGATGGTCAGGCGCTCGACGGCCTTGACCTGGGCCATCAGCCCGAGCTGGTGCAGGTCCGGCGGCGGCAGCGCGACGGGGGTGGCGCCGCGGGCGTCGAGGACGACGGGGACCTCCACGACGGCGTCCTCGGGCAGTCCGGCGACGGTGCCGCCGTTGCGGACGTCGAGGACCGCCCGGGCGCTCTCGTCGCGGGCGACGGCGGCGACGGCGGCGAGGGCCACCCCGGCGTACCCCTGCTGGTCGGGGTCGGTCTCGGGCGGGCCGTCGTGGCCCTCGGCGACGTGCCCGTCCTTCGCCTCGGCCATGTACGTGGCGTGCCGGGCGAGGGCGGTGGCGCGCCACAGGTCGGCGGCGCGCTCGCCGGCGGCGGGCAGGGCGGTGAAGAAGTCGCGCTGGGTGGCGAGCAGGTCCTCGCCGCGGGTGCGGGGGGCCTCGCGCAGCGTCCGGACGGCCTCGGCGCCGCGGTACCAGTAGTAGAGGTACTCGTTGGGGACGCAGCGCAGGGTGCGCAGCCAGCCGGCGCCGAAGAGGGCGGTCTCCTCCAGGCGGGCCAGGAGGGCGTCGTCGTCGAGGAGCGCGGGCAGGACGTCGCGGCCGTCGACGAGGACGCGGCGCAGCCAGCCGAGGTGGTTCAGGCCCACGTAGTCGAGCTCGACGTCGCCGGGGTCGTGGCCGAGGAGGCGGGCGACGCGGCGGCCGAGGCCGGAGGGGGTGTCGCAGATGCCGACGACGCGCTCGCCGAGGACGGCCTGCATGGCCTCGGTGACGAGGCCGGCGGGGTTGGTGAAGTTCAGGACGAGCGCGCGGGGGGCGAGCTCGCGCACGCGGTGGGCGACGTCGACGGCGACGGGCACGGTGCGCAGCGCGTAGGCCAGGCCCCCGGGGCCGGTGGTCTCCTGCCCGAGGACGCCGAGGTCGAGGGCGACGCGCTCGTCGGCGACGCGGCCGGCGAGCCCGCCGACGCGGACGGCGGAGAAGACGACGTCGGCGCCGCGCAGGGCGGTGTCCAGGTCGGTGGTGGTCTCCAGCGCGGGCGGGCGGGCGAAGCCGCGGGCGAGCTGGTCGAGGACGGTGCGCATCCCGGCCAGGCGGGCGGGGTCGGTGTCGTGGAGGACGACGTGGTCGACGCGCGGGTCGCCGTCGTCGCGCAGGAGCGCCTGCCAGACGAACGGGGTGCGGAACCCGCCCCCGCCGAGGACGGCCAGCTTCACGCGATGCCTCCCGGTCGCTGCACGTCCCGGAGCCTACGGCGGCGTGGTGGGGCCGTCCTGGGAGCGCTGCGGCCCTCACCCCACCACCACGTTCAGCCCCACCTCTCTCACCCTCCCCGTCACTCACCGCGACGAGCCCGCCGGAACGTCCCCCGGATCGGCCCCTGACCCGTGTCACCCACACGCACCCCACCCGTCCGGACCCCCGCACGACCGGTGACTCCATCCCCTGTGACTAGTCCGTCCGGGTGACTGCACGCTGCGGAGCCCGTGGAGATCGCGTGTTACCGAACTGTGACTTTTACACATCGGACACAAAACCGCAGGTCACGCAGCGTGTCGCGCTTGCGACACGCCGTAGGAGCCGAGATCTGATCGTCACTCCTGGTGTTGCTGATGTGACTCTCGTGTACGTTCGTCTCTGTCACCGGGGGACTCCGCTGAGTAGCGGGCGAGACGGCGACGCAGGCTCGTACGAGCCGGCCCCCCAGGGGGGGAAACATCACTTCACACTGCCTTGGAGGCAATCGTGACCGCAGCAACCTCCCGGTTGCGCCGGCGTGGTATCGGGGCCGGCGTTGCGGCTCTGGTCGGGCTCACCACCGTTGGTTTCTCCGCTTCTTCCGCTTCGGCGCTCCCCGGCTTCGAGGTCACCCCGGTGGCCGGCGCGGACCGCTTCGCCACTGCCGCCGCGATCGCCGGCGCCACCTTCGAGACCGGCACCACCAACGCCGTCCTGGTGAACGCCTACAGTCCCGCTGACGCCCTGTCGGCCGCCGCTGTCGCCGGTGAGGTCGGCGCCGCCGTCCTGCTGACCGACGCCGGCTCGCTGAACGCGACCACCGCCGCGGCCCTCGAGGACCTGGGCGTCGAGAACGTCTGGATCGTCGGTGGCACCGCCGCCGTCAGCGCCGCGCAGGAGACTGCCCTCGAGGGCGACGGCTACGCCGTCGAGCGCCTCTCGGGCTCCGACCGCGTCGCCACCTCGCTGGACGTCCTGGCCGAGCTGGCCGCCGGCGACGACGCGCCGACGTCGGCCTACCTGGTCCGCGCGTTCGGCAACCCGGCCGACGCCCTGGCCGCCGGCCCGATCGCCTACGCGAACGGCGTGCCGATCCTGCCCGTGCCGGGCGCCGTCCCGCAGTCCTGGATCGACACCGTCGAGGCCGCCGGCATCACCGAGGTCACCGTCCTCGGTGGCACCGCCGCTGTTCCGACCCAGGTCGAGACGGACCTCGAGGCCGCCGGCTTCACGGTCAACGAGCGCATCTCCGGCGCTTCCGGCCAGGAGACCGCGGTCGCGATCGCCAACGAGGCCGTCGCCAACCTCGGCTTCTCCAACGCCGGCGTCGGCATCGCCCGTGGCGACATCGCCGCGAACATCCAGAACTCCGCGGACGCGCTGGTCAGCTCGCAGTGGCTGGGCACGCTCGGGTACCCGCTGCTGCTGACGCAGAGCAACACCCAGCTCGGTGCGGCTGCCGAGGGCTACCTGACCGACAACGCCGCGACCCTCGTCGAGGCCGCCGCCTTCGGTGGCTCCGCCGCAATCGCGCCGTCGGTCATCGCGGAGGCCGAAGAGGCCGGTCAGACCGTGACCGACGCGCTCAACTCCCTCGCGGTCGCCCCGAACACCGCGGCGACGCTCACCCTCGCCAACGAGGGCGGCACGACGCCGACCGCGGACGACCGCACCTACACGGTGACGGGTCTGACCGACGCCACCCAGTACCGCGTCACCCTGGTCGCGGCCAGCAACATCTCGGTCGTCGGTGGCCTCACCACCTTCGCGATCGACCGCACCCCTGTCGGCGTGACGTCGACCAACCCGGACGGCGCCAACGGCCAGCAGGTCAGCGGCAACTACCTCGCTGCCCCTGGCACTGTCGGCGCCGCGCTGACCTCCGTCAACGGTGGTGCGCCGGTCACCAACACCGGTCCGGGTACGGCTACCTCCCCCGGGACCACTTCGGCGGTTGCCAACCCGGTCAACGGCTCGATCACCTTCACGGTCGACGGCGCTGCGACCGAGTCGGTCGTCCCCGTGGTCTACGTCAACGGTGGTGCGGGCCTGGCCCTGACCGCCGGTGGCCCGAGCCCGCGCCTCGAGCTCAACGCTCAGGGCAACCCGGTCGAGGCCTTCGGTCTCGGCGGCGCCGTCACCTACGTCAACCCGGCGGCGACCTCGCAGACCGTGGCGACGAGCACGGCCATCACCTCGGTGAACAAGGCGGCGAACCAGTTCGACGCGGCCAGCTCCACCTTCACCTACAAGGCGGGTGACACCTTCAGCATCGGCGGCGTCCCGGCCACCCTCGACGAGTTCGAGGCGGCCCTGTCCGCTGGCGACACCTTCGGCGCGGCCTACTCGGCGACGACCGCGGCGAGCACCTTCGCCCTGACCGACGCCAACCCGGTCGCTCCCACCGGGGTGGCCGCGACCGCGACCGCCAACGACATCACCGTCACGGTGACGCTCGGCGGCTCGGGTGCGGCTGCGACCATCGACAACGTCGTGCTCCAGCGCGCGACCGTCACCAACGGCGTCGTCGGCACCTTCACCACCATCGCGTCCCCGACGACCGACGCCGACTCCGTCGCTGCTGGCTTCCAGTACGCCGACAACGACGTGGCGGTCGGCAGCTACCAGTACCGCGCCGCCGTGGTGAACGACGGACAGCAGAGCGCCTTCTCCGCTGCCAGCACGACCGTCGCCTCGACCGCTCCGGCGGCCGACACGGCTGGCCCGGTCGCGACTGCAACCACGCTGGTCACGGACGCCGGTTTCTCCGGCATCCTCGACGCCGGTGACGTCTTCACCGTCCGCGCCGACGAGGCACTGGCCCTGCCGGCCGCCGGTTCGGTCATCCGGGTGGCCGACGGCACGGTGGCTGGCTCGTCCGTCGCGGACCTCGTGGTCGGCACCAACGCCACGGTGTCCCTCAACGCGGCGGCCGTCCCGGCGACCCCGGCCGGCCCGAACGCCGGTGCCGCGGCCAACACGGTCCTGACGGTGACCGTGACCGCCGCTCCGACCGTCGTGACCGCCGGGGACGTCGCGGGTGTGGCCTACCCGGCCACGATCGTCAACACCTCGGGTGTCACGGACGTCGCGGGTAACCGCCTCAGCCTGGCGGCCGGTGCGGGTGTGGACCTGACCATCGGCTGACGTCGGTGATGTCGACCTCCTGATGGTTCGACACCGCTGGAGCCCCGGACTTCCTGGTCCGGGGCTCCAGTGCGTTGGAGGTGCAGCCTCGTGGTCAAGAGCGCAGACGTCGGCTGCACCTCAACGCTTCCCGGTGGGACTCCCGCGCCGGCTCCTGCCGCTCCACCGCCCGCCCGATGGGCCACCACGACGCGAACACCAACCGCTCGGTCCCCAGCGAGGAGTCCTCGCTGAGCACGTCCACCCGCCCGTCCAGCCTCATCTGCCACACGGTCGGTCTGCGCCGGCCACGTCTCGCCACGGGCCTTCGCGTTCACCTGCGCTCAACGATCCCGACCGGTCCGGCGACCGCCGGAAGATCCAGCTGGGCGACCGGAGGATGACGTCGGTCAGATCAGCAACCGGTGCGGCATCACGCAGTGCGCGCGCTTCACGTCCCGCTGCGTGGTCCGCGATCCCCGCGGGTGCTCGTCCCTCCGGGGCGAGGCCTCCGACACCGTCGGAGGCCAGCGCCGAGCGGTGTCCCTCTCACCCCGGGAGCGGTGAACGTACTGATACCACTCAGTAGCTGACGGTGTTCAGGGTGCTACGTCGCGTGGTAGGACGGTTGAACCGCCTCATGCTCCGGGAGTTCTCGTGGACAACGAACGACGCCTCGTCCGACCGTCCCTCGCCCCAGTCCCTCCACCCGCCCGACGACGCGTCGGCCGGGGAGCCTGGCCGGGCGCAGCAGTCCCCGCGATGCGTCGGACGGCGATCGCCTCCACCGCGGCCCTGGTCCTCGTCGGCTTGGCCACCCCTCCGGCATCAGCGGCGCCGAGCCTGACCATCACCCGGGTGGAGGGTGCGTCCCGCTACGCCACCGCGGTCCAGGCGTCCGCGAGCACGTTCTCCCCGGCCGTGGACCGCACGGTCCTGCTAGCCAGCGGGACCTCCACCGTCGACGCCCTGTCGGCCTCCTACCTAGCGGGCAGCTACGACTCGCCGGTCCTGCTGACCGCCCGCGACACCATCACCAGCGAGACCATCGCTGAACTGCGCCGGCTCGGCGCCACCCGCGTCGTCATCGCCGGGGGCGAGAACGCCGTCAGCGCCGAGGTGGCCACCCTGCTGCAGGAGTCGTTCACGGTCGAGCGCGCCGCGGGCAGCGACCGCTACGACACCGCCGCGCAGCTGACGGAACTCGTCGCGGACGACGGCGCCCCCGAGGTCGTCTTCGTCGCGGCCGGGGGCGGCGCTGCCGACGCCGCCGCCGCCTCCCCGATGGCCGCGGCCAACGGCTGGCCGATCCTGCTCACCGGTAGGGACGACGTTCCTGCACCCACTCGCGACGCCCTGGAGCGCTGGCCCGACGCCGAGGTCGTCGTCCTCGGCGGGACGGCGGCCGTCAGCGACGCCACTGCTCGGGAACTGGGTGCCGAGACCCGCCTGCAGGGCGGCGACCGCTACGACACCGCCGTCGCCGTCGCCGACTTCGCCACCGATCGCGGAGGGTTCTCGGGTACCGGGTTCGGTCTCGCGCTGGGCTCTGGGGGCGATCTGGCCGACGCCCTCGTGGCGGGCCCGATCCTCGCCCGCAGCCAAGCGCCGCTGCTGCTCGCGTCCTCGCCGCAGTCGCTCGGTGCGGCCACGGAGACCTACCTGACCGACAACGCCGACCGCTTCACCGGGGAGGCTCTCGTCTTCGGCGGGTCGGGTGCAGTGGGGCAGGACGTCGTGGCTGCCGCCGCGACCGCCGCCGATGCACCCGTCCCGAGTCCGCCGGTGACACCAGCGCCCACCCCGGTACCCACTCCGACACCGCCGCCCAGTACGCCCGTCGACCGGACCGCGCCGACGCTGACCACAGCCGTCGTGGACGGGACCGCGCTGCAGCTCACCTTCGACGAACCGCTGCTCGCGACCAGCACACCCGCGCCGCAGGCCTTCACCGTGTCGGCCGGTCCCGACCTGCAGTCCTCGCAACCGGTGCAGGTGACGGGAGTAACAGTTCTCCAGAGTTCGGTCTCCCTGGTCCTGGCCGCGCCCGTCGCTTACGGCCAGGTCGTCACGATCGCCTACGACCCGCCGCAGACGGGGTCGCTGCAGGACCGCGCCGCGAACCGGGTGGCCGGCTTCAGCGGCCGCCTCGTGAGCAACAGCACTCCCGAGGCGGCGCCCGGTGCGGTGAGGAACGTGCAGGTGGTCACGTCAGCGGTCTCTGCCGGGCAGACCGACGGCTCGATCAGGGTGACGTGGGAGGCGCCGCTCGCCGCTCCTGGGTCGGGAGGTGTCGACGAGTACGAGGTGACGCTGACCCGGACGTCTCCCCCGGGGGCTCAGCCGACGACGCGGACCATCTCTGCGGCTGGTGCCCGCGAAGCGATCTTCAGCGCGCTGGCTCCTGGCCAATACAGCGCTGACGTCGTCGCCCGCAACCAGGACGCCGCAGCGGGAGCCGTCACGACTTCCACGTCTCTTCCCGAGCTGCCTCCGGTGGAGCTCGGGGTCGCCCCGACCTCCGCGGACTTCACGGCGGTCGCGGACGGCCGGCTCGACCCAGGGGACTCCGTACGGTTGACCCTGCCCGCCCCGCCCGTCCTGCAGGACGCCGCCGCCGCCGTCTACTTCGCCGCCAACGGGTACGAGACCTTCTACAGCGCCTCCCCGGGAACGACGATCACGGTCGACGGCAACGACCTCGTCCTGACGAACGGCGGACCGTACATCTACGGCGGCAGCGCCTTCCAGGTCCGCGTCTTCCGCGGGGTGACGGTGGGCGGCCGACCCGTCAACACCTGGGGAGTGGACCCTGCCGTCATCTCGAACAGCACCGCTCGCGCAGGTGCCGCTCCGACGAACGTCAGCGTCGTGGGGGGTGTCCTCTCCGGTGACGCACCGAGCACCGACAGCCTCGTCGAGGTGCGTACGGCGACGGGTGCGTACGTCGGTGGCGGGTACGTGCCCGCCGGGGGCAGCTTCAGCTACGACCTGCGGAACAGGAACCTGACCGCCGGTCAGCCGCTGTACGTCGTCCAGTGGAACGCGTACAACCAGATGCCTGGGGCCGCTGCGGTCACCAGCTTCACGCCCTGACCGGTCGTCCTGTCACCGGCCCCTCCTCGTGCGGCCGGTGACAGGACGGTGACCACCGCCCCGCCGCACCTGGTCAGTCGACCCTGCCCAGCCGCTGTCCGTCCACCACCCGCTCCCGCCGTTCCAGCGCCGGTCCGGCCGGCCACCACGGCGCGAACACCAGCTCGTCTGTCCCCAGCGAGGAGTCCTCGCTGAGCACGCTCACCTCCCCGTCCAGCCCGACCCGCCACACGGCCGGGTCGGCGCCGGCCACGTCGCACCACGGGTCCTCGCACGACGGCGTCACCACCGCGCCGGCCACGGCCAGGAACGACCCGTCGGGCGACCAGGCGATGACGTCGGTCAGGCCGAACGCGGGCGCGACGTCGCGCACCACGCGCGCCTGCAGGTCCAGCAGCACGATGCGCGACCGCCGGTCGCCCTCGACCCAGCGCTCGACCGCGACGCGGGTGCCGTCGGGGGACAGGGCGTGGCGCTGCTCGACCACCCCGGGGGTCAGCAGGCGCCGCGACGTCGCCGACGCCACGTCGACGAGCACCAGGTCGGCGCCCAGGCCGTCGCTCTTGGACAGCACCACCGTGCGGCTGTCCGGGGTGAACTGCGGGCCCCCTGCGCGCTGCGACTTCCCGCTGACCCGCCGCACGGCACCGCTGCCCACGTCGGCGAGGAACACCTGCGAGTCCGCGCCCCGGCACACGTCCGGGCCGCCCTCCGTCCACAGCAGCGTCCGCGCGTCCGGCGACCACGTCAGGTTCCGCGCCGTCGGGGTCGTCGTCGTCAGCACCCGCTCGGCGCCGTCGGGGGAGTGCAGCACCACGTCGAACCGGACGGCGCGGCGCGCGTCGGGGACCGCGCAGTCCTGCTCCGGCAACCCACCCGCCGCGGGACGGCGCAGCAGCGCCAGCGTCCCGTCGCCCGCCCACGCCAGCCCGCGCACGTCACCACCGCCCGGCAGGTCGCTCACCTCGTCGTCCAGGCCGGCCACCCGCGCTGTACCGCCCCCGGTGACGTCGTCCCAGCCGATCCACGCCAAGCGCGCACCGTCCGGCGACCACGCCAGCTCGCTCGCCCACTCCGGAGCGACCTCCCGCTGCTCCCTGGTGGCGGTGTCCACCACGAGCAGGACCGCCCCGCCGGTACCGGGGGTGTGGCCGGTGAAGGCGACCACGGGACCTCCTGCCGCGGCCGGTGCCGCTGGTTCCGGTCCGCTGCCCGGTGCCGCGCACCCCGCCAGCAGCGCGAGCGCCAGCGCCCCCGAACCCGTCCGTCCAGCCCGCACCGCGCCTCCCGAGGTCCGCCCCTCATCTCAGCAGAAGCGGTGCGCGAGCGGGCGCCGATCACCCGTCCGGGTGAACGGTCCCGCGAGGTTGGGGCCCCCGGAGCCCTAGCAGGTCGTGCGCGTGCCCGCTCCTGTCCGGCGAGGTGGTTCGTCCGGCCGGGGAAAGAGCTCACCCGACCGGGCCACCCGTCCGTCAAGTGGTGAACGGCCGCGCCGACGGACCCCCGAGACGTGTCGACCTCGGAGGTCCTGGTGAAGAAGCGCCGATCGCTCGGCTGGCTGGTAGCGGTGCTGCCCGCTGTCGTCGTGCTGCCGCCCGGCACCGCCCAGGCGGCCGGCCCCGGAGAACTGGTCGACGGCACCGTGGTGAAGCTGGCCGCGGAGACGGGCGTCGGCCACGGCGACGTCGAGACCTACCTCGAGACCGAGCCGTCGGTGTACCAGCGGGTGACGGACGCCCGGGTGACCGCCCTGGAGCCGGGAACCGACGTCGAGCTGCGGGTGCGCGACGCCGACGCCGAGGTCCTGCAGGTGCTGTCCGTCGTCGACGTCGAGCCCGCCGACGATCCCCGGCCCGAGCTGGGGAACGCCGCCTCCCCGCACACCGTGCGCATCGCCATGGCGGTCCCGGCCGGCGTGACCCAGGACGCCACCCCCTTCACGCGCGCGCAGGTCGAGGCCGCGCTGCAAGCGGCGTCTAGCTACTGGAGCGCGCAGACCGACGGTCAACTGACGTTCACCCTCGCCGGCTCGATCGTGGACTGGTACCAGAGCGCCCAGCCGTGCTCGAACCCCTTCGGCATGTGGAGCGAGGCCGCGGCCAGGACGGGGTTCAACGCGAACAACCCGCGAGAGCACCTGGTCATCGTCACGCCCGCCCGGGCGCTCAGCTCCGGGGCGTGCGCCGCCTACGGCCAGGGCACCATCGGCTCCAGCGTCAACTCCTCCGGGCAGCTGTACGTCACCGACGTCCAGTCCTCCCTGTGGGCCCACGAGCTCGGCCACAACATGTCGCTCGGCCACGCGAACGCCGTGTACTGCGCCGCATCGGCGGACGTCAGGGCCGGCAACTCCGCGTGCGGGTGCCCCAACTGCACCATGCAGCGCGTCTCCTACGGCGACCTCTTCGACGTCATGTCCGAGAGCGGTTCCGACGTCGGGCACGGCAACCTCGGTGTCGCCCACCAGTACCGGCTCGGGGTGGTGAGCGGTGGCATCAAGCCCGTCACCGCGAGCGGCGTGTACGACATCGCCGCCCTGCCGGTGCGCGCCGCGAACGGCACGTACGGCCTCAACGTCGTCGACCCGACGAACAACGTCCGGTACTTCGTCGAGCTGCGCGGCGACTCGGCCGGGGACACCCGTGCGGCGTCGAACTGGCGCGGACCGGCCAAGGGCGTGCGCATCACCCGCCCGGACACCTCGGAGACGGGCGGGTCGATGGTGCTCGACGCGAGTCCCGGGACGACCCAGTACGACTGGAGCCTGAAGACCGGTGAGGTGTTCACCTCGATCAGCGGGAACGTCAAGGTGCAGACGCTCTCGTTCAACGGTCAGACCGCCCGGGTCAAGGTGGCCCTCGGCCAGAGCCTGGAAAGCGTCGTCGATCCCTCGGTGACCGTTCCCGGCGCCGGTGAGATCACTTCGGTGAGTTCCGCGCCTGGTGCCGCCGACGTCTCCTGGACGATCGGTGCGGCGAACGGCTCCCCGATCACCGACCAGGTCGTCACGCCCCACGTGAACGGCGTGGCGCAGTCCGGCCTCGCGAAGACCGTGTCGGCCACCGCGACGTCGACGCGCGTCACCGGTCTCACCAACGGCACCACGTACACCTTCACCGTGACCGCCCGGAACGGCGTCGGTACGGGCGCGGAGAGCAGCCGCAGCGCCACCGTCGTCCCCGTCGACCGGCCGTCCCCCGTCGCGTTCGTGACGGCCACGGCCGCCGGGGCCACGGCGAGCGTGTCGTGGCCGGCGGCGACCCCCAACGGCAGCCCGGTCACCGGGTACACCGTCACCCCCCACCGGGACGGCGTCGCGCAGGCACCGCGCACCGTCACCGGCACCTCCACCACCTACACGCTCGACGCGAACGTGCCGTACGCGTTCGAGGTGCGAGCCGTCAACGCCGTCGGCGTGAGCGACGCGGTCCGCAGCGGAGTCGTCCGGTACGAGGTGGCCACCCCGCCGGCCGCCGTCGCCAAGCCCGTCGCGACGCTCACCGGCTCGACGGTCACGCTCACGTGGACGGCCCCCGCGAGCGGTGGCAGCCCCGTGCTCGGGTACAGCGTGAACGTCTACCGGGACGGTGCCGTCGTCCAGACGGTGGCGTCCAGCGGCACCGGCACCTTCCTGCCGGTGACCGTGGCGGGCACGTACACGTTCGCCGTGACGGCGGCCAACGCGGCGGGCAACAGCCCCGAGTCGGTCGCCTCGGACCCGGTGACCTTCTCGCCGCCCGTCGTCCCGGTGGTGACGCCGACGCCCGTGACGACGACGCCCGTGACGACGCCGCCGACGACCAGTCAGCCGGTTCCGACCACGGCTCCGCTCCCGGCCCCTGCCCCCGTCCCGACCGCCGCACCGGTCCCCACCCCGACCCGCACGACGGCACCCGCGCCGACGCCGACTCGCACGCCGGCCCCGACGCCCACGCGCACCCCCGCGCCCCCGGTCCCGCCGGTCGTCGTGCGCGCCGACGGCTCCGCGGACTACACCCGCGACGGCCGCACCGTGAACGTCAAGGGCGCGATCCTGGCCCGCTACCGGGCCGACGGTGAGCGCACCGGTTCCCTGGGCTGGCCCACCAGCTCGGAGGTCGCCGTCCCCGGTGGTGCCTACGCGACGTTCGAGCGCGGGCAGGTGTGGTGGACCCCGGCCGGTGGCGCCCAAGTGGTGAAGGGCGACGTGCTCGCCGAGTGGCGACGGCTCGGCGCGAACACCTCCCCGGTCGGGTTCCCCGTGGGGGAGGAGCGCGCCGTGCGCGGCGGGGTCGTGCAGTCGTTCCAGCGCGGTGTGCTCGCGTGGTCCCCGGCCACCGGGGCCCACGAGGTGCGCGGGGCGATCCTGGACCGCCTGACCGCCGCCGGCGGGGTGCGGGGCTCTCTCGGGTTCCCCACCACCGGTGAGGTCGCGCTGCGCGGCGGTGCCTTCACCGCCTTCCAGGGCGGGGCCGTCTACTGGTCGCCGGCCACGGGTGCGCAGGTGGTGCAGGGGGAGATCCGGCGCGCGTGGGGCGCGGCCGGGTGGGAGAACAGCCGGCTGGGTTACCCGCGCTCGGGGGAGCACCCCGTCCCCGGTGGCGTGCGGCAGGACTTCCAGGGCGGGTCGATGACGTGGTCGTTCGCGACCCGGACGGTCACCACCAGCGTCCGCTGACGTCGTGGGTGGAGCGTTCCGGTAGTCCGAACCTCTTCAAGACGACCGGAACGCTCCACCCGTGCTCCGCGGCACCGGACTGGTGCAGCGTGTCCACGGCCCTCCGCGGAGGGGCGCAGCACGAGATGGACGCGGCGTAGTGTCCGTGCTCACCGTGAGTGATCGCTCGCGGTGAGCGTGGGGGGAACCGTGAAGAAGCTCAGTGCTGCCCTGGTAAGCGCCGTCATCGCCGGGGTGGCCGTCGCCGGCTCCTCGTCCGCGGCACCGGCGCAACCGGACCTGGTGGTCACCGACGTGAAGTGGGCGCCGCGGACGCCGATCGTGGGGCAGGGCGTCACCTTCACCGCCACCGTCACCAATCGCGGGAACGCCCCCACGCCGGAGGGCGTCGTCCACGGCGTCGGGTTCGGCGTGCGCGGCTCCACGGTCACCTGGTCCGACACCTGGCGCAGCAGCCTGCCGCCGGGTGGTTCCGTCACCCTCACGGCCAACAGCGGCCCGCGCGGGTCGGCCTCCTGGCCGGTCACCGCCGGCGCGAACAGCGTCGTCGCCTTCGTGGACGACGCCCGTCGCATCACCGAGTCCGACGAGGCGAACAACACCCGCACCGTGACGGTCACCGGAGCCAGCGGCCTTACCGCTCGGCTGAACGGTGGGACGCCCGTCGTCACCGCAGCGCCGATGAACGTGGCGACCGGCCTGACCAACGGTGTCAGCGGCGACACGTACCTCGCCTGCTTCGCTCCCGACGGTGCGCTGGTCCCCGGCACCGAGCGGTACGGCACCCCCGCCGGGGCCGGGAACACCAGCTACGGCGTCGGCACTCCGTGGGGCGACTCCGGCGAGGGCAGCGTCCCGGCCTCCACGACCCCGGTCCGCGTGGTCGCCAGCGGGTTCGACCTGACGGAGATCAAGAAGTACCAGCAGTACGCGCCGCACGAACTGCGCTGCCCGGCTGGGACCGAGCCCGGCTGGGACTACCTGCACGTCACCAAGCTCACGACCACCCGGTACCACCTCGACGGCAGGGTCATTGCCTCCGTCGTCACCCCGGTGGACGTCGAGCTCGACATGCGCTGACGCGCCGACCGGGAGGCGACGAGCGAGGCTCCTCGTCGTCCCTCCCTGCCCGGCGCTCGCATCACCCGAACGGGGAGCGCCCGGACGGCCGATCACCTGACCACCCGCGTCCGCCGATGTGTGAGGAACCGACCAGGGAACGACAGGACGGCTCACGGTGGGCGTGAGCGCCTGATGCTCGTGAGGAGACCGCCGTGGGGCGCCAGCACCGACCGATCCGCGTCAACGCGCCCGTGCGCCCGGGCGCCGGCGCGGCTGCGGCGGTCCGGCCCGCGAGCCCCGCGGAGATCAGCGCGCTCGCACGCGTCCTGCTGCGCCGCCCCGAGCTGCACCACCTGGACGACGAGAGCCTTCTGCTGCGGCTGGCGCGCACGACCGCGGTGGGCCACCTGCTGCGCTCGCGGGTCGTCGCGGCGGCCGCCGACGCCGAGCGGCTGCTGGACGCCATGCTCGTCGACGGGCGCGCGGTGGTCCTGGACGTCAGCGACCCGGCCCCGCGTGAGGGCGTGCTGGAGGTGCGCCGTCCCGCCGCGGCGCGTGACCTGCCGCGTGCGCGGGAGATCGCCCGGGGACTCGCTCCCCTGATCGGGGCGGGCTGAGCCTGACGCGGCTGCGCCGAGCGGTGTGCTGCACCAGGTCCGCTGGTGGCGCGACTGGAGCGTTCCGGTCGTCGAGACGCCATCGGGACGACGAGAACGCTCCACCCGCTCACGCGCCAGCCGTGGCGGCCGTGGACAGCGCCACCTCCCGCTGCGCCTCCAGCTCCTCCAGCCGCGCGCGCAGGTCCGCCCGCACGTCGGCGTAGGTGTCCGGGCCCAGCGGCAGCCGCAGCGGCGTCCGCCCGCTGGCGACCACCTCCAGCACCGCGTCCACGACCTTCCCGGCGTCACCGGGCACGGGGAACTCCCCGGAGGTCACGAGCCGGCGGACGTGACCGGCCGGGGTGTCCTCGTAGGCCTCCAGCACGGGGGCGGTGACCAGGGCCGCGGCGAAACCCGTGCCCGTGGCGCCGGGCTCGACGATCGTCGTGGCGATCCCGAACGGCGCCGTCTCCAGCGCCAGGGTCTGGCAGAAACCCTCGATCGCCCACTTCGAGGCGTGGTAGTAGCTGAAGCCCGGGTAGGTCGTCTGCCCGCCGGCCGAGGAGACCTGCAGGACGCGCCCGCCGCCCTGCCGCCGCAGGTGCGGCAGCGCCGCCCGGACGACGTGCATCGAGCCGAGGACGTTGGTGCGCAGCTGCTGCTCCACCTGGTCGTCGGAGGCCTCCTCCACGGAGCAGAACAACCCGTAGCCGGCGTTGCTGAGGACGACGTCCACGCGCCCGAACCGCGCGAACGCGCCGTCCACCGCGGCGCGGACCGCAGCGGCGTCGGTGACGTCGGCGACGCCCACCAGCAGGCGGTCGCCGGCGCCGTCGCGCAGGTCGTCGAGGGAGTCCGGCCGCCGCACCACGGCCGCGACGCGGGCCCCGGTCGCGAGCAGGCGCTCGGTGGTCAGGCGGCCCAGGCCGCTGGAGGCTCCGGTGACGATCCAGGTGGTCTCCGCGAGGTCGATCTCTGTCATGGCGGGGACGCTAGGAGCTGGAGCCGACTCCAGGTCAACCCTCGCGGGGCGCGCCCGCCCGTTCGTACAGTGGTGCCGTGGAGCGGTTCAGCATCGGCGAGGTCAGCGCGCTCACCGGCGTGAGCGTGGACACGCTGCGCTTCTACGAGCGCGAAGCCCTGTTCGTGCACCCGGTGGCCCGCGACGCCGCGGGGCGGCGCAGCTACGGGACGTTCGAGGTGGAGTGGGTGCGCATGTGCGCGCGGCTGCGCGGCACCGGCATGCCGCTGCCGACGATCCGCGAGTACGCCGACCTGGTGCGCGCGGGGGAGGGCAACGAGCGTGAGCGCTACGGACTGCTGCGCGCTCACCAGCAGCGCGTCGAGGAGCAGGTCGCGGAACTCGTGGCGGCCCGTGACGCGATCGCCGCCAAGGCCGACCTGTACGCCGCGCGGCTGGCCGACGGCACGGCCGGGCAGCTGTGGGCGGGCACCCCTGCCCCGTGCCTGGAGGACGGGCGGGGGCGCGAGGTCGCCTGAGCCCGGGGCCGCCGCCCACCCGGGTCCGGATCGTCCAAGAGCACTCCGCCGGGTGCACGGGCTGCGACACTGCACGCCCACGCTCCACGACACCAGGAGACACCCGTGCGACGTCGCTCGACCTTGCTCGCCCTCACCCTCGCCGGCGCGTTCGGCCTGAGCACCGCGCTGCCCGCCCAGGCGGCGGACCAGCGGTTGTTCGGCCCCGACCGGTACGCCACGGCCGCCGCCGTCTCGCAGGCGTTCGACGGCAACGTCTACGCGCCCGTCTACCTGGCGACGGGGGAGAACTTCCCCGACGCCCTGGCCGCCAGCGCCGCCGCGGGCGCCGACCAGAGCCGGGTGCTGCTCACCGGCCGCTACGCGCTGCCGCAGGCGACGGTCGACGAGCTGGCCCGGCTGGAGGCCTTCGCCGTCTACGTGATCGGCGGCACGAACTCGGTCAGCACCGCGGTGGAGCGTGAGCTGGAGCGGCTCGGGTACGTCGTGCTGCGCCTGTCCGGCGACGACCGCTACGACACCGCGGCGACCGCCGCGCAGATCCTGTGGGACGAGGCGGACACCGTGTTCCTCGCCACGGGGGAGAACTACCCCGACGCGCTCGCCGGTGCAGCCGCCGCGGGGAACCAGGGCGCACCGATCCTCCTGGTGGGCCGTGACCGTCTGCCCGCACCCGTCGCCGAGCTCCTCACGCCGGGGGCGCCCTTCGGGCTGGCGCCGAGCCGGTTCTTCGTCCTCGGCGGGCAGGGCGCCGTCTCGGACACCGTCCTCGACCAGGTCCGCGCCCTCGGCTACCAGGGCGCCACCTTCGAGCGGCTCGGCGGCGCCACCCGCTACGAGACGGCCGTCGCCGTCGGCCGGCGGTTCTTCGACGGGTCCACCGGGGCCGTCCTGGCGGTCGGCGACAACTACCCCGACGCGCTGGCCGCCGGCCCGTTCGCCGCCGAGGCCGCCGCGCCCCTCCTGCTCACCCGCGCGGGCGGTACGCCCGAGGAGACCCGCGCGGAGCTGGACCGCCGCCAGCCGGCCGACCGGTGGTTCGTGGGCGCGGCGCGCCCGTCCTGACCGCACCGGGAGGGGAGGAGTGGGGGGGGGGGGGGGGGGGGGGGGGGGGGGGGGGGGGGGGGGGGGGGGGGGGGGGGGGGGGGGGGGGGGGGGGGGGGGGGGGGGGGGGGGGGGGGGGGGGGGGGGGGGGGGGGGGGG
>NZ_JBEUEI010000044.1:0-26404 GCF_041020755.1 Kineococcus terrestris | reverse complement strand
GTGAGCGCTCACCCGTCCATGATCACGGCGGGGAGGGGGAGGGAGGCAGGGTCACTCCGAGGCGGTGGCGGTGTCCCCGCCGCCCTGCTGGGAGCTCGGGGCGCCGACCCACACGGTCTTGGCGTTCGTGAAGGCGTGCATCCCCAGGTCGGTCAGCTCGCGGCCGTACCCGGACTGCTTGACCCCGCCGAAGGGCAGTTCCGGGTAGCTGGTCGTCATGCCGTTGACGAACACCATGCCGGCCTGCACGTCGCGCACGAACCGCTCGCGCTCGGCCTCGTCGTCGGTCCACACGTTCGAGCCCAGGCCGTACGGGTGGCTGTTGGCGATGTCGATCGCCTCCTCCAGGGACGAGACCGTGAACAGCGCCGCGACGGGGCCGAACACCTCCTCGTCGTAGAGGCGCATCTCCGGCGTGACGCCCGTCAGCAGCGTCGGCGGGTAGTACCAGCCGGGGCCGTCGGGACGCTGCCCGCCGGTGACGACGGTGGCGCCCTTCTCGACGGCGTCGCGCACGTACTCCTCGACGTCGTCGCGGCCGGACTCGGTGGCCAGCGGCCCGACCTGCGTGCCCTCCTCGGCCGGGTGCCCCACGCGCAGCGCCGCCAGCTCGTCGGCGAACAGCCGCGTGAACTCCTCGGCGACGTCGGCGTGCACGAAGAACCGCTTGGCCGCGATGCAGCTCTGCCCGTTGTTCTGGCAGCGCGCGGTCGCCGCGACGGAGGCGGCCTTCGCCAGGTCCGCCGAGGGCATGACGACGAACGGGTCGCTGCCGCCCAGTTCCAGCACCGTCGGCTTCAGCTCGTCCCCGGCGATCGCGGCGACCGACTTCCCGGCCGGTGCGCTGCCCGTGAGGGTCGCCGCCACCACGCGCCGGTCGCGCAGCACCCGCTCGATCGAGGACGAGCCGATCAGCAGCGTCTGGAACACGTCGTCGGGGAAACCGGCGTCGCGGAACAGCTGCTCCAGGTACAGGGCGGTCTGCGGGACGTTGCTGGCGTGCTTGAGCAGGCCGACGTTCCCGGCCGCCAGCGCGGGCGCGGCGAACCGCATCGCCTGCCACAGCGGGAAGTTCCACGGCATGACGGCCAGCACCACGCCCAGCGGCTGGTGCACGACGTACGCCTCCTGCGCGCCGACGGCGTCCGCGTCGGCCGGGCGCGGGGCGAGGAACTCGTGCGCGTGGTCGGCGTAGTAGCGCAGCGCCGCCACGCACTTGCCGGCCTCGGCGCGGGCCGCGGCCAGCGTCTTGCCCATCTCCGTCGTCATGAGCCGGGCCACGTCGTCGGTGCCGGCCTCCAGGACGTCCGCGGCGCTGCGCAGCCAGCCCACGCGCTCGTCCACGCTCGTCAGGCGGTAGCGCTCGAACGCCGCGGCGGCGCGGGCCACGCGCTCGTCGACGGCCTCGTCGCTCAGCGGCTCGAACTCCCGGAGCGTCTCGCCGGTCGCCGGGTCGGTCGTCGCGATCGCCACGGTGCTGTCCTCCTGCGGTTGCCCGTCGCGCCGCCGCGGGTCGCGCCGGCGCCCCGGCGAGTACACCCGCGCACCCCCGCCCCCGCCACCCGGGACGCCCGGTCCCGCCCGCCGACCCCCGCCGTGACCACGGATGGTCACGCGCTCACCCGTCCATGATCACCGTGGAGGGGGATGCTCTTCCCCCCTCCACCACGATCACCGTGATCTCGCTGGGAAACCCTGCAAGATCACGGGGAGGGGGCGACGTCGGGGAGAGGGCGGGGTGGGGGTCCTGGGGCCGGGGAGGGGCCGGTCAGAACTCGACGGGGCCGGCGCCGGCGAGGTCGCGGGCGTCGAGGCCGCCGAGCTCGCGCACCTGCTTCAGGTACAGCGCGCGGCCGGTGGGCGACAGCAGGGCGTCGTGCACGGGGAACCCGGCGGGCGCGCCGACGGCGCGCACGAAGTCGATCGTCTCCTTGCTCGCCGCCCACGGGGCGTTCAGCGGCACCGCGAGCACGTCCACCCCCTCGGGCACCGCGCCGTAGGAGTCGCCGGGGTGGAACAGCACCGGCTCGCCCGGCGCGCGCACGAGCAGCCCGACGTTGCCGATGCGCGGCAGGTCGGCGTGGATGACGGCGTGCTGCCCGCCCACGGCCTCCACGACCGCCCCCGCGACCTCGACGCTCGACCCGGCGTGCAGCGCGCTCGCCGTGATGCCCGCCTCCCGCAGCGACGCCGCCGTCTCCGGTTCGGCGTGCAGGACCGCGGAACCGTTCGCCTCCAGCAGCAGCGGCAGCCGCTCGACGTCGACGTGGTCGGGGTGGGCGTGGGTGACGACGACGGCGTCGAGGTCCTGCAGCTCCTCGAAGCCGGAGCTGAACGTGCCCGGGTCGATCAGGACCCGCGCGGTGCCCGTCTCCACGAGGACGCAGGCGTGCCCCAGGTGCGTGATGCGCATGGCCCCATCGTGCCGTCGCGCGCCGCGCCGCACCTCTCCCACCGCCCGGCGCCGCCTGGGTACGCTCCGCCACGACCCGTGGGAGGGCGACGATGACAGCGGTGGACCTGGTGCTGCGGGCGACGCGCGCCGTCGTCGACGGCGCCGAGCGGGCGTGCTCGATCGGCGTGCGCGACGGGCGGATCACGGGCGTGGAGGCGTACGGGGTGGCGTGGGACGCCGCCCGCGAGGACGTCCTGGGCGAGGACGAGGTCCTGCTGCCCGGTCTCGTCGACGTCCACGCCCACGTCAGCGGTCCCGGCCGCTCGGACCTGGTCGCCGTCACCCGGTCCGCGGCCGCGGGCGGGACGACGACGCTGCTGGACACGGCCCTCGGCGGCCCGCCGCCGGTCCTGGACCCGGTGGCGCTGGCGGTGCGCCGGGCCGCGGCGCTGGACCGGGTGGCCGTCGACGTCGGCGCCTGGGGCGCGCTCGCGCCCGGCGGCGACCCGCTGGCCCTGCACGCCGCGGGCGTGGTCGGGGTGGAGCTCGTCCCGCCCGCCCCGGCGGGCCCCGGCGGGAGCGCCCGGCCGGAGGCCGCCGAGCTGGCCCGCGCGGCGGGGGAGCTGGCGGGTGTGGACGGCCTGCTCCTCGTCCACCTGCCCGGCGCCGCGGGTCCCGACGCGGTCGACGGCCCGGACGCCGAGGCCTCGCTCGTGCGGGCCGTGGCCGACGCCGCGGCTCGCGCGGGCGTCCGCGCCCACGTGGCGCCCCTGACGACGGCGGCCGGGGTCGCCGAGGTCGCCCGCGCCCGGGCGGCGGGGGTCCGGCTGACGGCGGGCACCCGCCCGGACGACCTGCTCGCCGACGCGCCGCACCGGCGGGCCGACCGGGACGCCCTGTGGGCGGGCCTGCTCGCCGGCACCGTCGACGCCGTCGCCTCCGGCCCGGCCCCGGCCGCGCCCGGCTCGGTGCGGGCCGCGGACCTGCGCGCGCGCCTGCCGCTGGTGTGGACGCCGGCGCGCCGGCGCGGGGTGCCGCCGGCCGCCCTGGCCGCCTGGACGGCGACCCGGCCCGCGGCCCTCGCCGGGCTGGACGACCGTGGCCTGCTGGCCGAGGGCCGCCTCGCCGACGCCGTGGTGCTCGCGCCCGAGGAGGAGGTCGAGCTGCCGGGGACCCCGGGCGGCCCCTGGGCCGGTGCGGTGCGGCGCACGCTGCTGCGCGGCCGCGTCGTGGGCGAGCGCCCCCGGGGGCGCCTGCTGCGCGCGCCCGCCCGCGTGACGGGCTGACGCCGCTCAGCCCCGCGGGCTCCCCGGCCGGGCGGCGTGCCACTCGGCGTTGACGACACCGCCGGTGAGGACGACCGCGCTGGTGAGCCAGCTCAGCAGCAGGGCCGCGAGGACCACGCCGGTGAACTGCCCGGCCACCTGCACCGCCTCGGTGCCGCCGGCCACGTCGGGCACCTGCGCCCCGGCCACCTCCACCCACGCCCGGAACCCGACCGCGATGCCGAGCAGCCCGGCCGTGGCGAGGACCGCCCCGGGCAGCGCGTCGCGCCAGCGGGTCTCGGCGGCCTGCCCCACCTGGTACAGCCACGCCAGGAAGGCGGTGAGCCCGCCCACGAGCAGCGGCCAGCGCAGCAGCGACCACACCCGCTCGAACAGGTCGCGGGCGCCCAGCTCGTCGGCCAGCTGCTGCCCGCCGCCCAGCAGGGGGCCGACGACCACGAGGACGAGGGCGCTGACGGTCAGCGCGACGGCCGCGACGGTGAAGACGATCCCCAGCCCCCACAGGGCGAGCAGCCCGCGCCGCTCGGGGACGCGGTAGGCCTCGCCGAGGGTGCGCACGGCGGCGCGGAACACCCGGCTGCCCAGGAACAGCGCGACGGCCAGGCTCGTCAGCGCCACCCCCACCTGCTCCTCGGCGAGCAGCTGCTCCACCAGGGGCACGGCCACGTCGTCGGCGAGGCCGGGGCTGAGGACGGCGCGCACGGCGCCCGCGAGGGTCGCCTGCACCTGCTCGGCGACGTCGGCGCCCAGCACGGTGCGCACCAGGCCCAGGCTGGCGCCGACCATCGTCACGAGCGGGACGAGGGAGACGACGAGGTAGTAGGCGGCCTCCGCGGCCAGCCCCGCCACGCGCACCTCGACGAACCGCTGCGCCACGCGCACGGCGACGAGCGCGGGGTTGCGCCCGGCCAGGCGCAGCCCGCTGCGGTCGGCGCGCGCCTCCAGCCGGTCGAGGACCCGCGGGCGGTCGGCGGCCATCCTGCTCCCGTCGTCGCTGCCGTCGCGTCCCTCGACGCCGGTCACCGGACGCTACGGCGCCCGGTGACCGCGCGCGACGGGCGGGCGGCGGGCGGGCGGGTCAGGCCGCCGCGGCGGTGCCCGCGCCGGGCGCTCCGGCGGGCGGGTCCCCGACGGGACGCTCACCCGGCGGCGGCCCGCCGGGACCGCCGCCGCGCACCCCCTCGCCGCCGCTGGGCATCCCGCCGGAGGCGACGCCGCCGCCGGTGGGGCGGGTGCTGGAGTCGACGGGCACGGTGAGGCTGACCGCGTAGCCGCCGGTGACGTCGCCGGTGACCGTGGCGAGCTGGCGCTCACCGCCGTCGTCGCCGAAGACGCCGTCGGTCTCCAGCGAGACCTGCGCGAGGTTCGCCACGGACGCCTCGTAGCCGGTGGTGGCGTAGACGGCCTCGCACACGTCCTGCGGCAGCGCGACCTGGGAGACGGCGACGGCGTTCGCCTCGTCGGCGGTGCTGTCCAGGTCGGGGTAGACCTCGAAGTGCACGTGCGGCCAGCGGCCGGAGTAGCAGGCGGGGAAGACGCTGGTGAACTCCACCGTCCCGTCCGCGCCGACGACCTGCACGCCGCGCAGGTAGTTCTCGTCCTCGACGCCCTCGGAGTACATCGAGTACCGGCCCTCGCGGTCGCAGTGCCACACGTAGACGGCGGCGCCCTCGTAGGGCACGTCCCCGCCGACGACGTCCACGACGTCGAGCGTCAGGGTCATCGGGACGCCCTCCGCGGTCCCGCTGGCCGTGCCGAAGCTGGAGCGGACGTCGCTGCGCACCACACCGCTCTGCTCGAGCACGTCCGGGCCGTTGGAGCCGTCACCGGGGTAGGGGCCGGCGGTCTCGTCGGGGATCTCCGCGAGGTCGCCGGACGACGTGGTGCCGGCCTCGGAGTCCCCGCCGCAGGCGGCCAGGCCGAGGACCGCGCCGACGCCCAGGCCGCGCAGGACGTGCCGGCGCTGCAGCAGGGTGCCGAGGTCGAACGCCAGGCCCTGGTCCTCGACGTCCTCGTGCGGGCGGGCCAGCGGACGGCCCCGGTAGCGGGGCGCGGGGACGTCGGCGGACCGGTCGCCGGGGGCGGTGGTCGGGTCGTCGGCGTGGTGCACGAGGGGTTCCTCCGGAGTTCGGCGAGCGGTACCCCTCCACCGTCGGCGGCGCGGCCCAGCGCCCGCGGTGCCCCTGCTGTCCCTCGCCTGTGAGCTCAGCCCACCGGCTCGAAGAACTCCGGTGTCGCGCGCAGCGCCTCACCCATCGCGGCGACCCCGTCGAACTGGAAGCCCAGCTGGGTGGCGTAGGCCGCGCACGCGGCGACCTTGGCGTCCAGCTCGCCCGCGGTGGGCGGTCGCGCCGCGCCGCGGGGTTCCTGCGCGCCCGGGCGCAGCAGGTACGGGGTGTCCGCCCAGCGGGAGACCGGCAGGTCCCGCCCGGCGCGCAGCAGGTCGACGGCGTCGCGCACGTGCCGGTGGTCGACGTGGTCGCCGAGGGCCTGCGGGCCCAGCAGCAGGTCGACACCTCCGGAACCGTCCCCGAACTCCTCCTCCAGCACCGCGCGCACGTGCTCGGCGACCACCTCGGGCTGGTCCTCGTCGCCCGCGACGACGTCGCCGAACAGGGCGGCCGCGCTGGTGTACCCGCGGTGCGGGGCCTCGGCCAGCGGCAGGTGCCGCCCGCGCACGCCCAGCGCGCCGACCGCGGCGGCGTCCTCCGCGCGTCGCAGCGCCATGTAGTCGACGTCCGCGTCCAGGCCCTTGTCGAGCTGGCAGGCCAGCGCGAAACCCCGCGGGTCCGGCACGGTGGCCGTGTAGACGGTCAGCAGCAGCACGTCGGCGCCCGCCGCGGCCAGCCCGGCGAGGAACCCGCCGGCGGAGAACGCGGCGTCGTCCAGGTGCGGGGACACCGCGACGACGCGCCGGGGGACCGGGCTCGCAGCGGGGTTCACAGCAGGTGCGGGGCCGCGAGGAACCGGCACGGCTCGCCGCCCGCGGCGGGTTCCACGCCCCGCCCGCCGCTGGTGACGCGCTCCGCCGCGGGCAGCGCCGTCCACGAGGTGTCGGGGCGCGTGCCGGCCAGCCGCTCGTACACGGCCTCGATCCGGTCGGTCAGCGCCGGCCACGACCACACGTCGCGCACCTCCTGCAGCGCCTTGCCGGCCAGCTCGCGCGCCAGGTCCGGGTCGTCGAGCAGGCGGCGCAGCGCGTCCGTCAGCCCGGCCACGTCGCCGACCTCGTGCAGCAGGCCGTTCTCGCCGTCGCGCACGCAGTCCACGACGCCGACGCTGCGGGTCGTCACGACCGGCAGCCCCGCGGCCATCGCCTCCAGGATGGTGTTGGAGAAACCCTCGGAGGAGGTGGGGGAGCAGAACACGTCGGTGCCCGCGTACACGGCCGGGGCGTCGGCGTAGGCGACGTACCCGCGCTGCTCGACGGCCTCGCGCAGGCCCAGCTCCTGCACGAGCTGCGCGACCGCGGTCACGTCGGGACCGATGCCGGAGACGACCAGCCGCACGGGGCGGCCCTCGGCGCGCAGCGCGGCCAGCGCGTGCAGCAGGTCCAGCACGCCCTTGCGCCGGTCCACCCGGCCGTGGAACACCAGCGTGGTGACGCCGTCGCCGTCGCGGTCCAGCGAGCCCACGGCCTCCTCCGAGGGCGGGGTGAAGGCGCGGGTGTCGGTGGCCCCGCCCAGCAGCGTGAACCGCTCCGGGTCGGTGCCGTGGTGCTCGACGACCTCGTCGGCGAACGTGCGCGAGCCGATGAGCACGGCGTCGGCGCGGTCGAGGACGGTGCGGATGCCGAGGGAGTGCTCGCGGCAGCACAGCCCGACCCAGTGCCCGTCGCCGCCCTGCACGCTGACGACGCTCGGCACGCCCAGCCGCGCGGACGCCTCCAGGACCGCCGCGCCCACGGGCCAGGCGTACTGCGCGTGCAGCAGGTCGAACGGCTCCTCCGCGTGCAGGCGCTCGACCGTCTCGCGCATGGTGGCGATGTCGGCGCCGAAGTCGGCGGGCAGGCCGTCGGCCACCCGCTGCTCCCCGAGGGCCTCCAGGCCGACCGCGCGCACCCCGGCGGGCACCCGGTCCGCGGGCGGGGGACCGCCGCCGTACACGGCGGAACCGGCGGCGTCGCCGCGGTACTGCGAGACGAGGACGACGTCGTGCCCGCGGCGGACCAGCTCCTCCAGCAGCTTCTCCGCGTACACGCTCATCCCGGACACCGCCGGCCAGTAGCGCCGGCTGACGAAGCAGATCCTCACGCCGTCCACCCCTCCCGGCGGGCCACGGCCGCCGCGTGCAGGCCCGGTTCGCGGTACAGCGGGTACAGCTCGCCCAGGACGCGGTCGACCGCGGCGCGGTCCAGCCACGCCGGGCCGCCCAGGCGCTCGGCCGCGTCCGCGGTCAGGTGCACGGGCGCGGCGCCCTCCGGCACGCCCGCGCGCCCGGGCACGCCCAGCCCGGCGATGCCGTGCAGGCCGGTGCGCCCGTCCCCGCGGGCCAGCAGGTCCGCGACACCGCGCTCGCCGATCCGGCCGTAGCTCATGACCTCCACCTCCAGGCCGGGCACGACGACGCGGGCCACGGCCACCCCGTCGCCGGGGCGCGAGCAGTCCAGGACGAGGACGTCGAAACCGCGGGAGGTCAGGAGGGCGACCAGGTGCTCGCACAGCGCCCGCTGCGGGTCGGTGCCCGCGGGCGGCGACCACGTGGGCAGGGCGTCGAACGGCACGCGGGTGCGCTCGGCGAGCACGACGGGTTCCAGCAGGGCGCGCAGCGCGTCGGCGTCCATGTCGAGCCAGCGCAGCATCCCGCGCAGCGCGCGGGGCTCGGCGCTCTCGGGGCGGGCGGCGTAGCGCTCCAGGTACCCGGGCGGGCTGATCGCCTCGACGGCCTCCAGCGAGCCGTGCGTGAACGCCTTGCGCGAGCGGGCGGCCGCGAACTCCTGCACCGCCTTGCGCAGCGCGGTCTCGCGGTCCGGGTGGGCGGCCTCGCCGGCGGCGGTGACCATGACCGGCTGCAGCGGGTCGTCGTCGGCACCGACGACGGTGATGTTGACGATCCCCCACCAGTCGTTGGCCAGCTTGGGCACCACGCGCACCCCGGCCGCGCGCAGCCGGCGCAGCGCCTCGCGGGTGGCGGGGTCGCGCACCAGGGCGTCGTCGGGGCCGAGGTCGAGGACCACGCCGGTGTCCATGGCGCGGAAGCGGGTGCCGTTGCCGTCGCGCTGCAGCAGCTCGCCGATGCCGTGGGCGACGGCGCGCTCGAGGGTGTCGCCGGCGCCCAGGCCGTTGCCGTGCCGGGTCACCAGGTGCGGCAGGTCGTCCACGAGGCCCGGCGGCAGGCCGTCGGTGTCGCGGACCACGACGTCCAGCGGCGCCCACACCGTCTCGCCCGTGGCCCAGCGCGTCAGCGGCAGCCAGTTCAGCGGCGCGTCGGGGGAGTACGGGGCGCCCGCGTCCAGGCACAGCGACGGCGGGTCCACCACGGCGCTCTCGCCCAGCTCCGCGACGAGCTCGCGGTGGCTGGCGCGCCGGTGCTCCAGGCCGGCCGCGCGCTCGCGCAGCAGGCCCAGCTCGGCGGACTCGCCCCAGCTGGAGCGGCGCGCGTCGGCGTCGGTGGCGCCGTAGCCGTGCCCGGCCGCGGAACCCCCGACGGCGTCGCGGTCGATCGTCCACCAGGACGGCACGCCCACGGTGTCCAGGCGGTAGGTGGGGAACTCCACCCGGTCCCGGCCGGCGAGGACGCCGCGGAAGCGGTGCGTGACGTCGTGGTCGGTGCCCGTCTCGACGTCGTGCTCGACGGTCAGCGGGTGCGCGGGTGCCCTCACGCGAGGACCGTCCGCGCGGGGGACAGCACGTCCATCGGCACGGGCGCCGCCGACGGGGGGTTGGCGAGCATGTGGTCCACCAGCGCCAGCACGTGCTGCGTCGTGACGCCCGCGGCGAACTCGAACGGGCTGAACACGGTGTCGAACTCCAGGGCGCCGACGATCTCGCGCATCTGCCGCAGCTCGGCGCGCGAGAGCGGGATCTGCGCGTGGAACGCCTTGTGGGCGCTGAGGGCGCGGGCGCTGCCGTCCTCGGCGAGGTCGATCTTCAGGGAGTCCCCGCAGAACAGCAGCCCGCGGCCGGCGTCGTGCAGGACGCTGTGGCCGGGGAAGTGCCCGCCGGTGCGCACCAGGGTGATGCCCGGCGCCAGCTCCAGCTGGTCGTCGGCGGGCCAGGTCACCCGGAACGCCTTCGTCCACGTCAGGTCGTGCACGCCGACGGAGACCACGGGCGGGTCCAGCTCGTCCTGCAGCTGCCACAGCCCGCCGAACCCGTGCACGTGGCTGGAGGCCAGCACCCGCAGGCCGCCGCGGCGGCGCAGCTCGGCCAGCGCGTCGGCGGTGTACCAGGGCGCCGCCTCGAAACCCAGCAGGCCGTCGGCGGTCTCCAGCACCCAGCCGTGCGAGCCGAGCCCCACGACGGGGTCGCACCAGAACTCCGTGACGCCCGGCACGGCCTCGCGCCACGACGTCGTCACCAGGGCGTCGACCTCCGGCGCGGTGCGGAAGGCGAAACCCTCCTCGGGCAGCTCGTTGCGCACGTCCGCGCACACCGGGCACTGCGGCGGCGGGGTGTGCGGGAACCAGCGCTGCCAGTGCCCGCAGTTGGTGCAGGAGTAAGCCTGGTGGCTGCGGTGCGCGCGCGTGGGCAGCGGCGCGAGCTCCGCGATGCGCACGTCGCGCAGGTCGTGGGCGTCGTTCGGACCGGTCACGAGGGGACCTCCTGGGCGGACAGGGTCGGGTGCGGGGCGGAGCTCGGGACGCCGGAGCCGAGGGCGTCGTGCAGCAGGTGCAGCAGGCGCAGGTCGCGCGCCAGCGGGAACGGCCAGGAGCCCGGGTCGTCCAGGTGCTCCTCGACCGCGCGCACCTGCGCGGCGAAGGGCGACAGCTGCGCGTCGAACGGCACCTCGGCCGCCTCGCCGGTGGCGGTGTCGAGCAGTTCCAGCCGGCCGCCCGCGGTCTGGCCCATGGTGTCGGTGGCCACGAGCTGCGCGGCGGTGCCGACGACCTCCAGCCGGCGGCGCGGCAGCGTCTCGACGGTGTTGAAGGAGTTGTGGATGGTCACCAGCGTCCCGCTGCCGGTGGCGCCCACGAGCACCGAGCCGTCGTCGACGGCGTAGTCGTGCACGCGGTGCTGCACCAGCGTGGTGGCGCGCTCGACGTCCTCGCCCAGCAGCGCGCCGACGAGGTCCAGGCCGTGCGGGGCCAGGTCCACGTAGGCGCCGCCGCCGGCGCGGGCGGGGTCCACGCGCCAGTTGTCGCCCGTGGTGCTGCCCGGCGGCGCCCAGCCCGGCGGCAGCCAGCAGCCGTAGACGATCCGCACCGCCGTCACGGTGCCCAGCCGGCCGCTCGCGACGAGGTCGGCGGCGGCCCGGTGGGCGGGGTGCCAGCGCTGGTCGAACGCGGTCGCGGCGAGCACGCCCGCGCCCTCGCAGGCGGCCACGAGCTCGGCCGCGTCCGGCAGCGCGGCCGCCAGCGGCTTCTCGCACAGCACCGCCAGCCCGGCCGCGGCCGCCGCGGCGGCGACCTCGCGGTGGGCGTGGTTCGGGGTGGCCACGTACGCCACCCGCGCGCCGGGGGTCGCGAAGCCGTCGGCGAGGTCGTCGGTGGCGCGGGCGCCGGGGAAGCGCTCGGCCAGCGCGCGCGCCGCGCCGAGGTCGCGGTCGACGACGGCGACGACGCGGCTGGTGGGGGAGGCCGCCAGCGCGGGGGCCATGTGGTCGCGGGCGACCCAGCCGGCGCCGGCGATCACCCAGCCGGTCGTCGCGGGGGCGGGGACGGTGCTCACCAGTGCTCCGGGAGGTCGAGGAGGACCCGTCGGCGGGCCCACGCGGTGGGGTCGGCGGCCAGCTCGTCCTGGGACGGCAGCCGCTCGGGCAGGTAGGAGGAGCGCTCGGCGTAGTCGTCGGCGTAGCGCGGCGAGGGCCAGGCCAGGCGCCCGTCCCTGCCGTACAGCGGGTTCGGGCGCAGCGCCCGCCCGGGCACGGGCAGCCCGTGGGCGGGGCCGCCGGGCACGGGCGAGCCGTCGGGGCGCCCGCCCAGCACGAGGCTGACGTGGGTGGCGCCGGCCAGCTCCACGGCCGCGCGCGGGACCGCCGGGCGGCCGCTGACGACCTCCTCGACGAGGTCGGCGTCGTCGAACAGCAGCGCGCCGGGGAACCACGCCGCCAGGTCCTCCGGCGTCATCCGCTGCCCGGACACCGGGCCGGGACGGGCGCCGTTGGGCACCGACCCGACGGCGACGAGCCCGCCCGCGCCGGCCAGCTCGCGCAGGCGGCGCGCCGTCGCCGGGGGGTCGGGCAGGAAGTAGAAGGCGTCGTGGCACAGCACGACGCGGTCGTCGCCGTCGCCGAGCGCCACCTCGACCTCCGGCGGCCACGCCCGCGCGGCGTCGGCCACCACGAGCGCGACGTCCCCGCCGCCGGGCACGTCGCCCAGGACGAACCGGCGCGCCAGCCACAGCTTGGCGTGCACGACGTCGACGCCGGTCAGCCGCCGCGCCCCGCGCAGGGCCAGCTCGCGCAGCAGCACGCCGGTGCCGGCGGCCACCTCCAGCACGGCGGGGGCGCCCGGGCCGGTGCCCGGCCACGCCCTGTCCAGCAGCGCCAGCCCGGCCAGGAACGCCGGGTCGGACCAGCGGAAGCGCAGGTAGTCGCCGACGCGGCCCAGGCGCAGCGCCTCCACCGCCCGCGACAGGGTGGGTGCGGCGGCGGCCGCGCGGGCCTCCTGCACGCTCGGCGGCGCCTCGTTCCACCAGTCGTCGTTGTCGCGCAGCAGCAGCGCCCGCGCGGCCGCGTCGTCGCCGCCGGCCAGCGCGCCCACCGCGGCCAGGGCCAGGTCCTCCCGGCCGGCGCGGCGGAACGGGATGCCGTCCAGGTCCGGCCACGGGGCACCGCCCGGCAGCGCCGGGAACGCCGGCGTGGTCGCCGTCACCGGACGGGCAGCCCGGCGTCGGCCAGCAGTCGCAGCTGGAACTCCTGCACCGGCCCGGGGTGGACGATGTCGAGGTCGTCCAGGGCCTGCGCGGCGGTGAAACCCGCCGCGCGCGCGTGGTGGTGCACCTGCAGCACGCGGTCCAGCACGTCCGCCGACGTGCACGCGCGGCCCAGCGCGCTGCCGACGTCCTCGCGCAGCGGCAGCAGTCCGCGCAGCCGGTCGGCGAGGCGCGCGGGCAGCTGCGCCAGCGAGCGTTCCTGCAGCGCGCCGAGCACCCGCGGGGCCAGGTCGCCCAGCAGCACCTCGCCGCCGAAACCCGCGTCGGGCAGGTCCGCGTTGGGCAGGTGGTGGCCCAGCATGGTGAAGAACGCCTCACCGCGGTCGACGCCGTGCAGCGGGGCCAGCAGGCCCGCGTACACGGCCGTGGTGAAGCAGTGGTCGCCGTGGCTCTCGGGAGGTTCCACGACCACGCGCGGCAGGGCCGGGTGGGTGGCGCCGGCGCGCGGCTGGCGCACGAGCGCCTCGGCGAACGGCGGCGGCGCGGGCAGGGCGCGCTCACCGCCCGGCCCGGCGGAGGCGTTGGCGCCCAGCGCCTCCCGCAGGTCGGAGAGTTCACCCAGGGTTCGCCCGGCCGTCGACGTGACGGCGTCGAAACCCCGCCGCAGCACGTCCACGACCTCCTCGGGCGACAACCCCGCCAGGCGCAGGACGCTCGCGTCCACGCCCGCCAGGCGCGTCGCGGCGAGCGCCGCGGCCGTCTCGGCGCGGGCGACGTCACCGGGTTCCTCGCCGGCCAGCAGGCGCCGCCAGGAGCGCAGGAACGCGCGGTCGGCCAGGGAGAGGGGGCTGCGCGCGTCGCGCAGGCGCTTGAGGTCGCCCAGTTCGCGCAGCAGCTGCACGGCGG
Source organism: Kineococcus terrestris (assembly GCF_041020755.1). Taxonomy (NCBI): domain Bacteria; kingdom Bacillati; phylum Actinomycetota; class Actinomycetes; order Kineosporiales; family Kineosporiaceae; genus Kineococcus; species Kineococcus terrestris. The sequence continues at coordinate 12,842 of NZ_JBEUEI010000044.1, read as the reverse complement.
GGCCGAGGGCGAGCGGCGCGACGGTCTCGGTCGCGGGGGCCGGCGTCATCGTCGGGCACCGGTCCGGGGCGCGCGCGAGCGCCGGGCGCCCGGTCGTTGGAGCGTCACGCGCGCCACACTCCCCGGCGCGGGACGTGAGCGCAACCGCGTGCGCCCGGACCCCGCTCCCAGCCCGCCGTGGGACCGGTCCAGCCCCGCGCGGGACGGGGTTCGGCACGCGCGCGGAGCCCGGGCCGTGTGAAGCTGCCCCCACCCCTTCCCGCGGACGTCCCGTCCCCGCTGCGCACCCCCCGTGGCCGCCGTCCGGCGACCACCGACGACGAGGAGCCCGGAGTGCCCCCGAACACCCCCGCCCTGCGGCTGGCCTACAACGCCAACGGCCTGCGCTCGGTCGACCTGCCCACCGCCGTGCGCACGCTGGCCGACGCCGGCTACGACGGGATCGAGCTGTCGCTGAACGCCCAGCACGTGGACCCGTGGTCGTTCGCCGAGCGCGAGGCCGACGCCCTGCGCGCGGTGCTGGAGGAGACGGGCCTGGTGGCGTGCAGCCTGGCCACCGGCGACCCGCACCTGCTCAGCCCGCTGCCGTTCGAGCCCGCGCTCGTGGACCCGGACCCGGCCGAGCGCGCCCGGCGCCTGGACCTGCTGCGCCGCGGCGTGCGGATCGGCGTGCGGGCGGGCGTGCCCCTCGTGGTCTTCTCCACCGGCAGCCGCCACCCCGCCGTGGACGCCGCGCAGGCCGACGCGTGGCTGGACGAGGGTGTGGCCGCGCTGCTGGAGACGCTGGAGCGGGAGCTGGACGCGGTCGGCGCGCCGCGCGGCAGCACCGTGCTGGGCGTGGAGCCGGAGCCGGGCTTCCACTGCCAGACCAACGCCGAGGTGGCCGCGCTGATCGCCCGCACGGGCAGCGGGGACCTGTGGCTGAGCCAGGACCTCGGGCACACCAACGTCGTCGAGGAGGACTACCTGGGCTCGCTGGAGCGGCACCTGCCGCTGACCCGGCACCTGCAGGTGGAGGACATCGCCGGGCGCGTGCACGCGCACCTGGTGCCCGGCGACGGTGACGTCGACTTCGCGGCCGTGGGCCGGGCGCTGGCCGGGTACGAGGGCTGGCTCAGCGTCGAGCTGTACGACCACGACGCGGTGCACGCCGAGGCGGCCGCGCGCGCCCGCGAGCACCTGCTGCGGCACCTGCCGGGCCTCCGCGCCCCGGCCGGCGGCGCCGACCAGGGGCGCCGCGTGCTCGACCTGGACGCCGGGCGCGGGGCCACCGCCCACCGCTGAGCCCCGGTGCGGCCGGCCGGGCCGGGCGGGGCCGACCCCGCCCGGTCCGCCCGGCCCACTCGGCCCGCCCGGTCCGCCCGGCCCGCCCGCGTCAGTTCAGCGGGCGGGTGCCCCCGGGGATCCCGCCGCCGGCGTAGATGGCCCGCGCCGCGTCCTGCAGGGCCGTCAGCGCCACGCGCTGCGTCAGCGGCCCGTAGGTGATCCGGGCCACGCCCAGCTCCGCCAGCCGCGCCTGGTCCGGCACGCCGGGGAGCCCGATGACGCTCAGCTTCTGCCGCCCGAGGCCGGCGACCAGCTCCTGGACGGTCTCGTCGTCCAGCGGGCCGGGCACGAACACGGTGGTGGCGCCGGCCTGCAGGTAGGCCCGGCCGCGCTCGAGGGCGTCGGCGACGACGACGTCGCGGGGGCGGTCCCCGCCGCGGACGAAGGCGTCGGTGCGGGCGTTGAGCACGAAGGGGACGCCCTCGGCCTCCCCGGCCGCGACGACGGCCTCCACGACGGCCACGGACTCCGCCAGCGGGCGCAGCTGGTCCTCGACGTTGGCGCCGACGACGCCGACGCCGATCGCGCGGCGCACCGTCTCGCCGGCGTCGCCGAAGCCGCCGTCCAGGTCGGCGCTCACGGGCAGGTCGCCGGCGGCGACGACGATGCGCTCGACGAGGGACAGGGCCAGGTCCAGGGGCACCTGCTCGCCGTCGGCGTAGCCGAAGGTGGAGGCGATGGAGTGCCCGGCCGTGGCCAGCGCCCTGGTCGCCGGTTCGGCGGCCACGACGGACGCGCTGACGGCGTCCCAGACGTTGACCATGACGAGCAGCTCGGGATCGGTGTGCAGCGAGCGCAGGGCGGTCGCCTTCGCGGTGAGGTCCACGCGCGCACGGTGCCGCACCGGCGGCCGCCGCGCCCCTCCGGGGGTGGCGCGCCCCGCCGCGCCGGGACCGCGGGGGCGGCTCGTAGCGTGGGCCGATGCGCGCAGCACCACCGCTCCGGCGACGGCACGACCGGCCCGACCCCCTCGACCCGGCGGACGACCTGCCCGGCGCGGCGCGCGAGCTGGCCCGGGAGCTGCTGGGCGGGCTGCACCCGCGCTGGGAGCACTCGGCGGCGGTGGCGCGCCGCGCGCAGGAGGCGCTGGGCGTCGTCGGCGACGACGGGCCCGCGCTGCTGGCCGCGGCCTGGCTGCACGACCTCGGCTACGCCCCGGCGCTGCGCGACACCGGCTTCCACCCGGTCGACGGGGCCCGGTACCTGCGCTCGCGCGGGTGGCCGGCGCTGGTCTGCTCGCTCGTGGCGCACCACTCCGAGGCCCGCCCGGTCGCCGCCGTGCGGGGGCTGAGCGCCGAGCTGGCCGCCTTCGACGACCCCCGCGCGACGACCGGCGCGCTGGCCGACGCCCTCACGTGGGCGGACCAGACGACGTCGGCGGACGGGCGCACCGTCACCGTGGGCGAGCGCCTGGACGACGTCCTGCGCCGGCACGGGCCGGACAGCCCGAACGCCCGCTGCCACGCCGAGCGCGCCCCGGCGGTGCGGGCCGCCGTCCAGCGCACCGGGGCCCGCCTGCGCGGCGCCGGTCGCTGAGGGCGCCGGCGGCCGGCGGGGGGACGGTCAGCGGGCGGGCTGGGCGGGGGCGAGCACGCAGCGGCTGCCGCCGCCGCGCTTGGCCGCGTACATGGCGTCGTCGGCGTGCGAGAGCAGCGCGTCGGCGCCGTCCGCCTCGCCGCCCGCCGCGCACCCGACGCTGGCGCCGACCACCGCGGTGCCGGCGGCCAGCCGGTACGGCACCCGCAGCGCGGCCACCACGGCGTCGGCGATGCGCGCGGCGCTCGCCAGGTCGGCCTCGCGCAGCACGACGGCGAACTCGTCGCCGCCCAGGCGCGCGGGGGTGCCCAGGTGGCCGACCGTGCGGTCCAGGCGGCGCCCGGCCTCGGCGAGCAGCTCGTCGCCGGCCGCGTGGCCCAGGGTGTCGTTGACGGCCTTGAAGCCGTCGAGGTCGACGAACAGCACGCACACCTCGCGCCCGCCGGCGACGGCCGCCGCGAGGTGCTCGGTGAAGCTGCGCCGGTTCGGCAGGCCCGTCAGCCCGTCGTGGCGGGCGTTGTGCTCGGCCTCCTGCGTCAGCGCCACCCGCACCAGGGCGGCCTCGGCGAGGACGCCCAGCGACTCCAGCGCCGCGGCGTCGTAGCGCTCGGAGTCGGGGACGGGGCTGCGGCCGGTGACCAGCCACCAGCCGCCGGGCGCCCCGCCGGGCTCGCCGCGCTCACCGAGCCCGTCGACGGGCACGCCCTGCTCGGCGGGCCCGGGCGGGCCGGTGCGCACCTCCAGGCGGCCGGAGGAGACGACGGCCGAGCCGTGCCGGCGCAGCGCCTCGCGCAGCTGCCCGCGGGTGGCGGCGCCGTGCACCTCGACGGCCGCGCGGAACAGCTCGCGCTGCTGCAGGCGGCGCTGGTTGGCGGTGCGGTAGCTGGAGGCGGCCACGACGAGGGCCAGGACCGGCACGAGCATCAGCGAGGCGACCCAGCCGGGCATCGCGGACTGCACCGCGGCCGCGAGGTAGGCCAGCGTCGACATGAGCAGGAACAGCCCGCCGCCCAGCAGGGTGCCGGGGCTGCGCAGCTCCTCGCGCACGCGCCGGCGCTCCTCCACGGCCACCGAGACGGCGGACAGGACGAAGTCGACGCCGTAGTAGACGGCGCCGGCGGCCAGCACGTCGAGCAGCGCCCGGACGCTGACGACGTCCGGGGCGCCGTCGTGCCGCAGCGCGGCGACCGCGGCGGCGGCGGCCGCGGCCGACAGCAGCGAGGAGCCGGTGTTGAAGACGCGGCTGGTCCAGCTGCGCCGCTCGGTCAGGTAGGCCGGCAGCACCGTCAGCGTCCACGCCAGCAGGGCGGTGACGGGCGCGCCGAGGGTGAGCAGGTGGGCCAGCAGGACGGGCGCGAAGGGCACGTGGACGCCGGTCATCCGGCTGGTCACCGACAGCGGGAAGCGCGAGAGCAGGCAGCCCAGCGGCAGGGACACCGCCAGCAGCGGCCACAGGGCCGCGTCGCGCCCGCCGGCCAGCCAGGCGGCCAGGGCGAGCACGCCGGTGAGCAGGCCGAGGACGAGCACGCCGACGTCGACGACGCGGGAGGCGCGCGGCGGGCCCGCGGGCGCGCCGGTGGACGCGCCGGTGGGCGCGCCGGTGGACCCGCCGGTGGACCCGCCGGGAGACGTGGCGCCGTCCGGTCGGGTCGGCGGCACGGGCACCTCGCGGGGTCGGGCGGGCAGGGCTGTCCGGTCGGCGCGGGCAGAGGTGTTCGACCCGCACGGTGGTGATCGGCTCCCGCGGCGGTGGCCTTGAGCGGGCGGCGGGCCCGAGCGGGCGGACGGCCGGGCCCGGTGCGCCCGGTAGCCTGGGGGCGCTGGACCGCAGGTCACCTCCCAGGCCCCACCCCGGTGGGCACACCCCTCGAAGGAGCGCCGCGCATGGGCCGCGTCGTCATCGACGTCATGCCGAAACCCGAGATCCTCGACCCCCAGGGCAAGGCCGTCGTCGGGGCGCTGCCCCGCCTCGGCTTCGACGTCTTCACCGGCGTCCGCCAGGGCAAGCGGTTCGAGCTCGAGGTCGCCGGGGAGGTCACCGAGGAGGTCCTCGCGCAGGCCCGCCGGGCCGCCGAGACACTCCTGTCGAACCCGGTGATCGAGGACGTCGTCTCCGTGCGGGACGCCGCCGCGGCGGGTGCGGGCGCGTGAGGGTCGGGGTCGTCACCTTCCCGGGGTCGCTGGACGACGGCGACGCCCGCCGCGCGGTGCGCCTGGCCGGCGGTGAGCCGGTCGCCCTGTGGCACGCCGACGCCGACCTGCGCGGCGTGGACGCGGTCGTCCTGCCGGGCGGGTTCTCCTACGGCGACTACCTGCGCTGCGGGGCCATCGCCCGCTTCGCGCCCGTCATGACCGAGGTCGTGCGCGGGGCGGAGCGCGGCCTGCCCGTGCTGGGGATCTGCAACGGGTTCCAGGTGCTGTGCGAGTCGCACCTGCTGCCGGGCGCCCTCGTGCGCAACGACCACCAGAAGTTCGTGTGCACCGACCAGCGCCTGCGGGTGGAGAACGCCTCGACCGCGTGGACGTCGTCGTTCAGCGCCGGTGAGGAGGTCGTCGTCCCGCTGAAGAACGGCGAGGGCGGTTTCGTCGCCGACGAGGCGACGCTGGACCGGCTGGAGGGCGAGGGCCGCGTCGTGTTCCGCTACGTCGGCGCGAACCCGAACGGTTCCCTGCGCGGGATCGCCGGCATCGCCAACGAGCGCGGGAACGTCGTGGGCCTCATGCCGCACCCCGAGCACGCCGTGGAGGAGGGTTTCGGCCCGACCACGGACGGGCTGGGCCTGTTCACCTCGGTGCTGTCCGCGGGCCTGGCGGCGGTGAGCGCGTGAGCGCCCCCGCCAGCACCCCGGCGACATCCGCGCTGGACACCGTCGCGCGCGCCGCGACGACCCCGGACCAGCAGCAGCCGTGGTCCGAGCTGGGCCTGAAGGCCGACGAGTACGAGCGGATCCGCGAGATCCTCGGCCGGCGCCCCACGGGCGCGGAACTGGCCATGTACTCGGTGATGTGGAGCGAGCACTGCTCCTACAAGAGCTCCAAGGTCCACCTGCGCGTGTTCGGCCAGCGCACCACGGACGCCATGCGCGAGAAGCTCATGGTGGGCATCGGCGAGAACGCCGGCGTCGTGGACATCGGCCAGGGCTGGGCCGTCACGTTCAAGGTGGAGAGCCACAACCACCCCTCCTACGTCGAGCCCTACCAGGGCGCGGCCACCGGGGTCGGCGGGATCATCCGCGACATCATGGCGATGGGCGCGCGCCCGATCGCCGTCATGGACTCGCTGCGCTTCGGCGCGCTGGACCACCCCGACACCGGCCGCGTCGTGCCGGGCGTGGTGTCCGGCGTCGGCGGGTACGGCAACTGCATCGGCCTGCCGAACATCGGCGGCGAGGTCGTGTTCGACCCCTCCTACCAGGGCAACCCGCTCGTCAACGCCCTGTGCGTGGGCGCCCTCAAGCACGAGGACCTGCACCTGGCGAACGCCCGCGGCGTCGGGAACCTCGTCGTCCTGTTCGGCGCCCGCACGGGCGGCGACGGCATCGGCGGCGTCTCGGTGCTGGCCAGCGAGACGTTCGAGGAGGGCGGCCCCAGCAAGCGCCCCGCGGTGCAGGTGGGCGACCCGTTCCAGGAGAAGGTGCTCATCGAGTGCTGCCTGGAGCTGTTCCACGCCGGGCTCGTGGAGGGGATCCAGGACCTCGGCGGTGCCGGGCTGTCCTGCGCCACCAGCGAGCTGGCCTCCGCCGGCGACGGCGGGATGCTCGTGCACCTGGACCGGGTGCCGCTGCGCGACCCCTCGCTCTCGCCGGAGGAGATCCTCATGAGCGAGTCGCAGGAGCGCATGATGGCGGTCGTCACGCCGGCCAACGTCGAGGCGTTCCTCGCGGTGACGCGCAAGTGGGACGTGGAGGCCGCGGTCCTCGGCGAGGTCACCGACGGCGACCACCTCGTCGTCCAGTGGCACGGCGAGACGGTCGTGGACGTGCCGCCGCGCACCGTGGCCCACGAGGGTCCCGTCTACGAGCGCCCGTACGCGCGCCCCGCCTCCCAGGACGCGCTGCAGGCCGACGCCCCCACCGCCGAGCGGCTGCCGCGGCCGGAGGGCGGGGACGCGCTGCGCGCGACCCTGCTGCGGATGGTCGCCTCCCCGAACCTGTCCTCGCGGGCGTGGGTGACCGACCAGTACGACCGGTACGTCCTCGGCGGCACCGCGCTGGCGATGCCCGACGACGCGGGCGTCGTGCGCGTGGACGAGGAGACCGGCCTCGGCGTCGCGCTCAGCCTCGACGGCAACGGCCGCTACACCAAGCTCGACCCGCGCACGGGCGCGCAGCTGTCGCTGGCGGAGGCGTACCGCAACGTCGCCGCCGCCGGCGCGCGCCCGCTCGCGGTGACGGACTGCCTGAACTTCGGCTCCCCGGAGGACCCGGGCGTCATGTGGCAGTTCGCCGAGGCCGTGCAGGGGCTGGCGGAGGCGTGCGAGCGCCTCGGCGTGCCCGTCACGGGCGGCAACGTGTCGCTGTACAACCAGACCGGCGACGCCGGGCTGGACTCCGCGGTGCTGCCCACGCCCGTCATCGGCGTGCTCGGCGTCCTCGACGACGTCTCGCGCCGCACCCCCTCGGGCTGGCGCGAGGCCGGGCAGGCGCTCTACCTGCTGGGCACGACCCGCGACGAGCTCGGCGGCTCGGAGTGGGCGTGGGCCGAGCACGGCCACCTCGGCGGGCTGCCGCCGGCGCTGGACCTGGACGCGGAGGCGCTGCTGGGCGACGTCCTCGTGCAGTGCTCGCGCGACGGCCTCGTCGACGCCGCGCACGACCTGTCCGACGGCGGGCTCGCGCAGGCGCTGGTGGAGTCGGTCCTGCGCTACGGCGTGGGCGCGCGGGTGTGGCTGGGCGAGCTGTGCGACCGCGACGGGGTCGACGAGTTCACCGCCCTGTTCTCCGAGTCCGCGGCCCGCGCCCTGGTGGCCGTGCCGCGCGAGGAGGAGGTGCGCTTCACCGACATGTGCACCGCCCGCGGCCTGCCGCACCTGCGGATCGGCGTGAGCGACGACGGCGACGGCGATGTCCCCGCCCTCGACGTGCAGGGGCTGCTCACCGTGCCGGTGGCCGAGCTGCGCACCGCGCACGAGGCCACGCTGCCCGCCCGCTTCGGCGGCTGACCCGCCCGGCGGGGACGCCCCCGCACCGCTGACCGGACCGCCGGACCCCTCGGGGCCGGCGGTCCGTCGCGTTCCGGGGCGTGTCCCCGGCGGCGCGGCGCCGTGACGGGTCAGGTGGCGTCGCCGGGCGGAGGGGCCTGGTGGGCGCGGGAGAGCGCGCGGGCGGCGTCCTGCGCGAGGAGGGAGACCTCCCGGGCCACGTCGTCCTCGTCGCGGACGCCGTCCAGCACGAACAGGAGCTGTTCGGGATCCGTGTAGTGGCGGAGGACGTGGTCACGCAGCTGATCAGCGGTGGCGTGCCGGAGGCCGAGGCGGTCGGCCAGGGCGACGATGTCGTCGACGTCCTTGGCGCGCTGCGCGACGAGCTTCGTCGCCAGCAGGAACCCGTCGTCCGCGTACGTGACGCGTAGCCCGGGAACGTCCGGGGGAGTCGTCGACCCCGCCGGCAGCGGTGGCATCCACGCCGCTGCGGAGGAGTTGAGCCAGGTCGGGGGCAGGCCGTGCTCGGTGGCCAGGGCGTGCGCTTCCTCCAGGACGGCGGCCAGGGTGTCGCCTGCCGTCAGCGCGTCGACGTCCCGGGTCACGCGGTCGCGGCGCAGACCGGTGGCGGCGACGGCGGCACCACCGACGACGAACAGGGCTGCCGCCACGCCGCGCCGCCGCAGGCGCTCGTCGAGCTCGGTGAGCAGCCGGGTGATCCGCTCGGCGTCCAGTTCGTGCGCGTCCGCCGGTCCGGGCGCCCCGCCGGGGTCCTGCCCGGTCACGCGGTGATCAGGTCGCGGCGGGGGACGAAGACGTTCACGCGCTGCAGCCACGGCGGGGTCTGGGCCCGGACGCGCTCGGGGCTGAGGAAGGGGTGCGGGGGCAGCCAGGGCTCCGGCAGCGGCTGCGGGGCCGCCCAGGCGGGAACCTCGTGGCCGGCCGCTTCGTGCTCATGCGCGGCGCAGGCCGCCAGGAGCGCGTCCCAGCCGGGGTGCGATGTGCTGGCCGGGGCGGCCTCCCAGGCGTCCAGGAGGACCGGTGCGACCGGGACCAGGCCGGTGCCCGGTGTCGGCAACGGTCGCGGGAGCAGCGGGTCGGCGGCCGGTACCGCGGTGTCCGACGACTGCTGCAGGAGCAGCCTCAGGTGGTCGCGGCCCTGCAGCAGCGCGCGCCAGGCCCACGGCTCGTCGCCCTGGCGCAGGTGCCGGCGGACGGCGGCCGCGGTCGCCGGGGCGGACATCAGCCCCAGTGCGCGGACGCCGGACAGGGCGCCGGCCAGCCGGTGCGCGCGCAGGAGGGTCCGGGCTGAGGGGGACACCGTGCCCCGCAGGTAGCTGGACAGGCGCGGCCCCGACGTGCCCAGCGCGGTGGCGAAGGCGGCCTGCGTCAGACCGCTGGTCGCCACGGCGGTGCGCAACGACTCGACGACCGCGGTGGTGTCCCGGTCCTCGGTACCGGTGCTCGGGGGAGCCGTGGACGAGGTCGTGCTGCTCACCGGGCCATGTTATCCGATCCGATAACTTTAGATGGTCGGTTGCGCACGAGGGCGTGATCGTCAGCCGAACAGCAGTTCGCGCGCCGGGTCGACGAGCTTGCGCACGGTGCGCCCGGAGCGGAACTCGCCCAGCGCCCGCATCGACCAGGCGGACCCCTCCCGCACCACCGCGCACATGAGGACCGCGGTGGTGTCCTGGGTGTCGCTGAGCTCGTAGCGCACCAGTTCCGCGCCGCGCTCGTCCAGCAGGCGGCAGAACGCGCGGGAGACCTGCGTGAACGTCTGCCCGCCGAAGGAGTTGATGGTGAACACCAGTGCGTGCACCTGCGCGGGCAGGTCGCCCAGGCGCACGCGGATCTGCTCGTCGTCGCCGTCCCCGGCGCCGGTGAGGTTGTCGCCGCTGTGCTGCACCGCACCGCCGAAGGCCTTCTTCGCCATGAACCACACCTTCGCCAGGTCCTTACCGGCCGCGTCGAAGGCGATGCAGGAGGCGTCCAGGTCGATGGAGCGCCCCCGGGCGGCGGGGTCCCAGCCCAGGCCGAGCGTGACGGCGCTCAGCGGGGGAGCGCCCGTCTTCACCAGCGACACCGTCTGGTGCTTGGTGAGGCTGACCCGGCCCTTGTCGAGGTTCAGCGGCGTGCGCGCGGGCGCGGGTGCCGGCGCCGGTTCCGGGGGTGCGCCGCCGTCGTCGTCGACGCTGATGCCGAAGTCGGTGGCCAGCCCCGCCAGACCGCTGTCGTAGCCCTGCCCGACCGCGCGCAGCTTCCAGCCGTCCCCGCGCCGGTACAGCTCACCGGCCACGAACGCCGTCTCGGCGCCCGCCCCGGGCACGTCGAAGCGGGCCAGCTCCGCCCCGGTGGCGTCCAGCACGCGCAGGTGCAGGCCGGGAACCTGGCCGAAGGTGCCGCCGTCGGCCGAGGCGGCGAGGACGACGCGCTCGACCTGCGCCTCCACGCGCGGCAGGTCCACGGCGACCGCGCCGTCGGCCAGGCGCTCCACCGCGCCCGACGGGTGGCGCGGCTGGTTGTAGAAGACGAAGTCGTCGTCGGAGCGCACCTTCCCGGCCGCCGTCAGCAGCAGCGCGCTGGTGTCCACCGCCGGCACCCCGGGACCGGCGTCCCACCCCAGGACCGCCCGCACGCCCGTGGTGGGCAGGTCGGTGTTGGCGCCGCGGGTCAGCTGGGTGCTCACCCCGTCATCCTGCCGGAACGGTGCGGGGGGCGCGGGTGGTCGCGGCGCACCGCTGAGCCCCGCGGCCGCGCTCTCCACGTCAGTTTGTCTTGACATATTGACGTGGAGGTTCCTACGGTGCCTGCGGCCCGGCCACCGGCGGCCGGGCAGCGCCACCCGATCGACGCTGCGACGCAGCACGCACGAAGGGTTCCTCATGGCCTCATCGACGCCCCGCGGCGCGGCCGCCGCGGACGCGCCCGCCCTGCCGCCCGACACGCGCGGGCCCCACAGCAAGCGCCTCGGCCTCGTGGCCGTCGTCGCCACCTTCGGCGGCCTGCTGTTCGGGTACGACACCGGGGTGATCAACGGCGCCCTGGAGCCGATGATCCAGTACTTCGGCCTGACGGCGTTCACCGAGGGCCTGGTCACCAGCGTGCTCCTGCTGGGCGCGGCCACCGGTGCCGCCGTGGGCGGGCGCCTGTCGGACCTCCAGGGCCGGCGCAGGAACATCCTGCTGCTCGCGGTGATCTTCTTCGTCGCCACGCTGGGCTGCGTCCTGGCGCCCAGCCTGGGCGTGCTCGTCCCCGCCCGCTTCGTGCTCGGCCTCGCGGTCGGCGGTGCGTCGGTGACCGTGCCGGTCTACCTGGCGGAGATCTCCCCGGCGGAGCGGCGCGGCGGCATCGTCACCCGCAACGAGGTGATGATCGTCTTCGGCCAGTTCGCGGCGTTCGTCGTCAACGCGGTCATCGGCAACGTGTGGGGCAGCGACGAGCACGTGTGGCGGTACATGCTGGCCGTCGCCGCGCTGCCTGCCGTCGCCCTGTTCGTCGGCATGCTGCGGATGCCCGAGAGCCCCCGCTGGCTCGTCATGGAGGGCCGCGACGAGGAGGCGCTGGCCGTCCTGCGGCAGGTCCGCAGCGCCGAGCGCGCCGAGGCCGAGCTCGCCGAGGTGCACCTGCTCGCCGAGCAGGAGCGCGAGGCGCAGACGGGCGGCTGGTCCGACCTCGGCACCCGCTGGGTGCGCCGGGTCGTCGTCATCGGCGCCGGGCTGGCCGTCTTCCAGCAGCTCACCGGCATCAACTCGATCATGTACTACGGGACCCAGCTGCTGCAGGAGGCCGGGTTCTCCCAGAACGGCGCGCTCATCGCGAACACCTTCAACGGCCTGTTCAGCCTCGCCGGCGTCCTCACCGGCCTCGCCCTCATCAACAGGATCGACCGGCGCCCGATGCTGCTGTTCGGCTTCATCGGCACCACGACGACGCACCTGCTCGTCGGGATCCTGTCCAGCACGCTGCCCGAGGGCACCCTGCGCAGCTACACGATCCTCGTGCTCGTCGTGTGCTTCGTCTTCATCATGCAGGGCACCATCGGCCCGCTCGTGTGGCTCATGCTCGCGGAGATCTTCCCGCTGAAGCTGCGCGGGTTCGGCCTGGGCATCACCGTGTTCGTCCTGTGGGTGACCAACTTCCTCGTCGCGCTGGCCTTCCCGCAGCTCGTCGACGGCATCGGCATCTCGAACACGTTCTTCGTCTTCGCCGGTCTCGGGCTCCTGGCGATCGCCTTCGCCAGGACGGTGGTCCCCGAGACCCGCGGCCGCTCCCTGGAGCAGCTCGAGGGCCAGTTCCGGCGGGACTACTCGTGAGCGCGGGGCAGGACGCCGCCGGGCGGGACGTCGCGGAGCGGGACGTCGCGGAGCAGGACGTCGCGGCGCGGGACGCGGCACCCGGGAGGGGCCCGGCGTCCGTCGTGGTCGCCGTGACGGACTCCGCCGAGGGCGAGCACGCGCTGGCGCACGCCTTCACCGAGGCGCAGCGGCTGGGGAGCGACCTCGTCGTGGTCAACCTCAAGCTCGGTCCCCTGGACGTCTCCGGCGCCCCGGAGGGGCTGAGGATGGAGGTCGTCGACCGCCGCGGCCGGCGCAGCCCGGGCGACGCCGTGCTGGACGTCCTGCGGCAGCGCGCCGGCACCGTCGACCGGCTGGTGATCGGCGTCCGCCGCCGCTCCCCGGTCGGCAAGGCGGTCCTGGGCAGCCTGTCGCAGGAGCTGCTCATGGACGCCGACGTCCCCGTCGTCGCCGTCAAGCTGCCGCGCGAGCGCTCCGGCGAGCGGGACGGCCGCACCGCCTGACGGCGCGCGGACGCGGCGGTCCCCGCACCCGGCCGGGTG
>NZ_JBEUEI010000043.1:0-29363 GCF_041020755.1 Kineococcus terrestris | reverse complement strand
CCCGACCCGGCCCCCCCCCCCCCGCCCCCCCCCCCCCCCCCCCCCCCCCCCCCCCCCCCCCCCCCCCCCCCCCCCCCCCCCCCCCCCCCCCCCCCCCCCCCCCCCCCCGCGCTCGGACCCGCCCTCAGACCTGCACGGCCAGCAGCGGCACGAGGCGCTCGGCGTCGGTGAGGGCGCCGTGCTGGCCGACCAGCCGCAGCGCCTCCGGCCGCATCCGGGCGGAGTCGACGACGGCGAACTCGCTCGCCGCGACGACGAGCACGTCGCCGATGCGGGGCGCCACCCGCTCCTCCACGTCGCCGAACCAGCCGGCGGCGACGGCCTCGGCGCGCTCGAGGACGAGCGCGCGGTCGCCCAGGCGCTCGCGCCAGCGGGCGGCCACCCGCGGCGCGGCGCCGGGCTCGCAGTACAGCTGGGTGACGCGGGGCTCGCCGCCGACGTGCCGGACGCCGGCGCGCAGCTCCGGCTCGCGGGCGACGTCGACGCGGGCGCCCGGGCCGACGTCGACCATGCCGTGGTCGGCGGTCACCACGAGCAGGGTGCCGCGCGGCAGGCGGCGCGCGAGGTCGGCCAGCGCGGCGTCCACCCGTTCCAGCTCCTGCGTCCACTCCCACGAGCCGACGCCGTGGGCGTGGCCGGTGGCGTCGAGCCTGCCCCAGTAGACGTAGGTCAGGGCGGGCCGGCCGGCGCGCGCGGCGGCGGCGAGGGCGTCGACGCCGGCACCGGTGCGGGCGTCCAGGCGCTCGGGGGTGCCGACGAAGCGCCCGCCGCGCAGGGCGGCCTCGGTGAGCCCCGAGCCGTCGAAGTGGGGCGGCGCCACGCGCGTCACGTCGACGCCGGCGGCGGCCACCCGCTGGAACCACGTGGTGCGCGGCTGCCAGCGGCGGGGGTCGACGGCGGGGTCCCAGGCCAGCTCGTTGAGCAGCGCGTCGCGGTCGGGGTCGAGGACCTCGTAGCCGACGAGGCCGTGCCCGCCGGGGGCCAGGCCGGTGCCGAGCAGGCCCATGCTCGTGGCCGTGGTGGAGGGGAACCCGGAGGACAGGACGGCGGCGCCCGCGTCGGCGCGCCAGCGGCGCAGGGCGGGCGCGTGCCCGGAGCGCTCGTCCACCGCGAGCTCGCCCATCCCGTCGACGAGGACGAGGCACGTCCGCGGCGCGGCCGGCAGGTCGAGCGCCGGCTCGGCGGCGGGAGCGTCCGCGGGGTCGCCCGCCGTGTCCACGCCCAGGCTGGCGGCCACCGCGGGCAGCAGCCCGGACAGCGACCCGCGCCCGTAGGGCGGGGCGTCCGGCAGGGCCGCGGCGGGTGGCGCCGACCGCGGCGCGGTGCGCGGTGCGGGGCTCGTCACCGGGCGGTGGCCGCCGACAGCGCGCGGGCGAAGGCCTCCGCGGCGGCGACCGCGTCGGCGCCCTCGGCCGCGCCGGCGATGCGCACGGTGAGGTCGTCGCCGGTCAGCGACCCCGTGTAGCCGTGGTCGGCGTCGCAGTCCGGGTCGGGGCAGGAGGCCGGTTCCAGGTCCACCCGGTGCAGCGCCCCCCAGCCCAGCGTCAGGCTGACCTCGGCGGGCACGTCGCCGACGGCGTGCTCGGCGGGCCGGGTGACCACGCGCGAGACGACGACGGAGTGCACGCGCTCCAGCGGCACCGACTCCGTCGAGCACACGGCGTACGGCTGCGGGGAGGTGTCGTCGGGTCCGTGGTCGTCGGCGTGGGCGACGACGAGCCGGGTGGGCGTGGTGACCAGGACGGTGACGTGCCGGCGGACCTCCTCGGCGTCGAAGGTGGTCTCCGGGTGCACGAGGTGGGCGCCGACGGGCTGCCCGGCCACCGCGGTGCGCAGGGCGTCGACGACGAGGGCCGGGTAGTAGCCGGCCCGCTCGACGTCGGCCAGCAGCTGCGGGGGCAGGTCGTGCCCGCCTCCGGCCGCCTCGCCGTGGCCGGTGCTGCGGGGGGACAGGCGTTCGCGCACGGGTCCATCCTCCCCCACCCCGGGCCCCCGCGTCACAGCGGCGGCGCCCTCGCGGGGGCGTCGCGGGGACGTCACAGCGGCAGGGTGCGCCGGTCGGGGTCGGCGCGCCCCTGCGGCGGGGCCAGGACGACGACGGCGTCCAGGACGGCGGCGCCGCGCTCGGCGACGAGGACGGGCGACAGGCGCAGCTCGGCGACCTCGGGCAGGTGGTCGGCGAGCACGGAGACGCGGGCGACGACGTCCTCGAGGGCCGCCACGTCGAGGGCGGGCGCGCCGCGGTGGCCGAACAGCTTGGGGGCGGCCTTGACCGAGCGCACGAGGTCGGCGACGTCGACGTCGGTCAGCGGGGGGATGCGGTAGCCGACGTCGCCCAGCAGGTCGACGGGGTCGCCCTCGACGCCGAAGCGCACGACGGGCCCGAAGAGGGGGTCCTCGCTGCTGGCGACGAGGCAGGGCACGCCCAGCGGGGCCATGGGCTGCACGACGAGGGTGTCGGCGGACTCGCCGAGCGCGGCCCGCATCTCGGCCACGGCGGTGCGCAGGGCGTCGGGGCCGGTCAGGCCCAGCCGCACGCCGCGCAGGTCCTGGCGCCCGGCCAGCTCCTCGCCGACGGTCTTCAGGGCCAGGGGCCAGCCGAGCCGCTCCGCGGCCGCCAGGGCCTCCTCGACGCCGTGGACCTCCTCGCGGGGCAGGACCGCCACGCCCACGGCGGCGAGCAGCCGCACGGCGGTGGCGCGCGGCAGCTCGACGCCGTCGGGGTGCTCGGCCAGGGCGTCCTCGACGACGGCGCGGGCGGCGTGCAGGTCCACCCCCTCCGGGGTGACGAGGTGGCCGGGGTCCTTGCGCCGCCAGTGGGCGTAGCGCACGACGGCCGCGAGCGCCCGGACGGCGTCCTCGGGCGTGGGGTAGGAGGGCACGACGTGGCCCTCGCCCGCACCGGGGCCCTCGGGCCCGTCCGCTCCCCCGCCCGCGCCCCCGCCCGCACCCCCGCCCGCACCCCCGACGCGGGAGGCGGACACCGAGCGGGTGCCGAGGAAGCAGGTGACGCACGTCTTGCCGCCCTCGGCCGCGGTGCGGGCCACCGCCGCGGCCACCTCGGCGTCCACGGCCGCGGTGGGCGGCACCCAGCTGGCCACGACGGCGTCGACCTCGGGGTCGGCGAAGGCGGCGCGCAGCGCGTCCGTGAACTCCTCCGCGCCGGCCTCGGGGTGCACCGAGCGCGGTCCGTGGACCACCCGCAGGCCCCAGCTGACGCAGGCGTCGGCGGCCAGGGTCTCCAGGGCGTCGGAGTTGCCGACGACGGCGACCCGCGAGCCCTGCGGCAGGGGCTGCTGCACGGCGACCTGGGCGACGTCGAAGAGCTGGTGGACGTTCTCGACCCGGATGACCCCGGCCTGGCGCAGCATGTTCTCCACGGCCTCGAAGGGCACCCGGGAGGCGCGCACGGCGTGCCCGGGCGGCACCCCGAAGCCGGAGGCGCCGGACTTGACGACGACGACGGGCTTGCGGCGGGCCAGGCGGCGCGCGACGCGGCTGAACTTGCGCGGGTTGCCGATGCTCTCCAGGTACAGCCCGACGGCAGCGGTGGCCTCGTCGTCGTGCCAGAACTGCATGAGGTCGTTGCCGGAGACGTCGGCGCGGTTGCCGGCGGAGACGAAGGTGGACACCCCCAGGCCGCGCCGCTGCACCGAGGACAGGACGGTCAGGGCCAGCGCCCCGGACTGGCTGAACAGCCCGAACCGCCCGGCGGGCGGCATCTCCTGCGCCAGCGAGGCGTTCAGCCGCACGGCCGGGTCGGTGTTGAGGACGCCGAAGGAGTTGGGGCCCACGACGCGCATGCCGTTGGCGCGGGCGATGCGGACCAGCTCGCGCTGCAGGGCCAGGCCGTCCGGGCCGGTCTCGGCGAAGCCGCTGGAGACGACCACGAGGCCCCGCACGCCCGTGGCGGCGCAGTCGCCGACGACGCCGACCACGGCCGCCGGCGGGACGGCGACGACGGCCAGGTCGGCGGGACCGGGCAGCTCGCGCACCGAGCGCAGGACGGGCACGCCCAGCAGCTCCTGGCCGGGGGCGGCGTCGGCGTTGACGGCGTGCAGCGCGCCGGTGAAGCCGCCGGTGACGAGGTCGGCCAGCAGGCGGTGGCCCACGGAGCCGACGTCGCGGCTGGCGCCGACGACGACGACGGACGACGGCGAGAGCAGGGCGGTGACGCTGCGGGCCTCGGCGCGCTGCTCGCGCGCGCGCATGACGTCCAGCGAGCGCTCGGTGGGGTCGATGGCGAAGGAGACCTCCAGCACGCCGTCGGAGTAGCCCTGGCGCACCTCGAAGCCGGCCTCGCGGAAGACGGCGATCATCTTGGCGTTCTGCGGCAGCACGTCGGCGGTGAAGCGCTGCACGCCGCGCTCGCGGGCGGCGGCCGCCAGGTGCTCCAGCAGCACCGAGCCGAGCCCGCGGCCCTGGTGGGCGTCGGAGATGTTGAAGGCGACCTCGGCGGCGCGCGGGCGCCCCGGGCGCGGCGGGGCGGCGTCGTAGCGGGCGATGCCGACGATGTCGTCGCCGACGGTGGCCACGAGGGCGACCCGCTCGGCGTGGTCGACGTGCGTGAAGCGGGTCAGGTCGCGCTCGGACAGGCGCGGCATGGGCGCGAAGAAGCGCAGGTAGCGCGACTCCTCGGACTGGCGGGAGTGGAAGGCGGCCACGGCGTCGGCGTCGGAGGGCCGGATGGGCCGCACGTGGGCGGTGCCGCCGTCGCGCAGGGCGACGTCGGCCTCCCAGCGGGTCGGGTAACCCACCGGCGGCGACGTCATGGCCGCGATCGTAGTGGCCGCCCGCGCGCCGGTCCCGCGGGGAGCGCGCCGCGGCGGCGGGCCGGGCGGGCGGGCAGGATCGGGCGCGTGGAGCTCTCGGAGGTGCTGCGCCGGCGGCGGATGGTGCGCCGCTACACGGGCGAGCCGGTGGCGCGCGAGCAGCTGGACCGGGTGCTGGCCGCGGCGCTGCGGGCGCCGTCGGCGGGCGGCAGCGAGGGCCGCGACCTGCTGGTGCTGCGCGGGGCCGACCGGGACGCCTTCTGGGAGCTGACGGCCCCGCCGGGCCCGGCGGACGCGTGGCTGACCGGGATGCGGACGGCGCCGGCGGTGGTGCTGGCGCTGTCGGACCCGGGCGCCTACGCCGCCCGCTACGCGCGGGCGGACAAGCGGGCCGACACCCGCCCCGGGCGCGGCAGCGCGTCCTGGTCCGTGGACTGGCCGGACGTGGACACGGGCATGGCGGCGCTGCTGGTGCTGCTGGCGGCCGTCGACGAGGGCCTGGGCGCGTGCCTGGTGGGGGTGCCCGCGCACGCGCACGAGGCGGTGCGCCGAGCGTTCGGCGTGCCCGCGGACCGGCGGGTGGTGGCGGCGCTGACGATCGGGCACCCCGCCCCCGCGAGCGCCCCCGCGGCCCGCCCGGGGCGGGCCCGGCGCACCCTGGCGGACACCGCGCACGACGGCCGGTTCGGCGTGCCCTGGGACGGCTGAGCGCGCCGGAGGCGGCAGGATGGCGGCCATGCCCCGCAGCAGGACCCGCAGCACCCCCGCGCCCGCGACCCCCGAGCGGATCGTCGACATCGACGTCGAGCAGGAGATGCAGGGGGCGTTCCTGGAGTACGCCTACTCGGTCATCTACTCCCGCGCGCTGCCGGACGCCCGCGACGGCCTGAAGCCGGTGCAGCGCCGGATCCTGTTCATGATGCAGGACATGGGCCTGCTGCCGGAGCGGGGCCACGTGAAGTCGGCGCGCGTCGTCGGCGAGGTGATGGGCAAGCTGCACCCGCACGGCGACGTCGCCATCTACGACGCGCTGGTGCGCCAGGCGCAGGCGTTCACGATGCGGGTGCCGCTGGTCGACGGGCACGGCAACTTCGGCTCGCTGGACGCCGGCCCGGCGGCGCAGCGCTACACCGAGGCGCGGATGACGCCGGCGGCGCTGCTGATGACGGGCGGGCTGGACGAGGACGTCGTCGACTTCGTCCCCAACTACGACGACCGGCTCACCGAGCCGGGCGTGCTGCCGGCGGCGTTCCCGAACCTGCTCGTCAACGGCGCCAGCGGGATCGCGGTCGGGATGGCCACGAACATGCCGCCGCACAACCTCGGCGAGGTGGTGGCCGCCGCGCGGCACCTCATCGCGCACCCGGACGCCGACCTGCCGCAGCTCATGCGGTTCGTGCCGGGCCCGGACCTGCCCACGGGCGGGCGGGTCGTGGGTCTGGAGGGCATCCGCGACGCGTACGCCACCGGCCGCGGCACCTTCCGCACGCGCGCGACGACGCGGGTGGAGAACGTCACCGCGCGGCGCAAGGGCATCGTCGTGACGGAACTGCCCTACGGGGTGGGTCCGGAGCGGCTGACGGAGAAGATCAAGGAGCACGTGCAGGCCAAGCGCCTGCAGGGCGTGGCCGACGTCGTCGACCTGTCCGACCGCACCCGCGGCCTGCACCTGGTGGTGGAGGTGAAGAACGGGTTCGTGCCGGAGGCGGTGCTGGAGCAGCTGTACCGGCTGACGCCGATGGAGGAGTCCTTCGGCATCAACAACGTCGCGCTGGTGGACGGGCAGCCGCGCACGCTGGGCCTGAAGGAGCTGCTGGAGGTGTTCGTCGCCCACCGCCTGGAGGTGGTGCGCCGGCGCACGCGGTTCCGGCTGGGGCGGGCGGAGGACCGCCTGCACCTGGTGGACGGCCTGCTGGTGGCGATCGTCGACATCGACGAGGTCATCCAGATCGTGCGCACCTCCGACGACGCCGCGACGGCCCGCGAGCGGCTGGAGCAGGTGTTCGACCTGTCGCAGACCCAGGCCTCCTACATCCTGGAGATGCAGCTGCGGCGGCTGACGCGGTTCTCCCGCATCGAGCTGGAGCGCGAGCAGGCGCAGCTGAACGCCACGATCACCGAGCTGCGCGCGGTGCTGGCCGACGAGCAGCGGTTGCGGCGCATCGTCTCCGACGAGCTGGCCGAGGTGGCCGCGAAGCACGGCACGCCGCGGCGCACGGTGCTGCTGGCCTCGGCGGGGCCGTCGGCGGCGGGTTCGGCCACCGCGCTGGAGGTGGCCGACGACCCGTGCACGGTGCTGCTGTCGTCCACGGGGCTGCTGGTGCGCACGGCGGGCGTGGAGCCGCTGGGCACCGAGGGGCGGCGCACCAAGCACGACCTGGTGGTCTCGCTGGCGCCGGCCACGGCGCGCGGGCACGTGGGGGTGCTGACCTCCCGCGGGCGGCTGGTGCGGGTGCCGGTGCTGGACCTGCCGGTGCTGCCGCCGACCGAGGGGCGGCCGGGCCTGTCCGGCGGGGTGGCGGTCAAGGAGTTCGTGACGCTGTCCAAGGGCGAGCGGGTGCTGGCGGTGGTGCCGCTGCCGGTGGCGGGCGTGGAGGACCCGGACGACCAGGGGTTCGCGCTGGCCACCGCGGCGGGCGTCGTCAAGCGCGTCGTGCTGGAGCCGCTGGGCACCCGCGAGGAGGTCGACGTCATCGCCCTCAAGCAGTTCTCGGCGCGGGTGTCCGACGAGGTGGTGGCGGCCGTGCAGCTGACCACCGGCGAGGAGGAGCTGGTGCTGGTCTCCTCGGACGCGCAGCTGCTGCGCTTCCCGGCCGCGCTGGTGCGCCCGCAGGGGCGCGGGGCCGCCGGGGTGGCGGGCATGCGGCTGGCGGCGGGCGCGCGGCTGGTGTCGATGACCGCGGTGGACCCGGGTGCCCCGGACGCCGTCGTGGTGACGGTGGCGGGCGACTCGGGCGCCCTGCCGGGCACCCAGCTGGGGTCGGCGAAGGTGACGCCGCTGGCGGAGTACCCGCCCAAGGGCCGCGCCACCGGCGGGGTGCGCTGCCACCGCTTCGCCCGCGGCGAGGACGTCCTGCTGCTGGCGTGGGCCGGGCGCGGGCCCGCGGAGGCCGCCACCCCCACGGGCACGGCCGTCGCGCTGCCGGCGGTGCCGGGGCGCCGGGACGGCTCGGGCACGGCGCTGGACAAGCCCGTCGCCGCGGTGGCCGGCCCGCCGGTGCCGTGACGGCCACCGGTCAGCGCCCCGCGCGGGCGGCGCGCGCGGACGGGCGGTCCCGAGTCCTGGCGGCCCTGGCGGCCCTGTCGGCCCTGCGGCCGCTGGGCTCGGCGGCCGGGCTGCTGGCCGTGTGGCTGGTCGCCGTCGTCGGGGCGATGACGGTGTCGCTGGCGACCCTGCCGGTGGACCTGGGCCCGGACTACGCGCACCTGGACGGCTACCCGCTGCCGGTGCAGGCGCTGGTGCGCTGGGACGCCAACCACTACCTGGCGATCGCGCAGGACGGGTACACGCAGGTCATCCAGCCGGCGTTCTACCCGCTGTACCCGCTGCTGGTGCACCTGGTGGCCGCCACGGGCGTGGACGTCGTGTGGGCGGGCCTGGCGGTCAGCTGGGCGGCGGCGCTGGCGGCGCTGGTGTTCCTGCGGGCCCTGGCGCGGGACTTCTTCGCGACCCGCCCGCGCGCGGACGACCCGTCGGGCGAGGTGCGCGCGCGGCGGGCGGTGCTGCTGCTCCTCGTCGCGCCGGGGGCGTTCTTCCTGGCCTGCTTCTACACCGAGGCGCTGTTCTGCGCGCTGGCGTTCGGGGCGTTCTGGGCCGCCCGCCGGGGCCGCTGGTGGGCCGCGTGCCTGCTGGTGGGGCTGCTGACGGCCACCCGCCTGCCGGGGCTGGCCGTGGCCGGTGCGGTGGCGGTGGAGCACCTGGCCGCCAAGGGGGTGCTGCGCGAGCGCTCGCTGCGCGGCCTGGACCGCTCGACGTGGTGGTTCCTGCTGGCGCCGGCGGGGTTCGCGGCGTGGGTGGCGTGGTGCGCGGTGGCCCTGGGCGACCCGCTGGCGATGTTCCACGCCTACGACGACGCCTGGACGTACCAGGTGTTCGACCCGAACGTGGTGGGCACGGTGTGGCGCGAGCTGGTGCGGCTGGCGGGGTTCGCCACCGGCACGGGGGACCCGGCGGACCCGGCGGGCCCGGCGGGCGTGGACTGGACGATGCTGTTCCGCTTCGGCATCGGCACCGCGGCCTGGCTGGTGTGCCTGGCGGTGACGCTGCTGTCGGCGCGGCGGCTGCCGGCCAGCTTCACCGCGCTGTCGCTGGCGACGCTGCTGCTCGTCTCGCTCAACAGCAACCTGCAGGCCGTCAACCGGTACGTGCTCGTGCTGTTCCCCGTGGCGTTCGCGCTGGCAGGCTCGCGGCGGCTGGCGGCCGAGCACCGGTTCGCGGTGCCGGTGCTCGTCTCCACGACGGTGATGGTCCTCAGCGCCGTGCTGTTCACGCACGGCAAGTGGGTGGGCTGAGGGACCCGCGCCGCCGGGCGCGACGCGGGGGCTGGTCCCGGCGGCGCCGCGGTAGTTGGCTGGGCCGCGTGGACACCCACCGGCCCAGCGCCCCCGACCGCACCTACCTGGCGTCCCTGCGCGCCGCGACCGAGCTGGCCGCGGCGCGCGCGGAACCGCTCGCCAGCGCCTTCGACGGCGCGCCGGAGGACCTGCGCGCGGCCGTGGAGGCCGCCGTGGAGGCCGCCGGCAGCGACCTGGTGGCCCTCAGCCACGACCTGCACGACCACCCCGAGGAGGGGTTCGCCGAGCACCGCTCGGTGCGGGCGCTGGCGGACCTGCTGGCCCGGCACGGCGTGGACGCGCAGGTGGGGGCGCACGGGCTGGACACGGCGCTGCGGGCGTCCGTCACGCGCGGCGAGGGGCCCGTGGTGGCCGTCCTCGCCGAGTACGACGCGCTGCCGGGCGTGGGGCACGGCTGCGGGCACAACGTCATCGCCGCCACGGCCGCGGGCGCGTTCCTGGGCCTGCGCGCCGCGCTGGAGGCGGGGTCGGTCACCGGCACGGCGCTGCTGCTGGGCACCCCGGCCGAGGAGGGCGGCGGCGGCAAGGAGCTGATGGCCCGCGCCGGCGCCCTGGACGGGGTGGACGTGGCGCTGATGCTGCACCCGTTCAGCTACGACGTGGCGGTGCAGCCGTTCCTGGGCCGCCGGCAGGTGCGCGTCGCGTACACCGGCGTCGCCGCGCACGCCGCGGCGCAGCCGTTCATGGGCCGCAACGCCCTGGACGCGGTGGTCGCCGGGTACCAGGGGATCGCGATGCTGCGCCAGCACGTCCCGCCGAGCGACCGCGTGCACGGGATCGTCCTGGACGGCGGGCAGCGGCCGAACGTCGTGCCCGAGCGCGCGGTCGCGGAGTACTACGTGCGCTCGGCGGCACCGCCCACGCTGGCGGACCTGTGCGACCGGGTGGAGAAGGTCCTCGTCGCCGCGGCGGCGATGACCGGGTGCGGGTACGAGCTGGAGTGGGACCGGCAGCCGGCGTACCTGCCGATCCGGGCGAACCTGGAGCTGGCGGCGCGCTGGAGCGAGCACCAGCGCCGCCGCGGGCGCACCGCGCTGCCGCCGGGCGTGGTGCCGGAGTCGCTGGCCGGGTCCACCGACCTGGGCAACGTCAGCGTCCGGGTGCCGGCGATCCACCCGATGCTGGCGGTCGCCGGCCCCGAGGAGTCCCTGCACACGAGCTCCTTCGCGGCGGCCGCGGCCTCCCCCGCGGCCGACGCCGCCGTCCTCGACGGGGCCGTCGGGCTGGCGCTGACGGGGCTGGACGTGCTGGCGGACCCCTCGCTCCTGGAGGCGGTGCGCGCGGAGTTCGAGGCCGCCGGGGGCGTCCTGGACGTCGAGGGGTTCCTGTCGTGAGCGCGCCGGCCGCGCCGGGCGGGGCACCGGCCACCCGCCTGGACCGCGTGCTGGGCGGCGTCGAGCGGGTCGGCAACCGGATCCCCGAGCCGTTCGTGCTCTTCGTCGGGCTGTTCGCCGTGCTGGCGGTCGTCTCGACGGCGATGGCGCTGGCGGGTGTGCGGGTGACGGTGCCCGGGGCGCAGGAGGAGACCGTCGTGCGCGGCCTGTTCACCGGGGAGGGGATCGCCTGGTTCCTGGGCGGGGTGGTCGACAACTTCGTCTCGTTCCCGCCGCTGGGCACGGTCGTGGTCATCCTGCTCGCGGTCGGCCTGGCGCAGCGCAGCGGGATGCTGACCGCCCTGGTGGCGCTGGCGTTCCGCGGCGCGCCGCGCTGGGCGCTGCCGTACGCGGTGGCCCTGGTGTGCACCGTCGGCAGCGTCATGGCCGACTCGGTGATGGTGGTCGTCCCGCCGCTGGCCGCGATGGTCTACCGGGCCGCCGGGCGCCACCCCGTGGCCGGTCTACTGACGGCGTTCGCGGCCGCGGGCGCGGGCTACTCGACGTCGATGGTGCCCACCAGCCTGGACGCCCTGTTCGCCGGGATCACGCAGTCGGTCGTGGTCGGCCTGCCCGACCCGGGCACCCCGGTGACGCCGGTGTCGAACTGGTGGTTCAACATCGCCAGCTCGCTGGTGCTGTCCGCGGTGTGCGGGTTCCTGTCCTCCCGGGTCCTGGAGCCGCGGCTGGAGCGCACGGGCGTCCCGCGGCAGCAGCGCCCGGACGCCGAGGGGCCCGGCGCCGTGGACGACGTGGACGACCTGCAGGTGGACGCGGTGGCGCGCCGCGGGCTGCGCCGGGCGGGCGCGGCGGCCGCGGCCACCGCGCTGGCGCTGGTGCTGCTGGCGGTCCTGCCGGGCGCGCCGCTGCGCAACGGGAGCGGCGGCTACCTGCCGGAGTCGCCGCTGCTGGACTCCACCGTGTTCGTCGTCTCGGCGCTGCTGGCGGTGCCGGGGCTCGTGCACGGGTTCAGCACGGGCGCGTTCCGGCGGGCCGTCGACGTGCCGGCCGCGATGGCGGAGGCGGTGCGGGACATGGCGCCGTTCATCGTCCTGGCGTTCGTGCTGGGGCAGTTCATCGCCCTGTTCACCTGGTCGGGGGTGGGCACGTGGATGGCGGTCGCCGGGGCGGACGCGCTGCGGGCGCTGGACTTCACGGGGTTCCCGGCGATCGTCGCGTTCGTCCTGCTGTGCTCGCTGCTGAACCTGTTCATCGTGTCCGGCTCGTCGATGTGGACGATCATGGGCGCGGTGTTCGTGCCGCTGTTCGCCCTGCTGGGGTACGAGCCGGCGTTCGTGCAGGCGGCGTTCCGCATCGGCGACTCCGCCACGCAGGTGCTGACCCCGCTGAACCCGTACATCGTCGTGGTGCTGGCGATGCTGCGCCGGTGGGAACCCGGGGCGGGGCTGGGCACCCTCATCGCGCGGATGCTGCCGTTCACCGTCTTCTTCTGGCTGGCCTGGGTGTCGGTGCTGACCGTCTGGTTCCTGGCCGACCTGCCGTTCGGGCCGGGGCAGTACGCGCGGCTGTGAGGGCGGCCGGGCGCCACCGTCCGGTGGCGCCCGGGACGCGCGGCCCTCAGCGCGGCGGCGCCTGCCGGCGGCCGAGCACGCGCTCGAGCACCTTGCCGACGATCGCTCCCTTGAGCAGACCCTTGAGCAGTCCCACGACGACCTCCTCGTCCCCGCACCGCCCGGGCGGCGGCGTGCCCCCACGGTGGGGCACGCGGGGGCGGTGCGCGAGCGGAGGCGTTGACCGGGCCCCGGACGACTGGGTAGCGTCGACCTGAAAGGTTTCAGCTCCCAGGACAGCGAGGTCCGACGCCGATGACCGCCACCTCCACCACCCCCTCCTCCGCACCCGCGCCCGTCACGGACTGGCGCGCGCGGATGGTCGCCGCCGCCGACGACCACGCCGGCGCCCCCCTGCTGCGCGGCGCGTTCCGCCTCGACGGGGGTCACGGCGAGGTGCGCCGCGCCGCCCTGCACGTCACCGCCCTCGGCGTCGTCGAGCCCGTCCTGGACGGCGTCCCCGTCGCCGACGAGGTCCTGACCCCCGGCTGGTCCAGCTACGAGTGGCGGCTGCGGTACCGCAGCCACGACGTCACCGAGCGCCTGCGCCAGGACGCGCGCGGGGAGCACGTGCTGGGCCTGGCGCTGGGACGCGGCTGGGCCGTCGGCCGCCTCGGCTGGACCGGCCGCAGCGGCTTCTACGCCGACCGCCCCGCCGCGCTGGCGCAGCTGGAGGTGGAGTTCGCCGACGGCCACCGCCAGGTCGTGGCCACCGACGCGACGTGGACGGCGGGTCCCTCGGCGGTCCTGGCGAACGACCTGTACGACGGGCAGACCGTCGACGCGCGCCGCGACCCCGGCGACTGGGCCGTCCCCGGCGCGCCCGCCGACGGGTGGGGCCCCGTCGAGGAGGTGCCCTTCGACACCGCGCGGCTGACGCCGCACGCCGGCCCGCCCGTGCGCCGGCAGGAGGTCGTGCGCCCGCAGCGGGTGTGGACGTCGCCAGCCGGCGAGCTGCTGCTGGACCTGGGGCAGAACCTCGTCGGCTGGCTGCGCCTGCGCGTGCGCGGCGAGGCGGGGCAGGAGGTCGTCGTCCGCCACGCCGAGGTCCTCGAGCACGACGAGCTGGGCGTCCGGCCGCTGCGCTCGGCGGCCGCCACCGACCGGTTCGTGCTGTCCGGCGGCGACGACGGGTTCGAGCCGACGTTCACCTTCCACGGGTTCCGCTACGCCGGGCTGACCGGCTGGCCCGGCGGCGAGGAGGGCCTGCGCCGCGCCGTGGACGCCGGTGACGTCGAGGCCGTCGTCGTGCACTCCGACCTGCGCCGCACGGGTGAGTTCGGGTGCTCGCACGAGCTGCTCGAGCAGTTCCACCGCAACGTCGTCTGGGGGCTCCGCGGGAACTTCCTCGACGTCCCCACCGACTGCCCGCAGCGCGACGAGCGGCTGGGGTGGACCGGCGACCTGTCCGCGTTCGCGCCCACCGCCGCGTACCTGTACGACGTGTCGGGGTTCCTGCGGGACTGGCTGGCCGACCTGCGCGCCGAGCAGCGCGCCGCCGACGGGATGGTCGCCTTCGTCGTCCCCGACGTGCTGAAGTTCCAGGACCGGCCCGGCGGCCTGCCGGCGCAGGAGTCGACCGCCCTGTGGAGCGACGCGGCGGTGTGGGTGCCGTGGGCGCTGTGGCAGGCGTACGGCGACCGGGAGGTGCTGGCGGAGTCGTTCACCTCGATGGCCGCCCACGTCGACCGCGTCGAGTCGCTGCTGTCCCCGACGGGGTTGTGGGACACCGGGTTCCAGTTCGGCGACTGGCTGGACCCGCAGGCGCCGCCGGAGGACCCGTTCCGGGCCCGCGCCGACCCCGGCGTGGTCGCGACCGCGTGCGCGTTCCGCAGCGCGCACCTGGTGGCGCAGGCCGCCGCGCTGCTGGGCCGCGACGGCGACGCGCAGCGCTACGGGGCGCTGGCCGAGCGCCTGCGCACCGCGTTCGGCGAGCACTACGTGGGCGAGGACGGCACCGTCACCAGCGACTGCCCCACGGTCTACGCGCTGGCCGTCGTGTTCGGGCTGCTCGAGGGCGAGGTGCGCCGGCGCGCCGGGGACCGGCTGGCGGAACTGGTCACCGGCGCCGGCCACCGCATCGCCACGGGCTTCGCCGGCACCCCCTTCGTCACCGACGCCCTCACCCTCACCGGGCACCTGGACGACGCCTACCGCCTGCTGCTGCAGACGGAGTGCCCCTCGTGGCTGTACCCGGTGACGATGGGCGCCACCACGGTGTGGGAGCGCTGGGACTCGATGCTGCCGGACGGCTCGGTGAACCCCGGGGAGATGACGAGCTTCAACCACTACGCCCTGGGCGCCGTCGCGGACTGGGTGCACCGCACCGTCGCCGGCCTGGCGCCGCTGGAACCGGGCTACCGGCGCTCGCTCGTGGCGCCGCGTCCGGGCGGCGGGCTGACGTGGGCGCGCGGGGCCCTGCAGACCCCGCACGGGCGGCTGGCCGTCGCGTGGGAGCTGACCGACGGCCCGGACGGCGGGCGGGAGCTGGTCGTGGACGTCGAGGTGCCGGCGGGCACGAGCGCGCTGGTGCGCCTGCCCGGCCGCGACGACGAGGAGCTGGGCGCGGGCGTCCACCGGCTCACCGCGCCCGGCGTCGCGGGCGGCTGAGGGCGCGGAGCCGGCTGGGGCTCAGAGGTCCCAGGGGTCCAGCGGGACGCCCTGCCAGACCCGGCGGCGGCCGCCGGGACCGGTGGCCGCCTCCGCGCCCTCGCGCCGGTCCACGCCGTCCCACACGTGCACCGGGGTGGCGGTGGTGTCGGCGGCGGGCCAGCCGGGGTCGCCGTGGTGGACGAACCCCGTCCACGCGTCGACCATCCGCCGCGACAGGCGGGCCGCCGCCGGCGTGGGCCACACCCCCGGCACCCGCGGCCCGACGACCGGCAGCCGGCGGGCCAGCTCCAGCACCGGGACGGCGTGCAGCAGCACGTCCCACCCGCCGGGGTTGCCGAACGCGAACGGCAGGTCGACCGCGTGCGCGGCGCCCAGGCGGAACCCCAGCGCGGGGCTGCGCCAGGCGAACCGGGAGGAGAACGTGCGCCCGCCGCGGGCGGCGTGCCGGGCGGCGAAGCGGGTGGTCGGCTCGGCGAACACCGCGTCGGTCATCAGCGCGTCGGCGACGTCCCGCGGCGTCGCGGACGCGGGCAGCGCCGCCCGGTAGCGGGCGAAGCGGTCGGCGTCCAGGCGCGCGGCGAGCGCGAAGGCGCCCAGCTCGTCCTCGGTGCGGGCCGTGGGGCCCATGCCGGTGAGGGAGAACAGCCGCCACTCGTCGTCGTTGTGGCACACCAGCAGGTCCACGTCCGGGTCCCCGCCCGCGGCCGGGCCGTCGAACAGCGGCTCGGGCAGGAACTGCCCGCCGACGACGGGCACGTGCACGAGGCTGGCCGTGCCGCGGCGGGCCCGGCGGGCGGCGCTGGTGGCCTCGCGCTGCACGAACTCGGTGGCGGCCAGCAGCCGCACGGGCGGCAGCCCCGCGAACCCCGCGAGCGTGGCGGGCACCCGGGCGGCGCGCGCCACCCGCCGCGCCACGTCGTCGGCGACGGCCGGGGTCACGGTGTCGCCGTACACGCTGTGCGCGACCGCGCGCCGGAACAGCCCGCGCGCCGACGGTGCGCACAGCAGCGCGGCGACCGACCCGGCGCCCGCGGACTCCCCCGCCACCGTCACCCGCGCCGGGTCGCCGCCGAAGGCGGACACGTTGTCGCGCACCCACTCCAGGGCCGCGACCTGGTCGCGCAGGGCGCGGTTCCCCGGGGCGCCCGGTACGGCGAGGAACCCCTCGGCGCCCAGGCGGTAGTTCACGCTCACCACGAGCGTGCCGCGGCGCACGTGCGCGCGCGGGTGGTACGCGGGTGAGGACCCGGCCCCGGTGACGTAGGCGCCGCCGTGCACCCACACCAGGACGGGCCGCCCGTCCGGCGGGGCGGCGGGCGCGGCCGGACCGGCGGGCGCGAAGACGTCCAGCGTCAGGTAGTCCCCGCCCGAGGCCGGCGTCCAGCCGTTCCCGGAGCGCGGGTCCTGCGGCGCCACGGGCGAGGGCGTGCGGGCCTCGCGGACCCCGCGGTGGGCCGGCACGGGCTGCGGGGCCTGGAAGCGGTACCGGCCCACGGGCGGCGCGGCGTACGGCAGGCCGCGGAAGGCCTCGACCCCGTCGACGGGGTCCAGCCCCCGCACCCGACCGCTCGTGGTGACGACGACCCTGCCCACCGGACCTCCCGCGCGACGACGACCCACGACGCGGCGAGGCTACGTCGGCCCGCGGGCGGGGGCCCGGGCGGGCGTCAGAGCGCCAGGACCTCCGGGTCGGCCAGCTGCGCGACGGCGGCGCGCGCCGCGGCCGCGTCGTCGGCGGCCAGGGCGGCCGCGGCCAGGCGGCGGCAGTCCTCGACGCTCGTGCGGGACAGGGCGAAGCGGACGGCGGGCACGGCGGCGGGGGCCATCGACAGGCTGCGCACCCCCAGGCCGACGAGGACGAGGGCCAGCAGCGGGTCGCGGGCCGCCTCCCCGCACACGCCGACGCTGCGCCCGGCGGCGGCGCCGGCCGCGCCGGTCAGGCCCACGAGCTGCAGGACGGCCGGCTGCCAGGGGTCGAGCAGGTCGGCCAGCTCCCCGGCGAGGCGGTCGGCGGCCATCGTGTACTGGGTCAGGTCGTTGGTGCCGACGCTGACGAAGTCCAGCCCGGCCGCCAGCAGCGCGTCCGCGCGCAGGGCCGCGGCGGGGACCTCGACCATCGCGCCGACGACGCCCAGGCCGGCGGCGCGGGCCCGCCCGGCGAAGTCGGCCGCCTCCGCGGGCGTGGAGACCATGGGAGCCATGACCCACGGCGTGGTGCCGGTGCGCTCGGCGGCCGCGGCCAGCGCGGTCAGCTGGTCGGTGAGCAGCTGCGGGTGCCGGCGCGCGGTGCGCAGGCCCCGCACGCCGAGGGCGGGGTTCTCCTCGGCCTCCACCTCGACGAAGGCCAGCGGCTTGTCGGCGCCGGCGTCCAGGGTGCGCACGACGACCTTGCGCTCGCCGAAGGCGCGCAGCACCCGCGCGTAGGCGTCGGTCTGCTCCTCGACGGTCGGGGCGCTCGCGCGCTCCAGGAAGAGCACCTCGGTGCGGAACAGGCCGACGCCCTCGACGTCGTGGGCGGCCGCGCGCTCGGCGTCCTCGACGGTGCCGACGTTGGCCAGCAGGGCGACCGCGGTGCCGTCGGCGGTGGCGCCGGGACCGCCCGAGGCGCTCGCCAGGGCCTCGCGCACGGCGCGGCGGCGCTCCACCTCGGCGCGCACGTCCTCGCCGGGCTCGACGACGACGGTGCCCGCCCGGGCGTCCACGGCCACCGGCGCGCCCGGGCGCAGCCGCTGGGCGCCGGTCACCCGCACGACGCAGGGGACGTCGAGCTGCGCGGCGATGATCGCGGTGTGGCTGGTGGGGCCGCCCAGCTCGGTGACGATGCCGACGACCTTCGCCAGGTCCAGGGCGGCGGTGTCGGCGGGGGCCAGGTCGGCGGCCACGACGACCGAGGGGCCGGTCAGCTGCGGCACGCCGGGCTGGGCCAGCCCCAGGACGTGGGCGACGACGCGGTCGCGCACGTCGCGCAGGTCGGTGACGCGCTCGGCGAGGTAGGGGCCGCTGGCGGCCAGGACGGCGCAGAAGCCCTCCACGGCCTCGTCGACGGCCGTGGCCGGGCCGGTGCCGGCGCGCAGCCGGCGCTCCACGTCGCCGAGCAGGCCGGGGTCCTCGGCCATGAGGGCGGTGGCCGCGAGCACGTCGGCGGTGGTGCCGCCGGCGGAGGCGGCGCGCTCGCGCAGCGTCGCGGCGACGGCGGCGAAGGCGGCCCGCACGGCCGCCAGCGCCGCCTCGGGGTCGGCCGGGGCGGCCTCGTCGGCCGGCGGGCGGGCGGCGGGGGCGACGAGGACGACGGAGCCCACCGCGGCGGACGTGCCCACGCCCACCCCGGTCAGGACGTCACCGGCGCCCGCGGCGTCGGCAGGACTGGTGGGGGTGGGCGTGGTGGTCACGGCGGTGGGCTCCTTCGTCTCGCGCTGCGGGTGGTGCGGGTGCTGCGGGTGCTCAGGCGTCGTGGTCGGTCTCGACCAGCTCGGCCAGGCGGGCCAGCGCCTCGTCGGCGCCCTCGCCCTCGGCGGTCAGCACGACGCGCTCGCCGTGCTGGGCGCCCAGGCCCATCACCATGAGGATGCTGCGGGCGTCGACGGGGTCGCCGCCGTCCTTGGCGATCGTCACGGGCAGGCCCGTGGCGGTGGCCGCCTGGACGAACAGCGAGGCGGGGCGGGCGTGCAGGCCGACGCGGGAGCCGACGACGGCGGTGCGGGTGCTCACGGGGTTCTCCTCCGGTGCTGGGGGGGGGTGCTGCTCGGGTCCGGTCTCAGGCCGCGACGGCCTGGGCGTCGGCCTTCTCGGCGACGGCGGGCGAGCCGGCGCGGTGGAAGCCCTTGAACGCGATGACGGCGGCGGCCGTGACGGCGGTGCCGACGAGGATGGCCAGCAGGTACAGCAGCGGCTGGCCGACGAGGCCGAAGACGACCACGCCGCCGTGGGGGGCGCGCAGCGTGCTGCCGAAGGCCATCACCAGGCCGCCGGTGACGCCCGAGCCGATCATCGCGGCGGGCAGGATGCGCAGCGGCGCGGCCGCGGCGAACGGGATGGCGCCCTCGGTGATGAAGAAGGAGCCCAGCAGGACCGCGGCCTTGCCGTTCTGCCGCTCGGCCTCGGTGAACAGGCGCTTGCGCACGAAGGTGGCGACGGCGATGCCCAGCGGCGGGGTCATGCCGGCGGCCATGACGGCGGCCATGACGCGCAGCTCCACGGGGCTGCCGGAGCTGGCGGCCGCGGTGGCCAGGCCGGTGGTGGCGAACGTGTAGGCCACCTTGTTGATCGGCCCGCCCAGGTCCGCGGCCATCATGACGCCGAGGATGACGCCCAGCAGCACGATCCCGCTGCCGGACAGGGAGTTCAGGCCGTTGGTGAGGCTGTCCATGAGCCAGGCCAGCGGGCGGCCCAGGACGGCCAGCATGAGCCCGGCGGTGACGAGGGTCGCGACCAGCGGGATGACGACGACGGGCATGACGCCGCGCACCGCGTTGGGCACCTTGCGCCGCGCCAGCCACAGGGCGACGAAACCGCCGAGGAAACCGGCGACGAGGCCGCCGAGGAAACCGGCGCCCACCGCGACGGCCACCGAACCGCCGACGAAACCGGGGGCGATGCCCGGGCGGTCGGCGATGCCGAAGGCGATGAAACCGGCCAGCACGGGCACGAGGAAGCCGAACGCCGTGCCGCCCACGACGAACATCAGCCCGGCCCAGTCCTGGCGCGAGAGCGGGTCGAACCCGGCGATGAGGTCGTCGGCGGTGACGCTGACGATCTCGTAGCCGCCGAGCATGAACGACAGGGCGATGAGGATGCCGCCCGCGGCGACGAACGGGATCATGTAGCTGACACCGGTCATCAGCCACTGCCGCACGCGGGTGCCGACCCCGGCGCCCGCGGTGACCTTGGTGGCCAGGGCCGGGCCGCCGGCCACGGGCGAGCCGGGCACGTCGTCGCCCGGCTGCACGGCCGGCCCGCCGGCGGTGCGGGCGGGGGCGGACCCGACGGCGGCGACCGCGGCGGCGACGACCCCGGGGGCGTCGGCGACGGCCTTCTTGACGCCGACGTCGACGCTGGGCAGGCCCGCGAAGCGGCCCTTGTCGCGCACCTCCAGGTCGGCGGCGTAGATGACGCCGTCGGCGGCGGCGATGACGGCCGGGTCCAGGGGCGCCGAGCCGGCGGCCCCCTGGGTCTCGACGACGACCTCGTGACCGGCGGCCTTGCCGGCCTGCTCGAGGGCCTCGGCGGCCATGTACGTGTGGGCGATGCCCGTGGGGCACGACGTGATCGCGACGAACTTCATCGTCCGTACACCTCTCGGAGGACGGTCGAGGCGACCGACGCGGCGTCGGGGGCCTCGAGGAGGGACTGGCGGAAGGAGGCGTGCACGAGCTTGCGGGCGAGCGCGGCGAGGATCGTCAGGTGGTCCGACTCCCCCGTCGTGGGCGCCGCGATGAGGAAGACGAGGTTGGCGGGGCCGTCGGGGGCGCCGAAGTCGACGCGCTCGCCGCTGACGACGCGGCCGACGGCGAGGCTGGGGACGGTGACGGCCTCGGAGCGCGCGTGCGGCAGGCCGATGCCGCCGGGGATGCCGGTGGCCATCTGCTCCTCGCGGGCGGCGACGTCGGCGAGGAAGCGCTCGCGGTCGGTGACCCGCCCGGCCGCGACGAGGGTGTCCGCCAGCTGGCGGGTGGCGTCGCCCTTGTCGGCGGCGACGAGGTCGGCGATCACCAGGTCGGCGGTGATCAGGTCGGGCGTGGTGCCCTGCTGCTGGCTGGCGGTGTCGCTCACGGCGCGAACTCCTTGACGCTGGTGTCGGGGTCGGGATCGGTCACGACGCGGACGCCGGCGGCGCCGGCGGGCGTCTCGTCGGGTCCGGGGACGGCGCTGCCGGGCAGCAGGACCGCGGCGCGGCCCCAGCTGACGGCGGTGCGCAGGCGCTCGGCGGCCGGGCCGCCGGCGTGCAGGTAGCCGGCCAGGGTGCAGTCGCCCGCGCCCACGGTGCTGCGCGGCACGAGCGGCTCGCCGCCGGCCCAGACGGTCTCGCGCGGGGTGACGAGCAGGGCGCCCGCGCCGCCGAGGGAGACGAGGACGTCGGCGCGCCGGGCGCCGCGCGCGCGCAGCTCGGCCACGGCGGCCAGCACGTCGCCCACGGTCTGCAGCTCGCGGGCCACGAGCTCGGCCAGCTCCTCCAGGTTGGGCTTGACCACGTCCGGGTCGGCGGCCACGGCGGCGGCCAGGGCGTCCCCGGAGGTGTCCACCGCGGTGGCGACCCCGGCCTCGCGGCCCAGGGCGACGACGCGGGCGTGGACGTCGGCGGGCGCGCCCGGCGGCAGGCTGCCGCAGGAGACCAGCCAGCGGGGCCCGACGGTCAGGCGCGCGCGCACGGTGCGCAGCAGCGCGTCGACCTCCGGGGCGGACAGCACCGGCCCGGGCTCGTTGAGCTTGGTGGTGGTGCCGTCGGCCTCGACGACGGTGGTGTTGGTGCGGATGGCGCCGGCCACGGCGACGGGCACGACGTCGACGCGCTGGGGGGCCAGCAGGCCGACGAGCCGGTCGCCGTCGACGCCGCCGGAGGGCACGACCGCGCTGGCGCGGTGCCCGTGGCGGGCCAGCGCGCGGGCGACGTTGACGCCCTTGCCGCCGGCCTCGACGAACGCGGCGGTGGCCCGGTGGACCTCCCCGCGGGTCAGGACGGCCAGCTCGACCGTGTGGTCGACGCTGGGGTTGGGGGTGACGGTGAGGACGAGGTCCCCGGTGGGCGCGCCGGGCGCCCCGGCGGGCGGGGTGCTCACGCGAGCACCACCCGGACGCCGGCGGACTCCAGCTCGGCGACGATCGCCGGGTCCGCCCCGCTGTCGGTGATCACGGTGTCGATCCCTTCCAGGTCGGCGACGTGCGCGAAGTCGTCGCGGCCGAGCTTGGTGTGGTCGGCCAGCACGACGGTGCGGCGGGCCGCGCGGATGAGCGCCCGCTTGACGGTGGCCTCGTGCAGGTCGGGCGTGGTCAGCCCGCGCTGGGGGGTCAGGCCGTTGGTGCCCAGGAAGCAGACGTCGGCGAAGACCTCGGCCAGCGCCCGCTCGGCCCAGCCGCCGACGGCGGCCAGGGTGCGCCCGCGCACCTGCCCGCCGACCAGGTGCAGCGTGGTCCCGGCGATCGCGGAGACCGCCTGGGCGACCTGCAGGCCGTGGGTGACGACGACCAGGTCGCGGTCGGGCGGCAGCAGCTCGGCCAGGCGCACGGTGGTGGTGCCGGCGTCCAGGAGCACCGAGCCGCCGTCGGGCAGCTCGGCCAGGGCGGCCTTGGCGATGCGGTCCTTCTCGGCGGCCCGCGCGGACTGCCGCTCCCCCACCGCGGGCTCGTGCCCGAGCCGCTCGACGGGGATGGCCCCGCCGTGCACGCGGCGCAGGACGCCGCGCCGCTCGAGGGCGGTCAGGTCGCGGCGGATGGTCTCCGGGGTGACGTCGAGGACGTCGGCCAGCGCGGTGACCTCGACCCGGCCCGCGTCGCGGGCGCGGTCGAGGATCGCCTGGTGGCGCTCCGTCGCGTACATCGAGACTCCGTCGTCCGTCGTGGTCGTGCCCGGACCTGTGGTCCGTGGGCACGAGTGTGCGCCCGTTCGGGCACGGAGTCAAGCAAACGGACGAAACCGGACTGCCCGTTTCTGCCCGTTCACCGTCCGGGGTGCGCCGGGTGCCCGGACGGACCCGCACGCGCGACGGCGCGCCCACCGGCCGGAGCCGGGGACGCGCCGTCGCGGGTGCGGGTCGGGTGCGAGCGTCAGGCGTCGATGCGGTCGCGGTCCAGCCGCTCGGCGCCGGAGACGATGAAGTCCTTGCGCGGGGCGACCTCGTTGCCCATGAGCAGCTCGAACACCCGCTCGGCCACCTCCGCGTCGCGCACCGTGACGCGGCGCAGGGTGCGGTGGCCGGGGTCCATCGTCGTCTCGGCGAGCTGGTCCGCGTCCATCTCCCCCAGGCCCTTGTAGCGCTGGATGGGCTCCCTCCAGCGCCGGCCGCGCTTGCGCAGATCCGCGGTCACCCGGCGCATCTCGGCGTCGGAGTAGGTGTAGACCACCTCGTTCTTCGCCCGGCCCGCCCCGACCACGTCGATGCGGTGCAGCGGCGGGACGGCCGCGAAGACCCGGCCGGCGTCGACCAGCGGGCGCATGTACCGGAAGAACAGCGTCAGCAGCAGCGTGCGGATGTGGGCGCCGTCGACGTCGGCGTCCGTCATGAGGATGACCTTGCCGTAGCGGGCCGCGGACAGGTCGAAGCTGCGCCCCGAGCCCGCCCCGACCACCTGGATGATCGAGGCGCACTCGGCGTTCTTCAGCATGTCCGCCACGGACGCCTTCTGGACGTTGAGGATCTTCCCCCGCAGCGGCAGCAGCGCCTGGTGCTCGGAGTCGCGCGCGCGCATGGCCGTGCCCAGCGCCGAGTCGCCCTCGACGAGGAACAGCTCCGAGCGCTCGACGTCGTCGGAGCGGCAGTCCTTCAGCTTCGCCGGCAGGGAGGAGGACTCCAGGGCGTTCTTGCGCCGCTGGGTCTCCTTGTGCAGGCGCGCGGAGATGCGCGTCTTCATCTCCGAGACGACCTTCTCCAGCAGCAGGGCGGTCTGCTGCTTGTCGTCGCGGCGCGGGGAGGAGAACACCTCGCCCAGCTCGCGCTCGACCACGCGCGTGACGATCTGGCGCACGGCCGGGGTGCCCAGCACCTCCTTGGTCTGCCCCTCGAACTGCGGCTCGGCCAGGCGCACCGTCACCACGGCCGTCATGCCGGCCTGCACGTCGTCGCGCTCGAGCTTGTCGTCCTTGCCGACCTTCAGGCGGCGCGCGGCGGCGTCCACCTGCTTCTTCACCGCGCGCAGCACGGCCGCGTCGAAGCCGGCCAGGTGGGTGCCGCCCTTGGGCGTGGCGATGATGTTGACGAACGAGCGCACCACCGTGTCGTATCCGGTGCCCCAGCGCAGCGCGACGTCCACGACGCACTCGCGCTCGACCTCGGTGGGGCTCATGTGCCCGTCCTCGTCCAGGACCGGCACGGTCTCGCGGAAGGTGTCCGAGCCCTGCAGGCGCCACACCGCCGTCAGCGGCGTGCCCGGGGACAGGTACTCCGCGTACTCGCTGATGCCGCCGTCGTGCTGGAAGACCTCCTCCACCGGCCCGTCCTCGCCCGGCGTGCCCGGCAGGCGGCGCTCGTCGCGCACGACGATGCGCAGACCCGGCACGAGGAAGGAGGTCTGGCGGGCGCGGTCGGCCAGGTCGGCGTAGGAGAAGCGCGCCTCGCGGACGAACACCTGCGGGTCGGCCCAGTACCGCACCCGGGTGCCGGTGACGCCGCGCTTGGCGCGCCCGACGACCTCCAGGCCCGTGGTGGGCGTGAAGGGGGCCTCCGGGCCCTCGCCGGCGAAGCGGCCGGGCACGCCGCGGCGGAAGCTCGCCGCGTGCGTCTTGCCGCCGCGGTCCACCTCGACGTCCAGGCGCGCGGACAGGGCGTTGACGACGCTGGCGCCCACGCCGTGCAGGCCGCCGGAGGCCGAGTAGGAGCCGCCGCCGAACTTGCCGCCGGCGTGCAGGTGGGTGAAGACGACCTCGACGCCCGACAGGCCGGTGCGCGGCTCGACGTCGACGGGGATGCCGCGGCCGTCGTCGCGCACCTCCACCGAGCCGTCCGGGTGCAGCACGACGTCGATGCGGTGGCAGTGCCCGCCCAGGGCCTCGTCGACGGAGTTGTCGATGACCTCCCACAGGCAGTGCATGAGCCCGCGCGAGTCCGTGGACCCGATGTACATGCCGGGCCGCTTGCGCACGGCCTCCAGCCCCTCGAGGACCAGCAGGTGGGCGGCGGTGTAGCCGTCGGAGTCGTCGGGGCCCCGGCGGGCGCCCGCGCGGGCGGGAGGAGGTGTCACGCCCGCGAGGTTACGTGCCGGCGCCGACAGCGCCCGGGAGCGCCCGGGAGCGCCCGGCAGCCGTGTCGCGGGTCCCCCCGCGACCCGGTGTGACCGAGACCACCTCCGCCGACAGCGAACGGACTGCTCCACCGGTGTGGGAACGCGCGCGCCGGGGGCAGGGTTGGGAGAAGGTGAGAGCGGGAGCAGGTCGCTGCCGCCCGCCACGCGCTGTACGGAAGGAGTCGCGAGTGACCACCACCGCCCTTGCCCACGACCCCATGACGGCCGCCGACCGGTGCGACCGGTGCGGCGCCCAGGCCTACGTGCGCGTCCTGCTGTCCTCCGGCGGCGAGCTGCTGTTCTGCGGTCACCACGGCCGCGAGCACCGCGACGCGCTGCAGGGTGTCGCGCGCGACATCCAGGACGAGACGCGCAAGCTGGCCACCACGCCGGCCACCGCGCCGTCCGACGAGCGCTGACCGGCTGACGTGCGCACCGCTCCCGGCCCGGGAGCCCTGACGAGACGAGCCCGGGGTCCCCGCGATGGGTGACCCCGGGCTCGTCCTCGTCGCGCTGGCCGTCGCCGTCGGCATCGTCGGCGTCGTCCTGCCGGTCCTGCCCGGCACCCTCCTCGTCGCGGCCGCCACCCTCGTGTGGGCGCTCGTCACCGGTGGCGCCGCCTGGTGGTGGTGGGCCGGGGTCGTCGCCGTCCTGGTGGCCGGTCAGGTCGCCATGTACCTCGTGCCCGGCCGGCGCATGACGCGCGCCGGGATCCGCACCCGCAGCCTGCTGCTGGGCGGGCTGCTCGGGGTCGTCGGCTTCTTCGTCGTCCCGGTCCTCGGGCTGGTCCTCTGCTTCGTGCTCGGCGTCTTCCTCGCCGAGCTGGCCCGCGCGACCCGCCCGGCCGCCGGCACGGGCGGGTCCGGCGCCCTGCGACCGGCGGTCGCGTCGACCGTCGTGGCGCTCAAGAACGTCGGGCTGAGCATCCTCATCGAGGGCTCGGCCGCCCTGCTGGCGGCGCTGGTGTGGGTGGCGGGGGCGCTGGCGCTGCGCTGAACCGCCCCCGCACGTGCGAGAGGCCCCCACCGCGGTCGCGGTGGGGGCCTCTCGCACGTGCTGCCGGATCAGTCCAGGTAGTCGCGCAGCACCTGCGAGCGCGAGGGGTGGCGCAGCTTGGACATCGTCTTGGACTCGATCTGGCGGATCCGCTCGCGGGTCACGCCGTAGACCTTGCCGATCTCGTCGAGCGTCTTGGGCTGGCCGTCGGTGAGGCCGAAGCGCATCGACACCACACCGGCCTCGCGCTCGGACAACGTGTCGAGCACCGAGTGCAGCTGCTCCTGCAGCAGCGTGAAGCTCACCGCGTCGGCGGGCACGACGGCCTCGGAGTCCTCGATGAGGTCGCCGAACTCGCTGTCGCCGTCCTCGCCCAGCGGGGTGTGCAGCGAGATGGGCTCGCGGCCGTACTTCTGGACCTCGACGACCTTCTCGGGGGTCATGTCGAGCTCCTTGGCGAGCTCCTCCGGCGTGGGCTCGCGGCCCAGGTCCTGCAGCATCTGCCGCTGGACGCGGGCGAGCTTGTTGATGACCTCGACCATGTGCACCGGGATGCGGATGGTGCGGGCCTGGTCGGCCATGGCGCGGGTGATGGCCTGGCGGATCCACCACGTCGCGTAGGTCGAGAACTTGTAGCCCTTGGTGTAGTCGAACTTCTCCACCGCGCGGATGAGGCCGAGGTTGCCCTCCTGGATCAGGTCCAGGAAGAGCATGCCGCGCCCGGTGTAGCGCTTGGCCAGGGAGACGACCAGGCGCAGGTTGGCCTCGAGCAGGTGGTTCTTGGCCCGGCGGCCGTCCTCGCTGATCCACCACAGCTCGCGCTTGAGCGTCTGGTCGGTGACGTCGCCGGAGTGCAGCTTCTCCTCGGCGAACAGGCCGGCCTCGATGCGCTTGGCGAGCTCGACCTCCTGCTCGGCGTTGAGGAGGGCGACCTTGCCGATCTGCTTGAGGTAGTCCTTGACCGGGTCCGCGGTGGCGCCGGCGGTGGCGACCTGCTGGGCCGGGGCGTCGTCGTCGTCGTCGGTGAGCACGAAGCCCCCGGCGGTCGGCTTGGCGGGACCGGAGTCCGCCTCGGCCTCGGGAGCGGTCTCCTCGTCGGCGGCGGTCTCCTCGGCGGGCGCCTCGGTGACCGCGTCGGCGGCGTCGACGTCGGCGAGCAGGTCCTCCTCGCGCACCTCGTCCTCGGCGGGCTCCCCGCCCTCGGGGGCGCCGGTGGCGGGAGCCGCGGCGGGAGCGGCCGGAGCCGTCTTGGCGGTCTTGCGGGCGGCGGTCTTGGCGCGGGTGGCGCGCTTGGCGGGCGCGGTGCCGTCGGCGTCGGCGGTGCCGTCCACCGCGGGCGCGGCGGTCGTGGCGGGGGCCGCGGCGCGCTTGGCGGGCCGGGCGGTCTTGGTGGCGGTGGCGGTCGACGTCGCCCGGCGGGTCCCGGCGGCCGCGACGGCGCGCTTGGGGGCGGCCTCGGGCACGCGGACGGTGATGCCGGCGTCGTCGAGGGCGCGCAGGACGACCTTCATGCGCTGCACGGGCAGCTGGGCGTCCTCGCACGCGGTGCGGACGGCGTGGGCGTCGACGAAGCCGTGGGTGGTGCCGTGCTGCATGAGCTCCTGGAAGGGAGCGGTCGCGAACTCGGGCGGGAGAGGCCGGGAGGTCGGTGCCGACGACACGAACTGCCTTTCGTCGAGGGGCGGAACGGGCCGCGCGGGCAGCGGCCGACGACGTCAACACCAGCGGGTGGGGGTTCATGCCCGGTGACTGCCCGGTGACGACGTCAAAGGACCATTCTGGCACGCCGCGGGCCGCGGCGACGCCCCGCGGGCGCACCGGCCGGGCCGCGCGGGCCGCTCACTCCTCCGGCTTGACCGCCAGGACGGGGCACGGCGCGTCGAGCAGGATGCGCTGCGCGCTGGCGCCGAGGATGAGCTTGCCGACGGGGGTGCGCCGGCGCAGGCCGATGACGATGAGCTGCGCGCCCGTCTGCTCCGCCGCGGTGATGAGGTCGTCGGCGGGGTCCTCGCTGTCGGGCACCTCGCGCAGCTCGTGCCCCAGGCCCGCGGTGTCCAGGTCGGCGCGCACGGCGTCGTGCACGGCCTCCAGCTGCGCCCTCTCGTCGGGGTCGGCCTCGCGGCCCGGTCGCACGCTGTGCACGACGACCAGGGGCTGGGCCAGCCGGACGGCCGCCGCGCCGGCGTCGCGCAGGGCGGTCCGGCCCTCGGGGTTGGCCACGTACCCGACGACGATGCCCATCGACGACCTCCTGCGTGCAGCGGCCCGGTGTGCGGCGGAGCGCGGGCCGGCCCGCGCGGCCGGCCGCAGGCCCGGGCGGCTCCTGCGGCGACGACCGTCGCGACCGTACTGCATGCCGCACCGGGCGCCGCGGGGACCGCCGGCCCGCGGCCGCGGGCCCGGTCGCTCGCCGGGTCCTCACCCGGTGGGGCCGGGCGGTCGCCGGCGCGGCGGCAGGCCGAGCGCCAGGGCCTGCGACAGCAGGCGCGCCAGCGGGTGGTCGGGGCGGGAGCGCAGCGCGGCGTCGACGGCGGCGCCCGCGCGCACGCCGTCGCCCAGGGACCACCACGCCCACGCCGCCACGGACCACGCCGGGGCGGCCGCCCTGCCCGGGCCCCACCGGGCGACGTCGGCCGCCAGGGCGGCGCTCGCGCGCGCCCGCACCGGGTCCGGCGGGGCGCCCAGCGCGGCCTCCAGGGCCAGGTGGCCGGCCACCGTGGCGGGGCCGGGCACCGCACCGGGGGCGGCGGCGCCGGCGGGCGCGCCCTCGACGAGCACGTCGGCGGCCCGCGAGCCGGTCGCGCCGGGCGCGGTGTCGGCCAGGACCGCGTCGCGCAGCCGCTCGTCCTCCAGCGCGGCCAGCAGCCGCCCGCACACCTCCGGGTCGGCGGCGGCGACCGGACCGGCCACCTCGTGGCGGGCCCGCTCGCCGCGCCACAGCGCCAGGTCCTCCCGCCGCCGCCCGGCGGTGACCGGCCGGCGGGCGTGCCGACGCCGGGCCCGGTCGGCGTCGCGGCGCGCGGGCGAGGCGGCCGGGGGCGCGTCGGGCAGCGCCAGCGCGTCGGCGCGCCCGGGCAGGGCGACCAGGCCGCGCAGCACCGCCTCGGCCGGCACCGGCCCGTCCGCCAGCTCGGAGGGGGGACGCCCGCCCGGCGGGCAGCACGCCTCGTCGGCGCACCACAGCGAGCGCCAGCCCGCGGGGGCCACCAGCAGGACGTCCAGCACCCGGGCGCGGCGCCCGGCGGCGTCGCGCAGCAGGTGCTCCACGAGCTCGCCCGCGGCCGGGGAGGGCCGCAGGCGCGGCGACGGCCCGGGCGCGGACGGGGAGCCGCCGGGGGGTGCGGCCCCGTCGTGCGCGGCGGCCCCGTCGTGCAGGACGAGGACGACCCGGGCCCCCGGCGGCCACCACGAGGCCAGGGCCGCGGGGGGGGGGGGGGGGGCGGGGGGGGGGGGGGGGGGGGGGGGGGGGGGGGCGGGCGGGGGCCCGGGCGGCGCGCCCCGCCCCCCCCGGGGGCCGGCGCGCGGTCCCCGGG
>NZ_JBEUEI010000042.1:0-29364 GCF_041020755.1 Kineococcus terrestris | reverse complement strand
GCGGGCGGCGGGCGGGGGCGCCCCCCCCCCCCCCCCCGGCCGGGTCAGCGGGTCAGCGGGCCAGCGCGGCACCCGCCGCGGCCGCCTCCTCGTGCGCGCGCTCCTTCAGCCGGGCGCCCTCCTCGGCGAACCGGTCGAGCGCCGGGTTCACGCCCACGAGGGTGAACTCGCGCTCGACGACGGTGAGGTCGGCGCCCCACACCTCGCCCACGACCCGGCGCAGGTAGTCGACGCTGTGGTCCCAGCCCTCCTTGGGCGTGCCCGGCGCGTAGCTGCCGCCGCGGGTGACCAGCAGGACGACGGGCTTGCCGTCCAGCAGGCGGGCCGACGGGTCGTCCGAGCCGGCGATGACCAGGTCGATCCACGTCTTGACGTGCTGGGAGACGCCCCAGTTGTAGAGGGGGAAGGCGAGGACGACCCGGTCGGCGGCGAGCAGCTCGTCGCGCAGCTCGCGGGCGAGCGCGACGGCCGCGCGCTGCGCCTCGCTGCGCTGGTCCTCGGG
This sequence comes from Kineococcus terrestris, assembly GCF_041020755.1. Taxonomy (NCBI): domain Bacteria; kingdom Bacillati; phylum Actinomycetota; class Actinomycetes; order Kineosporiales; family Kineosporiaceae; genus Kineococcus; species Kineococcus terrestris. The sequence goes on along the minus strand of NZ_JBEUEI010000042.1, from coordinate 28,862 downwards.
GGTGTACCCGGCGCCGACGGCCGTCGCCCAGGCGTCGGAGGGCAGCGGGTCGCTGCCGAGGTGGCGGGTCACGACGGTCTCGTCCGGGCTGACGGCGGTCCAGGAGTCGAGGACGCGGTCGGCGAGCTCGCTGCTGGCCGAGGCGGGCCCGAGGATGCTCGCGTCGATGCGGAGGAGGGTCACGGTGGCTCCCGTCGGTAGGGTCGGGTTGAAGCTTCAACCCACAGCGACGGTGACACACGTGAGCTGAATGTTCAACCCGCTACCCTCGACGGGTGGACGACGAGCCCCGCTGGCTGACCCCCGAGCAGCTCGACCAGTGGGTCCACTTCGTGGCCGTCCTCACGACCGTCCCGGCCGTGGTGGCCGACCAGCTCAAGCGCGAGGCCGACCTGAACTTCTTCGAGTACCACGTCCTGGCCAGGCTGTCGGGAGCTCCCGGCCGCGCCCTGCAGATGGCGGTGCTGGCGGACGTGACCCACGGGTCCCAGTCGCGGCTCTCGCACGCGGTCAGGCGCCTCGAGAGCGCCGGCTGGGTCACCCGCCGCAGCTGCGCGACGGCGTCCCGGGCCGTCGAGGCGGTCCTCACCGACGCGGGGTTCGAGAAGCTCCGGCGGGCCGCCCCCGGGCACGTCGCGGAGGCGCGCCGGGTGCTCGTCGACGCGCTCACGCCCGAGGAGCTCGCCCAGCTGCGGCACCTGTCGCGCAAGGTCCTCGCGGCCGCGGCGCCGGAGGTCCTGGAGACCGTCGACGACCTGCTGTCGCGGTGAGCGCGCGCGGGGAGCGCCCGTCCGGACGCTCCCCGCGCGCAGCTCGCCGCCTCCTCAGAAGCTCGAGCGCGGCACCCCCTGGCCGGGGTCGATCCGCGCCGGCCCGGACGCCGACGGGCGCACGTCGACGTCGAAGATCGCCGTGGGGACGTACACCGTCGAGCAGGAGTTCGGGATGTCCACCACCCCCGACAGCCGCCCCTCGATCGGCGCGGCGCCGAGGATCATGTAGGCCTGCTCGCGGGTCCACCCGAACGTCGTCAGGTAGTCGATCGCGTGCAGGCACGCCCGCTGGTACGACAGGTGCGAGTCCAGGTAGCGCTGCTCGCCGTCCAGGGTGACCGAGGTGCCGGAGAACGCCAGCCACTGGCTGTACTGCGGGTCGGTGTTCCCGGGCATGAAGACCGCGTTCTCGGAGACGCCGTAGGTCTCCATCCCGCCCTCGATGACGTCGACGTGCAGGTCGATGAACCCGCCCATCTCGATGGCCCCGCAGAAGGTGATCTCCCCGTCGCCCTGGGAGAAGTGCAGGTCGCCCATCGACAGGTTCGCCCCGTCGACGAAGACCGGGTAGAAGACGCGCGTCCCCTTCGTGAAGTTCTTGATGTCCTGGTTGCCGCCGTTCTCGCGCGGCGGGGCCGTGCGCGCGGCCTCCGCGGCCGCCTTCGTGAACGCGTCGCCGGTGAGCCCGCCGAGGATCGCGTCCTGCGGCAGCGGCGGCAGCGCCAGCGGTGGCACCCGGTCCGGGTCGGTGGCGATGAGCGCGCCCTCGCGCGCGTTCCAGCGCGCCAGCAGCTCGTGCGAGGGCGCGGTGCCCATGAGGCCCGGGTGCACGATGCCGGTGAACGACACCCCCGGCACGTGCCGCGAGGTCGCCGTCTGCCCGCGGAAGTCCCAGACCACCTTGTACGCGTCGGGGAACTGCTCGGTGAGGAAACCCCCGCCGTTGCGCGTCGCGAAGATGCCGGTGTAGCCCCAGCCCTGACCGGCCAGCGGACCGGAGTCCTCCTGGGGGATCGGGCCGACGTCCACGATGTCGACGACGAGCAGGTCGCCGGGCTTGGCGCCCTCCACCGCGATGGGGCCGGACAGGACGTGCACCGTGGACAGCGGCGCGTCGCGCACGTCGTCCGCCGAGTCGTCGTTCCGGATGGCACCGTCGAACCACTCCCGGCAGTGCACGCGGAACGTGCTGTCCCGCTTCACGTGCACCTGCGCCGGGATGTCGGGGTGCCAGCGGTTGTGGCCGAGCTTCTCCTGCTCGGTGAACCTCTTCGTCGAGTCCAGCGGGAAGACCACCTCGGGCATCGTGCCTCCTACGGGTTCCGGGCGCGGGGTTCTCCTCCGGCGGTGGGCCGGCCGCCGGTCACCTCCTCCCCGTCGGGGTCCACGACCTCACGGTCGCGGGAGCTTCCGGAGCGCGGGGGACGCGGCCGGTCCGGGGCGCGGGGTCCGTCGCGCGGAGGGGGGCAGCGACGTCACCACGTCGGGTGCGGACGCCGAGCGTTCCGCGCGCTCGATCGCGGCGAACGCCGGGCCCGACGCGCGGGACAGGCGCGGCGCGGTGAAGACGCGGCGCGACGGGTTCCGGCAGGCCGGGCAGGGGAGCAGCGCCGGGGCGGTGCCGATCGGGGCGGTCGCGTCGAACGGACCGTCGTCGTCGCAGGCGTACTGGTACAGCGCCACAACACCTCCACGCCGTCGTGCGAGGGCCGGCGGGCCGACCGGGGGCGTCATCGTTCTCCCGGGTGATCTGCGCGTCAAGACCCGCGCGAACGGGTGAGCCGGGTTCAGCGCGGGCGCCGTCCGGCCCGATGCTCACCCGGCAGGCTCGGACGAGGACAGGGGTGGCACGTGGTGCGCAGGGGCAGGACGCTGGCGTGGGCTCTCGCCCTGGCACCCGTGGTGGCGCTGGCCGCACCCGCCGGTGTCGCGTCCGCGGCGGGCGCGCCCGTCACGGTCGACGTCCTCCTCGAGCACGCCGACGGCAGCCTGAGCGTCGAGGAGGTCACCGCCCCCACCGCGTCCGCCGTCGAGGGCGCCGTCGAGGACGCCGCCGACGCCGCGGGTGCGGCCGAGGTCGTCGAGACCGCCCCCGCCACCACGTACCGGCTCGCCGCGCTCGACCCCGGCCTGGCCGACCCCGTCGTCAACCCGCTGCGGTTCAACCGCGCCCAGGCCGCGTGGGGCACCGCCACGGGCACCGGGACCGTCGTCGCCGTCCTCGACACCGGGGTGCGCGCCAGCCACGAGGACCTGCGCGGCGCGCTGCTTCCCGCGATCGACACCACCGGCCAGCCCGCCGACCCCGCCGAGTTCCACGGCACGCTCGTCAGCTCCGTCGTCGCCGCCCGCGCCGGGAACGGCCGCGGCGCCGCCGGCGTCGCCCCGGGTGCCAGCGTCCTGCCCGTGCGGGTGTGCGTGCAGGAGGGCTGCCCGAGCGCCGCCATCGCCAACGGGATCCTGCGCGCCGTCGCCACCCTCGACGACGGCGTGCCCGGCAACGACGTCGCGGTCGTCAGCATGTCCCTCGGCGGCGGGTACAGCTCCGTCATCGCCTCCGCCGTGGACACCGCCCTGGCCCGCGGGATCGTCGTCGTCGCCTCCGCGGGCAACGGCGGTGCCAGCCGCACCGACCCGCGCGAGAACCCCAGCGGGTCCGCCAACCAGGACAACGCCGTGCAGTACCCCGCGGCCCTGCCGGGCGTCGTGTCCGTCTCCGCCACGGAGACCGACGAGAGCGCGTCCTGGTGGGCCACGCACAACCCGCAGGTCGCCCTCTCGGCGCTGGGGAACGGCGTCCTCGGGGCGGGTGTGGGCTCCGACTCCGCCTACGTCCTGGGGACGGGAACCTCGTTCAGCGCCCCGCAGGTCGCGGGCGCGGCCGCCCTCGTCAAGCAGGTGTGGCCGACCGCGACCCCGGCGCAGGTGCGCGACGTCCTCGTGCGCACCGCCCGCCGGCCCGCCGGGTGGTCCACCGGCACCGGCTACGGCAGCGGCACCCTCGACGCGGCCGCCGCGGTGGCCGCCGCCGCGACCGCCGCCCGCCCGACGCCCACGCCCACCCCGACGACCCCGGCTCCCACACCGTCCACGCCGACGGTCACCCCGCGCGCGGACGGCTCCGCGGACTACACCCGCGACGGCCGCACCGTGAACGTCAGGGGCGCGATCCTCGCCCGCTACCGCGCCGCCGGCGGGCACACCGGCCCGCTGGGCTGGCCCACCAGCGGCGAGGTCGCCGTGCCCGGCGGCGCCTCCACGACGTTCGAGCGCGGGCAGGTGTGGTGGACGCCCGCCGGCGGCGCCCAGGTCGTCGTGGGCGAGGTCCTCGCGCAGTGGCAGCGCCTGGGCGCGCACGTCTCTCCCGTCGGGTTCCCCGTGGGCGAGGAGCGGGGCGTGCGCGGCGGGGTCGTGCAGGCCTTCCAGCGCGGGATCATCGCCTGGTCCCCGGCCACCGGCGCGCGCGAGGTGCGGGGGGCGATCCTGGACCGCGTGAACGCCAGCGGAGGGGTGCAGGGGTTCCTCGGGTTCCCCACCACCGGCGAGGTCGCGCTGCGCGGCGGGGCGTTCACCGCGTTCCAGGGCGGATCGGTGTACTGGTCGCCCGCCACGGGCGCGCAGGTGGTGCGCGGGGAGATCCGGCGGGCGTGGGGCGCCACCGGGTGGGAGAACGGCCGGCTGGGCTACCCGCGCACCGGGGAGTTCCCCGTGCCCGGTGGGGTCCGGCAGGACTTCCAGGGCGGGTCGATGACGTTCTCGTTCGCGACCCGGGCCGTCAGCGCTTCCTGGCGCTGACCTGGCCGGGAACCCGGCCGCACGTTTCAGCGCGCTCCTCCCGGGCAGGGGGTCTGCAGTCCGCAGAACCCCCCCCCCCGCGAGGAGGACGCATGAGCACGCCCACCGGTGACGGCAGCACCGTCACCACCGCCCGGCCCGAGCGCGGCCACGGCCTGTACGGCAGCCGCCCCGGTGAGGACCTGCTGCGCTCGGGCGCCGCCGAGCTCGTCGGCACGTTCGTCCTCGTCCTGGCCGGGACCGCGGCGGCCGTCGCGGCCGCGCTCAGCGACCCGCCGGTCTACGACCTGCTCGCGATCGTCCTCGCCTTCGGGCTGGCGCTCACCGCCCTCGTCGCCGCCCTCGGTCACGTCTCCGGCTGCCACCTCAACCCCGCCGTCACCCTCGGCCTGGCCGCCACCGGCCGCTTCCCCTGGCGGGCCGTGCCCGCCTACCTCGTCGCCCAGCTCGCTGGCGGTGTGCTCGCCGCCCTCGCCGTGTGGGCGGTCCACAGCGGCACCGGGCCGGACGTCGTCGCCCCGTCCACGACCGTTCCCGCCGCCGGCGTCTCCGACGGGCGGGCGTTCTTCGTCGAAGCGCTCGTCACCTTCGTCCTCGTCCTCGTGGTGATCGCCGTGGCCACCGACGAGCGTGTCCACGCCGCCGTGGCCCCGGTGGCCGTCGGCGCCGCCCTGGCCGTGTGCGTCGTCGTGGGCGCCCCCGTCACCGGGGGAGCGGTCAACCCCGCGCGCGCCCTCGGCCCCGCCGTGGTCTCCGGGCAGTTCGACAGCCTCTGGCTGTACCTGCTGGCGCCCGTCGTCGGCGGTGTCCTCGCCGCCGTCGTCTACGCGCGGCTGCTGGCGCCGGCCGAGGCGCCGGCGCCGGCGGACGGTTCCTGACCCCGGGGGCGGTCCCGGGCCCGGCGCCCCGGGCGGGGCGTCGGGCCCGCTGCCCGTCCTACCCGGCCGACGTGCCCGGACCGGCCTGCAGCTGGCCGACGAGGGTCGCGATCGACAGGTGGAAGCGCAGCGCCGAGATCCCGCCCCCGGTCAGGTCGTAGACCACGCAGTACGGCACCCGCACCCGCGCACCCGTCGGGTCGAGGTCGCCGAAGCGACCGGTGTGGGTCCCCACGAAGTCGGCCTCGAAGAACGCGTGGTCGCCGGCGGCGCCCATCGCCCGCACCTCCGGGCGGGCGTCGAAGATCCGCGTGTGCAGCGCGGTGATGTGGTCGGCCACGGCCTGCCGGCCCGTGATCCGCTCACCGGTGTCCACCGTCGTCCACACGACGTCGTCGGTGAAGAACCTCGCGAAGTCGCCGCCGTTCAGCAGCGCGTCCACGTACCCCTGGAACAGTTCCGTGCTCGTGTCCACGGACATGTCGTCCTCCTGCCTGGTGGCCCCTGCCACCGCCGCGGTGGAACGGGAGGCGTCCGGCCTCAGCCGGGCTCGTCGTCGTCGACCACCCGGCCCTCGCGCGCACCGGAACGCTCCTCCCGGGACGGCCCCGCGTCAAGGCCCGCCTCGGCACCGGACGGCGGGTGCCGATGGGGACGGGACCGCTCTCCGCACCGGGTCCCGGGAGGACACCGCCCATGTCGTCCACGCTGCGCCGCCTGCGCGTCGGCGCGCGCCTCGCGCTGGCCTTCGGCGTCGTCCTCGCCCTGCTCGGCGCGACCGGCGCGACGGCGCTGACGAGCATCGCCCGGCAGTCGGCGTCGCTGGACGAGCAGCGCGACCTCGACCGGGTCGTGAGGTTCGTGGAGGACCAGCGGTTCTGGAACGCCGACGTCACCGGCTGGCAGCTGGCGTACGCCTGGGACACCTACCGCGTCGGGCTGCCCGGGGCCGTCGAGGCGACCTCCGACAACCGCGCCGGGTTCCTGGCCTCCCGCGACGGCCTCGAACGGTCCCTCGCCGCGGCCCCCACGGCTCTCATGTCCGAGCACGAGCGCGAGACGACCCGGCGGATCGCCGCCCTGTGGGAGCAGTACTTCGCCGCCGACGACCGCGCCGTCGCCCTCTACCGCGCCGGCGACCTCGCGGGCGCCGAGACCGAGGTCCTCGACGGCGGGTTCGCCGTCTACAGCGAGGTGCTCGAGCTGACCGGCGAGCTGACCGCCTCCGTCACCGCCCGCGCCGGCACCGCCGCCGCGGCCGCCGACGACGCCGCCGCCCGCAGCCGCGCGCTCGTCGTCGCCACCCTGGTGCTGGCCGCCGCCCTCACCGTCCTCCTGCTGGTCGCGCTCACCCGCAGCGTCGTCGGGCCGCTGCGGCGCACCCGCGACGACCTGCGCCGCGTCGCGGCCGGCGACCTCACCGTCGTGCCCGTCGTCGACGGCCGCGACGAGTTCCGCGAGATGGCGCAGGCCCTGGAGGCGGCCGTCACGTCCACCCGCCGCACCGTCGCCGACGTCGCCTCCGGCGCCCGCGAGGTCGCCGTCATGGCCGAGGACCTCACCGGCCGCGCCCGCGGGCTGGCCGAGTCCGACGACCGCACCGCCGCCGACGCCGAGCGCGCCGCCCGCTCCGCGGGGTCGGTCTCCTCCGACGTCGCCACCATCGCCGCCGGCGCCGACGAGCTGGGGTCGGCGATCAGCGGGATCTCCTCCGGCGTGGCGCAGTCGGCGTCCGTGGCGCGCGAGGCCGTGGAGGCCGCCGAGGCCACCCGCGCCACCGTCGCCGAGCTCGGCGAGGCCACCCGCGCCATCGCCAGCGTCGTCGGCACCATCACCGCCATCGCCGAGCAGACGAACCTCCTCGCCCTGAACGCCACCATCGAGGCCGCCCGCGCGGGGGAGATGGGCAAGGGTTTCGCCGTCGTCGCCGGCGAGGTGAAGGAACTGGCGCAGCAGACCGCCTCCGCCACCGAGGACATCACCCGCAAGGTCGCCGCCATCGAGCGCGGCAGCGACGACGCGGCCAGCACCATCGGCCGCATCGCCGAGGTCATCGCCCGCATCGACGACCACCAGGCCACCATCGCCGCCGCCGTGGAGGAGCAGAGCGCCACGACCGGTGAACTGGCCCGCACCGTCGCCGGCGCGGCCGGCGGCGCGCAGGAGATCGCCGAGGTCCTCGCCGGTGTCGCCGGGGCGAGCGCCACCGGCCGCGCCGACCTGGAGGGGGTCCGCGCCGCCGTGGAAGCGTTGCAGGACACCGCGGGCCGGTTGCGCGAGGCCGTCGGGGCGTTCCGCGTCTGAGCTGCGCGGGCGACGGTTCAGCCGTCCGCGCGGCCCCGCAGCCAGTCCGCCTCGCGGCGCAGCAGCTCCCGCCGCGACGGGCTGTCGTACGAGCGCGGGTCGTGGCCCAGCGCGTCGTAGAGCACCCGCCCCGGCCCGCCGGACACCCACACCACCGGGTGGTCCACGTCCTCGTGCCGCGTGGTCATCAGCACGCGCGTCCCCGGTTCCAGCTGCAGCCGGCAGTACCGCTCGTCGAACGCCGTGACCGGCCCGTCCAGCACCGGGTGGTCCTCGCCGGGGACCGGGTCGAACCGCGCCTCGCCGATCGGCGGGTGCATCGACAGGTCGTCGATCCACTGACCGCCCACCAGCGGCACCCAGCCGGGCGCGTCGCGGAAGGTGTTCGCGGCCTGGTGCAGCGCCAGCAGGGGGGTCCCCTCCTCCACGACGAGCTGCGCCAGCCGCGCGTGGAAACCCGCCCACGCCGCGTCGTCGCCGTCGTGCGCCGGGTCCCGCCGGCCCGTGCCCGCGACCACCGCGAGCAGGTCCGCCCCGTCCACGTCCTCCAGCGCGCCCGGGGACGTGCCGCGCACGTCCACCTCCAGCCCGCTGCCCGCCAGCACCCGCGCCACCCGGAAGCCCGTGGCCGCGTCGTCGTGCCAGCGGTCCTGGTACCGGCCGCGTCCCACGAGCACCAGCGCCCGTGCCGCCATCGTCGTCCCCCTCGTCGTCGCGGTGGTCCTCGCGCCGACGCTACGGGAGGTGCTCCTCCCCGCCCGCAGCGGCCAGGCGCCGGGCCGTCCGCGCCAGCGCCTCCCGCAGCGCCGGCGGGTCCTCCACGACCACGTCGGCGTCGAACGCGGCCAGCCGCGACACCAGCCCCGTCCACGACCACGAGCCCAGCACCACGCGGCAGCGGTGCTCGCCGACCGGTTCCACCGACCCGTCCGGCACGAGACCGGCGACCCGAGCGGCCGGCAGGTCCAGCAGGACGCGGCCCGTGCACGGCCAGCCGGGACCGTCCCCGCCGCGCGTGCGCGCGTCCACGAACGCCGCCGCGTCCCCGCCGGGGACCTCGCGCGGGGCGAACCGCGGCCCCGTCGGCACCCGCGGGCGCACCCGGTCCAGGCGGAACGTGCGCCAGTCGCCGCGGTCCAGGTCCCACGCCAGCAGGTACCAGCGCCCCGCGCGCGCCACCACGGCGTGCGGTTCCACCCGCCGCGGCGCCGCCGCCGGGCCGTCCGGGGCGCCCGGGCGCTCGTGGTCGAAGCGCAGCACCTCCCGCGCCCGCACGGCCGCCGAGACCGCCACGAGCACCGCGGGTTCCACGTCCCCGGACCCCGGGGCGGCGACCGCGTCGACCCGCACCGCGTCCAGGCGCCCGCGCAGCCGCGCCGGCATCACCTGCCGCAGCGTCGCCAGCGCCCGCGCCGCACCCTCCGCCACGCCCGAGCCGCCCGTCGCCGCCGCCTGCAGCGCCACCGCCAGCGCCACGGCCTGCTCGTCGTCGAACAGCAGCGGCGGCAGGTCCGCGCCCGCCTCCAGGCGGTACCCGCCGGCCGGGCCCATCACCGCCCGCACCGGGTACCCCAGCTCCCGCAACCGGTCCACGTCGCGGCGCACCGTGCGGGGGCTGACGCCCAGCCGGTCCGCCAGCGCGTCCCCCGGCTGGTCGCGGCGCGCCTGCAGCAGCGACAGCAGCGACAGCAGGCGGGAGGAGGGGGCGCTCACCGGCCCAGTGTCGCCGCGAGTGCCGGACAGGACCTGACCGCCACTCCTGCGAACGTCGTGCCGTGCCGGTGGGGAGGTCCCGCCGCGCGACAGGAGGAGCACGATGAGCGTCGCCACCACCACCCACCTGAACTTCCGCGGCCGGGCGCGCGAGGCCCTGGAGTTCTACCGGTCCGCCACCGGCGGGGAGCTGACCGTCGCCACCTACGGCGACCTCGGCTCCGACGCCGCCCCCGCCGACCAGGTCGTCTGGGGGCAGGTGAGCGCCCCCAGCGGGTTCCGCGTCATGGCCTACGACGTGCCGCCCGCCCGGCCGCTGGAGCGCGGCACCGACCCGTTCTTCGTGTCCCTGCGCGGCGACGACCCGGAGGAGGTCCGGCGGCTGTGGGAGGCGCTGGGCGAGGGGGCGAGCGTCGCCGTGCCGCTCGCGCCCTCGGCGTGGGCGCCCCTGTACGGGATGCTCACCGACCGCTTCGGCGTCACCTGGGTCCTCGACGTGGCCGCCGGCTGAGCGGCCGCGCCGCGCGCCGCCGGGAACCGCGCGGCGCGCGGTGGCACAGTCGCCGGCGTCGGAGGTGTCGTGGCGAGGGGGACGCGGTGCGCGGGGGTTCGGCGGCGGGAGCGGCTGCGGCGGCGGTGGTGGCGTGCGCGCTGGCGGGGGCGGTCCTCGCGGCACCCGCCGCGGCCGCGGCCCCGCCCGCGGCGTCCTTCACGGTGGACGGGCTGACGTACACCTGGAGCGCGCCCGACGGCTCGGACATGGCGGTCCGCGCCACCCCCGGCGCACCGGACACGCCCGTGCCCGCCGCCGCGGACCCCGCCGCGCCGCCCCGCGCCCGGTTCCTCGGGGCTCCCGCGGTCCCCGCCGGACCGTCCACCGACTACTGCACGTCCTCGCCGGACAGCTTCCTCGGCGCCGACTTCCGGCCCGCCTGCACGGCCCACGACGTCTGCTACTCCCCGGGCGGCAGCACCGCCCGGCGGGCCTGCGACGAGGCGTTCCTCGTCGACCTGCGGACGGCCTGCGCCGTCGCCTTCGGCCCCGTCGGGGCGCTCGCGCTCGCCTGCCGCGCCGCGGCCGTCGTCTACCACCGCACCGTGCGGGTGGTCTCCCGTCCCTGGTACCGCGCCGCGGGCGACCCCGCCTGACCTCCGCCCCGTCCTCCCGCCGTGATCCTGCTGGTGGACCCAGCGAGATCACGGTGATCACGGACGGGTGAGCGTTCACCCGTCCGTGATCACGGCGGGCGGCGGTGGGGGTGCGGAGCGCTGGACGGCGGCGGGGGAGCGACCTCCGTAGGGTCGTCACGTGCCCCACCGGACCGCGGACGACCCCGGACGGCCGCGGCTGGGGGTCCTGCCCGGGTTCCTGGTCCTGCTGTCACCGGTCTCCCAGCTCGGCTTCACCCCCGTCTCCGTCGTCCTCGGCGACCAGCTCGGCCTCAGCACCGGGCAGGTCGGCGTCACCGTCGGCGTCTACCCGGCGGCCGCGGCGCTCGCCACCGTCGTCCTCGGCCCGCTGTTCGACCTCGTGCCCGCGCGCCGGCTCCTGCCGGTCGCCGTCGCCGCCAACGTCGTCCTGTCCGCCTCGCTGCTGCTGGCGCCCGGGTTCACCGGGCTCGTCGTCGCCCGCGTCCTCACCGGGTTCACCAACAGCGCCCTGCTGCTGTGCGCGGCGGTCGCCGTCGCCGACGCCAACCGCGGCCACGGCACCGCCCGCGAGCGCGGGTTCTCGCGCCTGCAGACGTTCACCAGCGTGGGGGCCGTCGTCGGCCTCGGTGTGGGCGCCGCCGCCGCGGGCCTCGGGCAGCCGCGGCTGTGGTCGTGGACCGTCGTCGGCTACGGCCTGCTGGTGCTCGTCCTCGCGCCCGCCATCGCGCGGCGGCTGCCGCCCGCCGCCGCCGGCGCGGCCGCCACCGGCAGCGCCGGGACCCGCCTGCGGGCCGTGCTCACCGACGCCGGCGCCGCGCTGCGGGTGCCGCGCACGGCCCTCGTCCTGGCCGCCGCCGGCGGGGTCGGCTGGGCGATCCAGGCCGCGCACTACGCCGTCAGCCTGCTCAGCGAGGAGCTGGCACCGCCGCTGTGGCAGCGGGTCCTGCTGGCCGTGATGATCCCCGCCGGCGTGTTCGCCGGGTCCCTGCTCAACCAGCGCCTGCTCGCCCGCACCGGCGCCGGGACGCTGTTCGCCCGCACCTACCCCGCGCTGCCCGTGGCGTGCGCGGCGCTCGGCCTCGCCGTCGCCGCGAGCGGGGCGTGGGCCGCGGCGGCGCTGCTGCTCGTCCTCGTCCTGCTCGGCGTGGTGCTGGGGATCCTCATGCCGCTGAGCCCCGCGGTGCTCGTCGGGCGCCACCCCGACCTGCGCGGCAGCGTCACCGCCGCCGACTCCGTCACCAAGGGCCTCGGGTCCGCCGTCAGCCCCGTCGTCCTCGGCGCCGTCGCCGCCGCCACCTCGCTGACCGGCGGCTTCCTCGTGCTCGCCGCCGTCGCGGGCCTGGCCGCCGTGGCCGCGCGCTCGGCCGCGGGTGTGCGGGATCGCGACCCTCATCCGCCGACACGCCGTCCGGGGACCTCCTCGTCACGGCGTGTCGGGGGATGACGGTCGCGATCCCGTACGCACCCCCGCTCGGGCGTCCGCCGGACGGACCATCCAGTCGCCGCGCCGGTGCCCCGAGCTTCTAGAGGTGCGAGCTGCGCAGACCCGGCGGGGGACGCCGGCCGCGCGCCCCGGGACCGGCGGCGAGCCCTCCGGCGACCCCCTGGGCGCGCTGCGCGAGGACCTGCTCGACGAGCTGGCCCGCACGGCCGCCGAGGAGCCCGACCCCCTGCCGCGCGCGCTGGACGCCGTCGCCCGGTACGCGGCGGCCGCCGCCGGGGTGCGGCGCGTGGACGTCGTCGCCGCCGACGCCGCCGGGCGGGCGGTCGTCCTCGCCGCCGCCGGCGACGGACCGGCGGTCCGCACCGGCGAGCGCCCCCTGCGCCGCGCGGGACGTCCCGTCGGGCGGCTGCGCTGGCACGGCGGCACCCCGCGCCTGCTCGACGACCGCGCCGTGGGCGCGCTCGAGCACCACCTCGCCGCCGCCGTCGACGAGCGCACCGCGCGCCAGTGGGCGCAGCGCACCGCCACCGCCGGCACGCAGCTGTTCGAGCGGGCCGCGCGCGCCGTGGGCGTCGAGGCGGCCGCGCGGGTCCTCGCCGAGGTCACCGGCGCGGTGTTCGCCACCGAGCGCAGCGCCGTCCACCTCGTCGACACCGGCACCCGCGCCACCCACGTGCTCGGCGTGGGGCTGCCGGCCGACGTGCAGGAGGCGCTGGACCGCCGGGTCGTGGGCACCACCGCCGCCGACTCCCCGGCCTGGCGCCTGCTGTCGGCCACCCGCGAGCCGGCCCTCGTCGACGACGCCCGCGACGTCCCCCTGCGCCCCGGCGGCTTCATCCAGACCCTCGGGCTGCGCTGCTTCGCCTCCATCCCGCTGCTCGCCCACGACGGGCTGCTGGGCGCCGTGGTGTGCGGGGACGTCACCCGCACCCGCGCCTGGAGCGAGCACCACCGCGCCCTGGCGCGCCGCTTCGCGGTGCAGGGCCCCGGCATCGTCGAGCTCGCCCGGCTGCGCGCCTCCGAGGCCGCCCACGTGCGCGAGCTGGAGCACCGCGCCTTCCACGACGCCCTCACGGGCCTGCCCAACCGCGCCGCGCTGCTGCGGGCGCTGGAGGACACCGCCGCCGGGGGCGTGGCGCTGCTGCTGGTGGACCTGGACGGGTTCAAGCGCGTCAACGACACCCTCGGCCACGCCGCCGGCGACGAGCTGCTGCGCCAGGTCGCCGGCCGCCTGCGCGGCAGCGCCCCCGCGGGGGCGACGCCGGCCCGCCTCGGCGGGGACGAGCTGGCGCTCGCCGTGCCCGGGGCGACCCTGGCCGCCGGGGTGGCGCTCGCCCACCGGCTGCACGCGCTGCTGCTGGAGCCGTACGACGTGGACGGCACCACCGTGCGCACCGGCGCCAGCGTCGGGGTGGCTGCCGCCCCCGCGGACGCCGGCGGCGTGCCCGACCTGCTGCGCGCCGCCGACGAGGCGATGTACCGGGCCAAGCGCGAGCGCACCGGCCCGCGCACCGCCCCCGTGGCGCGGTGCTGAGCGACCCCCTCCAGGCCGGGGACGGTCCGGTCGATGCACCACGGGTGCGGACGACGGTCGCCGTGGGCGGGAGGGTGCGCGGCCCCGGTGCCGGTACCGCGCTCCTGCGCGCCCTGACGCGGATCGCCGAGACCCGCCCCGAGCCGCTGCAGCCGCTGCTGGACGCCGTGGTCGACCACCTGGCGGCCACGACCGGGCCCGGCTGCGGAGCCGTCGTGCTGGTGGCCGCCGGGCCGGCGGCGGTGCCCGCGGCCGCGGCCGGGTCGACCGCCGGGGACGCGGTCGAGGAACCCCTGCGCCACGCCGGTGTCCTCGTCGGCGTCCTGCGCCTCCACGGCGGCGCCCGGCTGCCCGCGCCCGTCGCGGCCGCCGTCCGCCACCACCTGGCCGCCGCGCTGCGCGAGCGGTGCGTGCAGGAGCAGCTGCGCCGCAGCGCCCTCGTCAGCAGCCGCCTGTTCGAGCTGGCCTCGCGCGCCGTGGACCTGGCCGCCGCGGCGCTGGCCGTCGCCGAGGTCGCCGCGGAGGCGCTCTCGGCGTCGACGGCGGCCATCTACCTCGTCGGCCCCGGCACCGTCATGACGCACGCGCTGGGGGTGCGCCTGCCCGCCGAGCAGCAGGAGCGCCTGGCGCGCACCATGCTCGGCCGGCGCGCGGCGGACTCCCCGGCGTGGGCGCGGCTGCAGGCCGCCTACGACCCGGACGTGGTGGAGGACGCCACCACCATGCCCGTGCGCCCGGGCGGGTTCGTGCAGACGCTCGGGCTGCGCTCGTTCGTCAGCGTCCCGCTGCGCGCGGCCGACGGGCTCGTGGGCGCCGCGGTGTGCGGGGAGACGCAGCGCCACCGCACGTGGACGGCCGTGGACCGCGAGGTCGCGCGCCGGCTGGCCGAGCAGGCGCCCGTCGTCATCGAGAACGCGCGGCTGCGCGAGGCCGAGCGCGAGCACGCCCGCGAGATGGAGCACCGCGCCTTCCACGACGCCCTCACCGGCCTGCCGAACCGGTCCGCGCTGCTGCGCGCGCTGGGCGAGGCGCTCGACGGGCCGGGCGCGGTGGCCCTGCTGCTGGTGGACCTGGACGGGTTCAAGCAGGTCAACGACACCCTCGGCCACCACGCGGGCGACGAGCTGCTGCGCCTGGCCGCCCAGCGGCTGCGCGACGCCGCCCCGCCCGGGGCGACCCCGGCGCGGCTGGGCGGTGACGAGCTGGCGCTGGTGCTGCCCGGCGCCGGTGCCGGCGAGGCGCTCGCGGTGGCGCGGGCGCTGCACGGGCGGCTGGGCGAGCCGTACGACGTGGACGGCGCGAGCGTGCTGACCGGGGCCAGCGTCGGGGTGGCCACCGCCCCCGGGCGCGCCCGCGACGTCACCGGGCTGCTGCGCGCGGCCGACGAGGCGATGTACCGGGCCAAGCGCGAGCGCACCGGCCCGCGCGCCGCGGGCACCTGACCCCCGCGCCCCTGCTGACCCCCACCCCACCCCGTGGCGATCACGGACGGGTGAGCCCTCACCCGTCCACGACCACCGTGATATCGCTGGGAGTCCCAGCGAGATCACGGCGGGAGGGGCGGCGGGGGAGTGGGGGCGGGGTCAGCCCGAGGTGACGAGGACGTCGGCGACGTGGCCGGCCGCGACGACGGCCAGGGGGGCGGCGGCGACGAGCGCGGCGACCAGGCCGACGACGGCCGCCCCGCCGCGCAGGCGCAGCAGCCACGACAGGCCCGCGGACGCCAGCACCGCCAGCACCGGCAGCGCGGCGACGGCGTCGCCGGGCCGCGGCAGCGGGTCCAGCACGAGGACCCCCGCGCAGGCCACGAGCAGCACCAGCAGCGGCAGCCCGCGGGGCGCGCGGGCCAGGACGGCGCCTCCCAGCAGGGCCAGCCCCCACAGCGCCGCGGTCCCCGAGGCCGACAGCCACACCGCCTGCGCCGGCCACGCCGACCACCACGGCGGCGCTCCCGCGGACGGACCGGTGACGACCGCGGCGACGGCCCACCCGGCGGCCAGGACCGCCGGCAGCGGAGCCGCCGCCCGCACCGGCAGGACCTGCGTCAGCCACAGCAGCACGGCGACGGCGGCGGCCGCGGCCGTCGCACCCGCGTCCTCGCGGGCCACGTGCAGTTGCACCGCGCCCGGCGCCACCGGCAGCAGCCACCACAGGGCGGCCGCGGCCAGCCCGGCGCCCCACCCGGCGCGCCGGCGGGCGACGTCGAACAGCAGCAGCCCCACCAGCAGGCCCAGCGCGGCCACCGGGCGCTGCGCCGGGTCCAGCCGCCACCCCAGGCAGACCAGGCCGAGCAGCAGCACCGCCAGCGCGCCCAGGACCCGCCCGGCGACCGCGGCCGGGCGCGGTCCCCGCGCCGCGCGCACGGGCGGACGCTAGGCGAGCCCGGCCCTGATCACGACCCGGGCCGCGGTCAGACCGCGGCGAGCGGCGCGGTGCGCGGGGCGGTCAGCCGCACCCGCAACCGGAACGGGTCCAGCGTGCCGGGCAGGACCGCGCCCTCGCGCACCCCCGCCACGGCGACGGGTTCCAGGCCGCGGGCGGCCACGAGGCGGGACAGGAACTCCCCCGTCACCAGCAGCACCAGTTCGCGGCCCGGGCACCCTGCGGGCCCGGCGCTGAACGGCACGAACGGCCAGTTGCCCACCGCGGGCCTGCCGAACCACAGCGAGGGGTCGTAGGAGTTCGCCGAGGCCAGGCGCTCGTCGTCGCGGTGCAGGAACGGCGCGTAGGTGAAGAAGCTCGTCCCGGCCGGCAGCGTCCCGGTGGCCCAGCGGGTCGCCTCGCTCGCCTCGCGCAGCACCGCGGGGGTCGTCGGCCACAGCCGCAGCGCCTCCAGCACGGCCGCGCGGGCGTGCTGCGGAACCCCGTCCTCGCGCTCGCCGCCGTCCGCTTCCCGCTGCACCGCAGCCAGTTCCGCGGGGTGGGCGGCCAGCAGTGCGGTGGCCCGCACGAGCGCGATCGCGGCGGCGTCGAAGGCGAACAACCAGTGCGGCACCTGCCCGCGGGCGACCTCGTCCGAGGGCAGCAGCGTCGCCAGGCTGCGCGGTTCGGCCCGCGCCAGGTGCCGGGCCAGCTCGGCGTCGAACCGGGCGCGCACCCGGTCGCGGCGCGGCTTGAAGTACGCCCAGTTCGCGTCCTGGCGCAGCGACCTCAGCAGGTCGGTGACCAGCGTGTCGTCGCGGGCGCCGTCGCCCAGGACGACCCGGCGCACCGTGCGCCAGTAGGCGGGGACGAGCTCGGAGTGCCCGACCACGGCGCCCTCGCCGGCGTCGGCGAGCAGGGCGTCGACCTCCTCGCCGGCCACGCGGGCGAAGTGCTCCCCGAGGTGGTGGCAGCGGCCGGGTTCGAGCACCCGCTCGTTCAGCGCGCGCCGCCCGGGGCGCTGCGGCGGGTCGGTGATGAGGACGGCGTGCGGCTGGAAGTGCCGCAGCGCAGCGGTCTTCTCCCGCGTGGCGGGGGAGAAGGGCACCGGGCTCTCCTCCAGCACGCGGCGCGCGTCGCCGGCGTCGAGCACCACGGCCATCGAGCGGCCGGGGATCCGCAGGCGCAGCGGGCCCGGACCGTACCGGCGGCGCAGCCGCTGCAGGCGCCTGACGGCGCGGGCGTCGACGTCCAGGCGCTGCTGCAGGGCCGTCATCCGGGGACGCCGGACGATCAGGCCCCGCGCCACCAGCGGGACGACGATCCCGGCCACGACTCCGACGGTCTCGGCGAGGCTCGCTCGGGCCACCACGGGGTCCTCCTCGGGGGTCGTCGAGGTCCCATCCTCGCCCGGGACGGTGCCGCCCGCAGGTCGAGGACGCCCGCCGGGTTCAGCCGACGGGTTCGACGTCGAGGGTGAACCCGTTGTCCCGCAACCGCTCCACGAGGCGCTCACCGATCCCGGACGCGGGCGTCAGCACGCCCGCCGCCGACGGAAGCGCCTCGCCGTCCAGCGCCAGGGCCAGCGCGCTCTGGCCGAGCATCACCGACGTCGCCGCGTACCCGGGGTCGCCCTGCGCGGCCACCACGACCCGGTAGCGGCGCCCGGACTCCGCCACCGCGTCCAGCCGCACCCGGAACCGGCCGCCCTCGCGGGTGCGCTCGTCCGGGCCGGAACCCGGTGCGGGCAGCAGCCGGTCCAGCGCGGGGCGCAGCGGCCGCACCCGCAGCAGACCCGTCAGCGCCCCCAGCGCGCCCGTCAGCGCCCACGCGGCCGCGGGTGCCGCCGGGCCGCGGAAGACGGCGTCCTCGGCGTAGCGCAGCCGCGGGCCGTGGCCGAGCAGCGCGTTGCTGCGCCGCACGACGCGGGTGTTGTACGGGGCCATGACGAACGGGGCGCTCCACTCGCCGCGCTCCGGGCCGGGCCGCGGGCGGAACACGTCCGGCTGCGGTCCCAGGTCGGGCTCGGCCGCGCGGTCGGGGCTGAGCGCGTACGGGTCGGCCAGCAACCGGCGCGCGGCCGGGTCGCGGCGGGCGGTGTCCAGCTGCAGGCGCAGCGAGTCGACCGTGCCGCCGCTGACGCCGCCGCGCGCGGAGACCAGGTGCAGCACCGCCTCGCGCAGCGGGCCGGCGCCGTCCTCGCGGGCGCGCCGCGCGGCCAGCAGCACCGCCAGGTCGCTGGGCACGGAGTCGAACCCGCACGAGTGGACGATCCGCGCGCCGGAGGCGACCGCGTCGGCGTGGGCGACCTCGGCGCTGCGGTGGGCGAAGAGCACCTCGCCGGTCAGGTCGGCGTAGTGGGTGCCGGCGCGCGCGCACGCGCGCACCAGCGGCAGCCCGTGGCGCAGGTAGGGGCCGACGGTGGTGACGACCACGCGCGCGCGCCGCGCGAGCGCGGCCAGGGACGCCTCGTCGTCGGCGTCGGCGGTCAGCACCGGCCAGCCGGCGGCGGCGGGGCCGAGGTCGCCGTGGACGCGGCGCACGCGCTCGGGCGAGCGCCCGGCCAGCCCGACGCGGGTGCCGGGCGGGGCGTGCCGGGCCAGGTGGGCGGCGACCAGCCGGCCGACGAAGCCGGACGCCCCGAAGACGACGACGTCCAGGTCACGGGTCACGGGCGCCATCCTGCGGGCGCGGTGGCGGGTGCGCGAGGCGGAGGTCTCCGTCTGATCACAGTCCTCGTCACTGGTTGTGAGATGTGGTGACTCATGGTGTTGTACGAGGGCACCGACCATCCCCGACGCCGGTCGAGACCGCGCCGCACCTCGAGGAACCGTGGACCACCTGCTCCTGCACGCCCACCCGTCCGTCGCCGCGGCCGCCCGGCACTTCGTCACCGCCTGGTGCACCGCCCACGGCCTGCGCGCCGACGTCACCGACACCACCGAGCTGCTCACCAGCGAGCTCGTCGGCAACGCCCTGCGCCACGGCAGCGGGCGGATCGTCGTGTCCATCACCGACGGCGCCCCGGCGGTCCTCGCCCCGCCCGCCCCGCACCAGGTGCTCGTCACCGTCGCCGACAGCGGCGCCGGCCGCCCCCGCACCCGGCCCGCGCCCGCCGACGCCACCGGCGGCCGCGGCCTGCACCTCGTCGACGCCCTCGCCCGCGCCTGGGGCGTCACCCCGCACGCCGCCCCCGGCACGTGCCACCCGCCGCCGCCGCTGACCGCCGCGGGCCTGGAGGGCGCCACCGGCGGCAAGACCGCCTGGTTCACCGTGGACGCCGCGGGCGGCTGAGCGCCCTCAGCCCCGACGCCCGCGCAGGTCCGCCAGCGCCGCCGGCAGCTCCGGCAACCGCGCCACCCGGGCGTCGGGCGCGCGCAGGTGCGACGGCCAGCGCTGCCCGGTGCGGTCCACCCACGCGCCCGCCGCGCCCGCCCGCTGCGCGCCGTCGGTGTCCCACGGGTGCACCGCCGCCAGCACCAGCTCCGCGACCGGCACCCCGGCCCGCCGCGCGGCGTACCGGTACGTCGCCGGCGCCGGCTTCCACGGACCGACGTCCTCCACGCTCAGCGTCGCCTCGACCAGCTCGCGCACCCCCGCCTGCGCCAGGAGCCGGTCCGCCGTCGAGGCCGGCCCGTTCGACAGCGTCAGCAGCCGGTGCCCGGCCCCGCGCAGCGCCCGCACCCCCTCCGCCACGTCCGGGTGCGGCGGCAGCGCGGCGACCGCGTCCAGCACGTGGCGCACCGCCTCCTCGCGACCGGGCCCCTCCGGGGCGGGCAGCAGCGTCCGCAGCACCCCCTCGGCGATCGCGCCGAAGCGCGGCGCGGCCCCCGCCGCCGACAGCGCGAACCCGTCGCGCAGCACCGCGGTGAACCACCGCGGCACGTCGGCGGCCGTCAGCCCCACCCCGGTGAAGGCGTCCGCCAGCGGGGACAGGTCCGACAGCGTCTCGTTGACGTCGAGGACCACGACGGCGGGCTGGGGCACGGTTCCTCCCGGGGGTTCGGCGACGGCCAGCGTGCCGCCCCGCCCGGCGCCGGGCGAGCGGGACCGCCGTCCCGGGGTTGCGGGACGGCGGGCGGAGCGGTCCGCTGGGGGTGCACCTGCGGGCTCCAGCAGCGGGCCGCGACCGCCGGCCCGACCTCAGGAGACGCCGTGACCGACCCCGGACCACCCCGCACCGCCGCCGGCGACCGGCTCGCCGTGCAGCGCCCCGACACCCGCCGCTCCGTCCTCGCCGGCGTCCTCGTCGGGATCGGCGTGGCCGCGTTCGTCGACGAGGTCGTGTTCCACCAGCTCCTGCAGTGGCACCACTTCTACGACCGCTCCACGCGCGAGGCCGGCATCTTCTCCGACGGGCTGTTCCACGCCGTCGGCTGGACCGCCGTGGTCGCCGGCCTGTTCCTCTTCGCGCACCTGCGCCGCCTGGGCACCGCCTCGGTGCGCCGCGTCACCGGTGGCGGCCTGCTCGGCTGGGGCGGCTTCCAGCTGTACGACGGGCTCGTGCAGCACAAGCTCCTGCGCCTGCACCAGGTCCGCTACGACGTCGACCTGCTGCCCTACGACCTGGCCTGGAACGGCGCGGCCGTCGCCGGGATCGCCGTCGGGGCGGTGCTGCTGCTGCGGGCCCGGCGCGCCGACCGGTGAGCGGGCACGGGCACGCGCCCGGCGGCGGCCCGGGGACCACGCTCGTCGGGACCGGCGGCGCCGCGCTGGACCCCGTCACCGTCACCGTCGTGACCGCGGCGCTGGGCGCGGCGGTCCTGCTCGCCGGGTACGGCCTGGCGCTCGCGCAGCTGCACCGGCGCGGCGACGAGTGGCCCGCCGCCCGCACCGCCGCCTGGACCACCGGCTGCGCCCTGGCCGCCGTCGGGGTCGCCGTGTCCGCCTCGGCCGCGCAGGCGCCGCGGCCGTTCACCACCCACGTCGCCGGCCACCTGCTGCTCGTGATGGCCGCTCCGCTGCTCCTGGCGCTCGCCGCGCCCGTGACCCTCCTGCTGCGCACCGGTTCCGGGGCGCCGCGCGCCGCGCTCGTGCGGCTGCTGCACGGCCGGTGGGCGCGGCTGGTGACCCGCGCCCCCGTCGTCGCCGTCCTGGAGGTCGGCGGGCTGGCCGCCTACTACCTGACCCCCCTGCACACCGCCGCCCACCAGCACCCCGTGCTGGACGTCGCCGTCCACGTCCACATGGCTGCGGCCGGGTACCTGCTGGCCGCCGTGCTCGTCGGCCCCGACCCCGTGCCCGGCCGGCCCGGCGTCACCGGCCGGGCCGTCCTGCTGGTGGCGGTGGCCGCCGGGCACGCCGTCGTCGCCACCCTCGTGCACGCCCACGGCCTGCCCGGGGCGGGCGGCGCCACCGCCGACGTGCGCGCGGGCGGGCAGCTGCTGCGGTACGGCGGGGACGTCGTCGAGCTGGCGCTGGCCGTCCTGCTGTTCGCCGGCTGGTACCGGGCCGCCGGCCGCGGCGTGGAGCGCGAGCGCCGCCGGGCGGCCGCCGCGGTCTCAGGCCACCTTGACCGACCCGGCGTCCACGCTCCAGTTCTGCCCGAGCGCGCTGGGCATGAGCGGTGAGGCGAGCAGCAGCACCGCCCGCGCGATCTCGGCGGGGTCGGCCAGCTCGCCGGTGAGCATCCCGCTGCGCCGCGGCAGGTCCGCCAGGAAGTCGTCCTGCGCCACGCCGAGCGCGCCCGCCACCTGCGCGCCGAACCCGTCGGGGCCCACCAGCAGCGGGGTGCGGGTGCCGCCCGGGCTGACGACGTTGACGCGCACGCCCTCGGGGCCGACCTTCTCGGCCAGCCCGCGGGAGAACGCGTTGAGCGCGGCCTTCGCGGCGGTGTAGGGCAGCGGGGCGGCCATCGAGCGGCGCGCGGTGTCGGAGCTGACGCTGACGACCGCGCCGCGCGCGGCCAGCAGCGCGGGCAGGGCGGCGCGGGTCGTGCGCACGGCCGCGAGGAGGTTGAGGGCCAGGGCGTCCGCCCAGGTCGCGTCGTCGCCGTCGACGGGGTCGGCGAAGGACTCCGGGGCCGCGCCCCCGCCGCCGGCGTTGTTGACCAGGACGTCCAGGCGCGGGTCCTGCCCGAGCACGGTGTCCAGGAGCCGCCGCGGGCCGTCGCCGGTGGCGAGGTCGGCGGCGACGAAGGCGGCCCCGGTGGCCTCGAGCTCGGGGGTGGGGCGCCGCGCGGTGGCGACGACGTGCGCGCCCTCCGCGAGGAAGGCCCGGACGACCGCGAGGCCGATGCCGCGGCTGGCGCCGGTGACGAGCACGCGGCGGCCGGTGAGCTGCAGGTCCATGTCTTGCTCCTTCGTGAGTGGTGGAGCAACAACTGCAACACGCCTGTCGCAGTTCTGTCAACCGATACAGCGGTGTCTCATTTGTCGCGCTAGGCTGGCCCCGTGACGGTGACCAAGCGGCTGCGGGCCGACGCCGAGCGCAACACGGCGCGGATCCTCGAGGCCGCCGAGACCGTCCTCGCCGACGAGCCCGGCGCCCCCCTCGAACGCGTCGCCGACGCCGCCGGGCTGACCCGCGCCACCGTCCACCGCCGCTTCGCCACCCGCGCCGCCCTCCTGGAGGCGCTCGGCGCCCGCCTCGAGGACCGCTACCGGCAGGCGTTCGAGGACGCCGGGGCCCTCACCGGCGAGCCGCGCGCGGCCCTGGAGCGCCTGGCCGAGCGCGTCTTCGAGCTCAAGGTCGGCCACCGGTTCGCCGTCGGCCTGCCCGGCACGCCCGGCGAGGAGGTCCTGACGCGGCTCGACGACCTCCTCGACCGCCTGCGCGCGGCCGGGGCCGTCACCGCCGTGGACCGCGCCTGGTGCCGGGCCGTGTGCCTGGCGCTGCTGGAGCGGGTGCACGACCTGCCCGCGGCCTCCCCGGAGCTGGGCGGTGCCGACGAGGTGCGCGCCCGCGCAGAGCTGTTCACCCGCACCCTGCTCGGGGCGCTGGGCCCCGGCGCGTCCTGACGCGAGGGGCTCAGCCGCAGTCGTCCGCCGTGACGTCGCCCGCGTCGGCGCCCGCGCGCACCGCCACCCCGCGGCGCACCAGCTCGTCGGCCACGTCGACCCCGCGCGCCGTCGTCAGGCCGCCCGCGCCGTCGGCCGCGACCCGACCGCCCGTCGGCAGCAGGTCCAGCAGCTCGCGCACGTAGCCGTCGCGGCAGCCCGCCGGCACCTCGACGCCCGCCACGGGCACCGCGGCCGGCTCCCCGCCGTCCACGAGCACCACCGGCACCGGCCCGTCCGCCGACGCCGACCACGCGGTCACCGTCGCGTTCAGCGGCGGCAGGGACGGGGCGACGACGGCCGGGGCGCGGGTGGCGATCGGGCCGGTGCCCCCCTCGGTGCCGCGCGAGCCCGTCACCACGGTGACCACCGCGTCGGCGCCGGCGGCCCGCTCGGCCCGCCGCTCGTGCGCGACCAGGCCGCCGACCAGCACCACCAGCACCGCCAGCGCCGCCGCCCCCACCAGCAGCACGCGCCCGCGCGGCACGTCCGCGGACACGTCGGCCACCGCGGCCGGGACCGGCGGCGGCGCGGGCGGGTCCGCGGGCGCGAGCGGCGCCCACGCCGCCTCCCAGCGGGCCAGCTCGCCCTCCCCGGCCAGGTCCAGGCTCAGCAGCTTCCCGCGCGCGGAATAGCGCACGTCCACCGAGCGCACGCGGTGCGGGGGGCGGGCGTCGCGGTGCACGCCGACGACCACGGCCCGGCCGCCGGTGTGCGCGGGGTGCCCGGTGCCGCGGACCTTGACGAAGTCGCCGGGCCGCAGCTCGCCGGCGTCGGGTGCGAGCACCTCCCCCCATCGGCAGGCCGGGGCGCGGCTGCAGCGGCCGGCACCCTCAGCCGCCGGGGGGCGCGGGCGGCGCGGCCTCCGCGGGCGGCGCGGCGACGGCGGCGAGCAGCGCGCGCAGGCCCGCGGGCAGGTCCCGCGGCGACGCGGCCGCGGCGGCCGCGGCGTAGCGGGCGGGTTCCTTGCCGCGCGGCTCGCCGCCCGCGGCCAGCAGCGCCGCCGCGAACGACGGCCACTGCTCCAGCTCGGCCTCCAGGTCGTCGTGCCACACCGTGCACCCCGCGGTCGTCGTCGTCGGGTCGCCCGGCACCAGGCCCGCCGCCCCCGGCAGCCACGCCAGCACGGCCGCCGTCTGCCGCCGGTGCACCGCCCGCGCGCGCGAGCGGTTGCCCGCCCTCGTCCAGCCCCGCGCGTCACCGTCGACGACGACGTGGCACGCGGTGCCGGCCGCGCGCAGCAGGGCGTGCGCCAGGCGCAGCGGCTGCTTGCCGCCGGCCGCGACGACGGGCACCGGGCAGCCGGCGCGCCCCAGGAGGACGCCCAGCACCGCCCGGTCCGTGGCGCCCTCCACGAGCACCGCGCGCGGTGCCCCGGCCGCGGCGAGCACCTCCGGCGGCAGGTGCGCGGCCGCGGCCCGCGCCCGGTTGGCCGACGTGCCGGCGCCGGCGGCGACCAGCGCCCAGTCCACCTGCACGCGCACCCCCTCCCGCGGTCCCGCCGCAGCTTGCCAGTGCGCCCGTCCGGGTGGTCCTCGCGCGCCGGTCAGGCCCCGGGCTGCAGCCGGGGCCGCCGCCGGCCGACAGGGGAGGACGACGTGGTCCTTCACGGAGCGGGCCACCGGAGACCGTGGGAGAGACATGAGCACGCGCGACGGCGACCTCGACGGCGTCCACGACCCGTCGGCCCCCCGCGGCGCGCGGACCGTCGCGCCCGTGCAGGCCTCGGCGCTGCAGTTCGCCGCGTCGATCCTCGGCGAGGGCGGCTACACGCCCGAGGCCCAGCTGCGCGGGACGCTCGACGCGCCCGGCCGCGGCCACGCCGAGCCGCCCGCCCCGGTCGCCCCGGCGCCCGCCCCCGTCGCCCCGGCGCCCGCCCCCGCGCCCGTCGCAGCGCCGGCGCCCGTCGCGGCCCCCGCGCCCACCCCGACGGCCCCCGCGGCGGCTCCGGCTCCCGCACCCGCCGCGGAGCCCGCGCCGGAGGAGCCGCGCAAGGGCTTCTTCGCGCGCCTGCTCGACAAGCTCCTCGGCCGCGGCTGACCCCCCGCTCGCCCCTCCCCGCCGTGATCTCGCTGGGAGACCCAGCGAGATCACGGTGATCATGGACGGGTGAACGCTCGACCGTGCGTGATCACGGCGAGTTCTGGGCGGAGCGTGAACGGTCCGGTGCCGTGCGTCGTGGACCGCGGGCCGATCGGGCCACCGGGACGTTCCAGCGCGCCGACGCGCTGCGCGGCTGGCACGGTGTCCCCTCCAGTCCCGCGCGCCGGGACGCGAGCGCAGCACGGACGAGGAGCAGCACGGTGGCCGGCGGTGAGGGCGTCCCCTCGAGGGCGTTGCGGAGGGCGATCCTGATCCGCGAGCGGGAGGCCGCTGCTGCGCGGCGACGTGCCAGGGGCGTCGGCATGCGCCTGCCCCGCGCGGTCCCCGTCCCGCCCGCCAGCCGCACCCGCGCCCGGGGCACCGGTTCCGGCTGACCGCCGCCCGGGCCCCGGCCGGCCGTCGCGACGTCGCAGGGCGCACCCTTCCCCGCCGGGTCGCGCAGCTCCCCGGACCCCGCCCCCACCCCGCCGTGATCACGGACGGGTGAGTGCTCACCCGTGCGTGATCACGGCAGGGGGACGGGCGGTCAGTCCTGCAGGGCCGCTCGCGAGCGCTCCCGCAGCAGCGCGGTGACGTCCTCCGCCGACGCGGGCCGGGAGAAGTGGTACCCCTGCGCCAGGTCGCAGCCGGCGTCCAGCACCGTGCGGTGCACGTCGGCGTTCTCGATGCCCTCCGCGACGACCTGCAGCGACAGCCCGTGCGCGAGGTCCACGATCGAGCGGACCAGCACCTCGTCCGCGTTGCGCGCCAGCGGGTCGGGGGAGTCCAGCCCCATGACGAAGCTCTTGTCGATCTTCAGCTCGTCGATGGGCAGCGAGCGCAGGTACGACAGCGACGAGAACCCCGTGCCGAAGTCGTCGACGGAGATGCTCACGCCCGCCTGCCGCAACCGGCCCAGGACCTCCGCGGTGCCGGCCGGGTCCGTCAGCAGCGTCCCCTCGGTGATCTCCAGCCGCAGCTGGCGGGAGGGGACCCCCGCGGCGGCCAGGTGGTCCAGCACGGTCTCCACGAAACCCCGCCGCTGCACGCAGCGCGGCGGGACGTTCACCGCCACCTGCACCTCGTGGCCCATCGCGCTCCACGCCGACACCTGCCGCAGCGCCAGCGACAGCACCTTCCACGTCAGCGGCTCGGCCAGCGCCGTGCTCTCGGCGACGGGCACGAACGCGAACGGCGCGAGCAGCCCGCGGTGGGGGTGGCGCCAGCGCACCAGCGCCTCCACGCCGTGCACCGCGCCGGTGCCCGCGTCGACCTTCGTCTGGTAGTGCAGGAACAGCTGGTCGTCGGCCTGCAGCGCGGTGCGCAGGTCGGCCAGCGTGGACAGCCGCTGCGAGGAGTGCTCGTCGTCGGCGGGGTCGTAGACGGCCACGCCCGCGCCGCGCTCCTTGGCGGTGTACATCGCGATGTCCGCGCGCCGCAGCAGGTTCTCGATCTCCTCGGCCACGTCCCCGCGGTCGGCGGCGGCCGCGCAGCGGCGGGTGGCGACGCCCACGCTGGCGTCCACGTCGACCGAGATGCCCGCGACCTGCAGGTCCCCGGTGAGGGCGTGCCGCAACCGCTCGGCGACGCGGTGGGCGTCGGCGCCACCGCTGCCGGGCAGCACCACGGCGAACTCGTCGCCGCCCAGCCGGGTCAGCACGTCGTGGCCGCGGATGGCGGTCGACAGGCGCGTCGCCACCTGCCGCAGCAGGTCGTCGCCGCACGCGTGCCCGAGGGTGTCGTTGACCTCCTTGAACCGGTCGAGGTCGATCATCAGCACCGACACCTCGGCGTGCGGGTCGGCGCCCAGCGCCTCCTCCAGCCGCGTTCGCAGCGCCGCCCGGTTGGGCAGGCCGGTGAGCGTGTCGTGCGTGGCGCGGTGCTGCATCTGCGCCAGCAGCCCCTCCTGGCGCAGCCGGGACGCCTCCGCCAGCCGCCACGTCGTCAGCGCGCCCGCGCACGCGGCGGCGAACAGGACGGCGTGCACGCCGGCGAAGTACCAGGGGTGGTCGTGCGCGAGGGCGTTGTGGAACACCACGCGCGGGAACACCGCGCCGACGATGCCGTGCTGGAACAGCACGTACCCCACGGCGACCGTGAACGGCGCCCACGCCTCGTACAGGGCGACGACGGGCACCATGACGAAGAAGTGGAAGTGCGCCTCCGTCCACCCCTGGGAGATCTGCACGACGAACCCCGAGGCCACCACCAGGCCCAGGCTGGAGGCGCACGAGCGCACCCGGTTCGGCAGCCGCGGCGGCAGGTCCTCGTCGCCGGCGGCGTGCCGGCGCAGCTCGTCCAGCTGCGCGACGCCCAGCAGCAGGGCCAGCACCGCGCCGAACGCCAGCGACTCCAGCACCGGCATCCGCCACAGCAGCGCGTACAGCGGGACGGCGACCACGTGCACGAGCAGCACCGCGCACACCCAGCGGTGCCGCCGTCGCCACTCCAGCTCGGGCAGGGCGTGACCGCGCGGCAGCCAGCGCAGCGGTCCGCGGCGGGCGGTCGGCGCGGGCGCCGCCGGCGACGGCGCGGGGGGCCGGTGCGGGGGCCGGGCACCGGACAGCAGGCTCATGCGCCCAGTCTCGACAACCGGCGCACCGGGCTGGAGACGGGGAGTGTCGTCCGGGCGCGGTTGCACCCGTCCGGCCCACCGGGGTGCGCCGCGGGCCCGCTCTGGGAGGGTGGGGCGACCCGGGCGCCGCCGACCGGTGCGCCCGCCGCAGCGGAGAGGAACCGCCCCGATGGCCGACGTCGCCGTGCACCTCGGACCCGACCAGCCCGACCACCTCGCCGACGCGGTGCGCCGCGGCGGGGGCCGGCTCGTGGACCTGGAGGAGGCCGAGGCCGTCGTGTGGGGAGCGGGCGCCGGGACCTTCCCCGGCTCGCTGCCGGACGGCGTGCGCTGGGTGCAGCTGCCCTCGGCGGGCATCGAGAGCTGGCTGTCCTCCGGGCTCGTGGACGGCGAGCGGACGTGGACGTCCGCCGTCGGCGCCTACTCCACGCAGGTCGCCGAGCACGCCGTCGCGCTGCTGCTGGCCGGGGTGCGCGGCCTCGCGCTCGCGGCCCGGCGCACCACGTGGGACGAGGACGGGGTCGGGGGGCCGCAGACGAGCCTGGCCGGGGCCACCGTCGCGATCGTCGGGGCCGGCGGCATCGGGACGGCGATGATCCCCGCGCTGGACGGCCTCGGCGCGCGCGTCCTGGCCGTCACCCGCCGCGGCCGCCCCGTGGACGGCGCCGCGGAGACCCTGCCCGCCGACCGCCTCGGCGAGGTGTGGGAGCGCGCCGACCACGTCGTGCTCGCCGCGCCCGCCACCGCCGAGACGCGGGCTCTCGTCGGTGCCGACGAGCTCGCCGCCCTCGGGCCGCGCGGGTGGCTCGTCAACATCGCCCGCGGCTCCCTCGTGGACACCGACGCCCTCGTCGCCGCCCTGGACGCCGGCGCGATCGCCGGTGCCGCCCTCGACGTCACCGACCCCGAGCCGCTGCCCGACGGGCACCCGCTGTGGACGCACGAGCGGGCGCTGGTCACCCCGCACGTGGCGAACCCGCCGCAGCTGCAGGCCGGGGCGCTGGCCGAGCGCGTGGCCGAGAACGTGCGCCGCTTCGCCGCGGGCGAGGACCTGCTGGGCGTCGTGGACGTGGACGCCGGCTACTGACCCCGGGCGCCCCCCGGCCCGGCGCCTCCCGCGGGCCGGGTCGCGGGCCGGGGGGGGGGGGGGGGGGGGGGGGGGGGGGGGGGGGGGGGGGGGGGGGGGGGGGGGGGGGGGGGGGGGGGGGGGGGGGGGGGGGGGGGGGGGGGGGGGGGGGGGGGGGGGGGGGGGG
>NZ_JBEUEI010000041.1:0-29566 GCF_041020755.1 Kineococcus terrestris | reverse complement strand
GGGGGCGCGGGGGCGGGGCCGCGGGGGGGGGGGGGGGGGGGGGCGGGGGGGGGGGGCGGGGGGGGGGGGCGGGGGGGGGGGGGGGGCGCCCCCCCCCCCCCCCCGGTCCGCGCCGCGGGGGTGCAGGGCGTCCTCGATGCGCGCCCCCGCGGTGCGCATGTGGGCGCGCATGGTGCGCTCGGCGGCGCCCGGGTCGCCGGAGGCGATCGCCTCGAAGACCTCCCGGTGCTCGCGGGCGGCGATCTCCGCCTGCCGGCGCTCCTGCAGGTGGCGCTCGACCCACACCCGCAGCAGGGAGCGGATGCTCTGCAGCAGGTCGCCGAGGGCGTCGTTGCCGGCCGCCCGGCCGATCTGCGCGTGGAACATGGCGTCAGCGGCGACGAACGCGTCGAGGTCGTCGAGGCTGGCCTCCATCGCCTCGACGTGCTCGCGCAGCAGCGCGACGTCCGCGTCGGTGGCGCGCACGGTCGCCAGCGAGGCGGCCTGCACCTCCAGGGCGCTGCGGACCTCCGAGAGCTGGGCGGTGTGCTCACCGGCCAGCATCAGGCCCCAGCTGAGCGTGGTGGGCAGGAGCTCGGACATGCTGTCGCGGATGTAGGTGCCCGACCCCGGCCGGACCGTGACCAGGCCGAGGATCTCCAGCGCGGCCAGCGCCTCGCGCACCGCGGAGCGACCGACGCCCAGCGTCTCGGCGAGCTGCCGCTCGGGGGGCAGGCGCGAGCCGGGCGGGAACTGCCCGGAGGCGACGCGCTCGGTCAGCTGGCGGGCCACCTCCGCAGCGGCGGAGCCGCGCGGCACGGCTGTCAGCGTCAGCTGCGCCAGCGCGGGGTCGTCCTGGCGGAAGGAGGGCACCGGGGGAACCTAACGGGTCGGTCCCGGCAGCGGCCCGGTCCAGACGAGGACCGCGCCGGGCGCCAGGGGCAGGAGGAGGGTGTCGCCCGGCGGCGTGGCCGACGGCCCGCCGGGCGCGCCGCCGGCGTCGTGCGCGGACCGCAGCCGCCCGGCGCCGAAACCGCCGGGCGCGCGCAGCCGCAGGTGCACGGCCCCGCCGGTGGTGTTGGCCGCCAGGACCGTGCAGTCGCCGCCGGGCCCGTCGGCCGGACCGGCGGCGAGGACGGCCGTGCCCGCGGGCAGGGCGCCGCGGGCCTCCCAGCGCGGTCGGCCGGCGAGCGCCGCGAGGTGGCCGACGGCGGCGGCCGCGGGGAACGGCTCGCCCTCCGCGGTCCCGAGGCCGCGCGGGCCCCGGGTCTCCGCGAAGGACAGGCTGCGCACGCCGGGGACGCCGAGGGCGGCGGCGGAGGCGACCAGCCAGGCGGCGAAGCCCCGGCTGCGCTGGCGGGGGTCGGTGGCGCCGGGCACGTGCTCCGCGCCGTACCCGCTGCTGAGGTCGCCGTGCGCCCCGGGCACCCGCGGGGTGGTGGCGACGGCGTTGAACCGCGGTGCGAGGGTGACCGGCCCGACGTGCACGGGGCGCCCGCCGGCCAGCCGCACGGCCTGCTCGGCGACGAGGCGCTGCACCGCGAGGGACTCGAGGACCTGCGCGCGCCCGCGCTCGTGCATCTGCGGGGTGGTGCTGAACGTCCAGGCCCCCGCCTCCGGCGGCAGCAGGTGGTGGCCGCGGTTGAGCTCGGTGAAGTGCGCCCGGGTGCCGGCCAGCGCCGGGACGTCCAGGCCGGCGCGCCGCAGCTCCTCCACCAGCGCCCGCCACAGGTCCGTCGTGCTGAGGTGGGTGGTGCTGTCGAAGGCGGCCGCGCGGTGCACGGGCAGGCCGCGCAGCGCGGCGACGGCCTCGGGCAGCGTCCGGGCGTCGCCCGTGACGAAGCGCACGTCGAGACCGGCGTCGGCGGCCTCGCGCCGGGCCTCCTCCAGCGCGCGGCGCCAGCCGGGGCCGTCGAGGTCGAGCTCGACCAGGACGGGCAGGGTGCCCGCCCACGGCGGCAGGGGAGCGGGACCACCGTCGCGGCCGGGCGGCTGCGGCGCGGTGGAGGCGCCGGTACCGACCTCCGGGTGCGGCGCCGTGGAGGGCGCGAGGTCCACGTCGACCGGTCCCGCGGCGGTGGCGGTCCGCGCCGGAGCGGGCACGTCGGCGCCACCGGGCGCGGCGTCGAGCACCCGCAGCACCAGCTCCTGGTGCACGGTGCTCCCGCGCTCGAGGTGGACGGGGAAGGGCCGCTCGAGGGGGGTGCTGTACGTCTTGTAGGAGGCGTCGGTCCAGTTGCGCTGGTCCTCCACCTCGAAGACGTCACCGCTCAGGTCGGCGCGCACGCGCCCCGCCGGGGCCGGCCACTCGAGCCCGGCGACGTCGCGGGCGGGCTGGTGCGGCGCGATCTCGCGGGGGAAGCGGGTGGTGGTGCGGGTGCCGCCGGGGTGGTGCACGAGCAGGTCGGTCCCGGCCAGGTCGGCGTGGTGCAGCAGCACGAGGCCGACGCGGTTGCACCAGGACGGGGCCAGCGCCCGCGCCTCCCCGCTGACGCGCACGCCGTCGCGGTCGACGCGCGCGCGCACCTCCCAGCTCACGTCCACGTCGCGGCCGCGCGCGCGGGCCCGGACGGTGACGTCGAGACCGTCGTGGCGGTGCTCGACCGAGAGCCGCTGCACGTCGGCGGGCACGGTGCCCCAGTCGCGGTCGCGCACGACGAGGCGCACCGCCCGCAGGACGGCCCGGCCCCCGCGGGCCAGCTCCTCCAGCTGGCCGCCGACCAGGTCCAGCTGCCAGCCGGCCGCCTCCAGGTGCACGGGCGCCGGGTCGTCGTCGCACCACAGCTCGCGCGCGGAGCGCTCGCCCAGCGGCCCGTCCGCGGGGTTCACAGCGAGGTCATCCCACCGTCGACGCGGAAGAGCGCGCCCGTGGCGAAGGACGACTCGTCGCCGGCCAGGTAGACCATCAGCCCCTCGACGTCGGCGGGCGTGCCGGGCCGGCCCAGCGGCGTGCGGGCCACGATCGCCGCGCGCGAGTCCCGGTCGCCGGAGATCGCGGTGACCAGGGGCGTCTCGGTGTACCCGGGCACGACGGTGTTCACGCGGATCCCGTCGGCGGCGTAGGCCGCGGCGACGGTGCGCACCAGGCCGTGCACGCCGGCCTTGGAGGAGGAGTAGGCCGTGAAGTCGCGGCCCTCGCCGTTCAGGCCGGTGGGGCTGCCGGTGCAGACGATCGACCCGCCGCGCCCGCGCAGGGCGCGCACGGCGTGCTTGACGGTCAGGAAGGTCCCGGTCAGGTTCACGTCCAGGGTGCGCCGCCAGACGTCCAGGTCGAGGTCGGCCGCCGGCGCGTCCTGGCCGAACAGCTGCACACCGGCGTTGGCGACGACCACGTCCAGGGGAGGGCCGTCGGCGGTGGCTCGCGCGTAGGCGGCCACCACGCTGTCCTCGTCGGTGACGTCCATCCGCACCGCGACCGCCCGGCCCGGGCCGGGCAGCTCCCGCACGGCGCGCTCGGCGCCCTCCAGGTCGCGGTCGGCGAAGACGACTCGGGCGCCCTCGGCGGCGAAGCGGGTGGCCACCGCCCGTCCGATGCCCGACGCGGCGCCGGTCACCAGCGCGTGCTTGCCCCCGAGCCGATCGCCCACGGTCCTCGTCCTCCTCGTCGCAGGAACTCGCGTCCGCTCACCGTAGCCGAACCGGTTGACCGGAAACAGGGGACGAGAGAAAAAGGTCAACCGGTTGACAGAATTCGCGGCGAGTGCGCAGACTGCGGCAGCGGCACAGCAGCCGCCCCTCCGGCCGACCCGCCGGCGCACCACCCGCCCCACCCGGGCGGGGCGCACCCCTCAGCACCGCACTCGTCAGCACCGCACCCCGCAGGACCTCCCCGCCGCGACCGTCCCCGGCCGCCGGCGACCTCCCCGACCCAGGAGCCAGCGTGCACACCCTCCCCACCACCCCGGCGCCGCCCGACGCGGCCACGGGCGCCGGTGCGGGCACGTACGCCTACTTCTGGCGCTCCTCCCAGCGCGTGGAGCACCCCCTGTCCACCGCGGAGCAGCTCCACGACGCCGCCGCTCTGGGCGCGCGGGTCTTCCAGGTCTGCGACGACCCGCACGTGGACCGGATGAGCCCCGCCGAGCTGGAGCACCTGCGGCGCACCGCGCAGGACCTCGGCCTGGCGCTGGAGGTCGGGACCCGCGGCACCGCCCCGGAGCACCTGCGCCGCTACCTGCACCTGGCCGGGGCCCTGGGCGCCCGGCTGGTGCGCAGCATGTGGACCAGCGGGCAGGACCGGCCGGACGCCGCGGAGACCGAGCGCCGGCTGCGGCGGGTCGTCCCCGACTACGCCCGCGCCGGCGTCGTGCTGGCCCTGGAGACGTACGAGCAGGTCCCGACCTCCGCGCTCGTCGACGTCGTCGAGGCCGTCGGCGACGACCACCTCGGGATCTGCCTGGACCCGGCCAACACCGTGGCCGCCCTGGAGCACCCCGCGGACGTGCTGGCCCGCTGCGCCCCCCACGTGAAGAACTGGCACGTCAAGGACTTCGCGTTCACCCGCAGCGAGGGCTGGGTCGGGTTCTCCCTCACCGGGGTCCCCC
Source organism: Kineococcus terrestris (assembly GCF_041020755.1). Lineage (NCBI taxonomy): Bacteria > Bacillati > Actinomycetota > Actinomycetes > Kineosporiales > Kineosporiaceae > Kineococcus > Kineococcus terrestris. The sequence continues at coordinate 25,043 of NZ_JBEUEI010000041.1, read as the reverse complement.
TCGGCGAGGGCCTGCTCGACCTCGACGGCATCACCGCCGCCCTCGACCCGGTGCGCCGCGGCACCAGCCGCATCGCCGAGCACTGGCTGCCCTGGCAGGGCGACCCGGTCACCACCGCCCGCACCGAGGCCGCCTGGACGGCCACCACCCTCCGCCGCCTGACCAGCGCGGCGACCACCCCGACCGCGACGACGCCTCAGGAGCGATGACGATGACCGACCTCGCCGAGAACACCAGCACCGGGACGCTGACGGTCGCCGTCATCGGCGCCGGCGGCAAGATGGGCACGCGCGTGTCGAACAACCTGGCGCGCAGCGGGTTCACCGTCCGGTACGCCGAGAGCTCCCCGGCCGGCGCGGAGCGGGTGCGGGCCGCCGGCCGCGACGTCGTGCCGGCCGCCGAGGCCGTCGCGGACGCCGACGTGGTGGTCCTGGCGGTGCCCGACGTCGTGCTGGGGACGGTGTCCGAGGACCTGGTGCCGCGCATGAAGGACGGTTCCGTCCTGCTCACCCTGGACCCCGCGGCCGCCTACGCCGGCCTGCTGGCCCAGCGCGAGGGCGTCGCCCAGGCCTGCGCCCACCCGTGCCACCCGTCGGTGTTCCTGGAGCGGCGCACCGACGCCGAGTACGCCGACACCTTCGGCGGCGTGGCCGCCGCCCAGGACGTCGTCGCCGCTCTCGAGGTCGCCGACGAGGACGTGCGCGCGGTCGTCGAGCAGGTCGTCCGGACGATCTACGCCCCCGTCCTCGACGTCCACTGGGTCACCGTCAAGCAGCTCGCCGTCCTGGAACCCACCCTCGTGGAGACCATCGCCTGCATGGTCGGCGAACTGCTGCAGGAGGCCCTGGAGGAGACCGTCACGACGGCCGGGGTTCCCGCGGAGGCCGCCCGCGCGATGCTGTGGGGCCACGTCGGCATCGCCCTGACCAACGCCCTGCGCGGTTCCAACCCCTTCTCCGAGGCCTGCCACACCGCCATGGCCTACGGCCGCGAGTCCATCGTCAAGGACGACTGGAAGAAGATCTTCCGCGACGAGGAGCTCGACACGGTCATCGCCCGGATGCTCCGGATCGACGCCGTGCGCCGCTGAGCGCCCCGGGCCGGCAACCCAGCCCTCCCCCACCACCCCCGCACCTCCACCGCCACACCCACCGAAAGGCTCGAGCAACGATGCTGAAGAACCGCACCCGGGCCGCTGCGGCCGCCCTGATGAGCGCCACCGTCCTCCTGACCGCCTGCGGCGGCGGCAGCGGTGGTGGTGGCGACGAGGAGCTGACCGTCTGGATGCTCACCCTGGAGCCCACCCAGAAGGAGGCGGTGGAGCAGGTCGTCGCCGCCTACGAGGAGGCCAACCCCGGCAGCACCGTCACCGTGGAGGAGCGCGCCGTCGACGCGCACAAGGACGCGCTGCGCCAGGTCGCCGGCACGGACGCCGGTCCGGACGTCTACCAGTACTGGATGGGCCCGGGCCTGGGCGGTGAGCTCGTCGAGGCCGGCATGAGCAGGGACCTCAGCGACTACTACGACCAGTACGGCTGGGCGGACCGGTTCAGCGAGGCCGCAATGTCGAACGTCACGCAGTACGGCGGCATGATGGGCGTGCCGTGGGTCGTGCAGGGCGAGGGACTGTTCTACAACAAGGAGCTGTTCGAGCAGGCCGGCATCACCGCGCCGCCCACCACCTACGACGAGCTGGTGGCCGCCGCCGACCAGCTCATCGCCGCCGGCACCACGCCGATCGAGTTCGGCGGCACCGTCAACTGGCACGTCATGCGACTGCTCGACTCCCTGCTGGAGACCGGGTGCGGCGCCGAGACCCACGACGCGCTCAAGGCCGGCGAGGCCGACTGGAGCGCCGAGGCGTGCGTGGACGACGCCTTCACCGAGCTGAAGACCTGGGGCGACGAGTACGTCAACGACGGCTTCATGGGCATCTCCAACGACGAGTCCAGCCAGCTCTTCTACACCGGGCAGGCGGCCATGGCGCTGGAGGGCGCCTGGTTCAACGCCAACATCGCCGAGAACGGCATGGACCCCTCCACCGTCGGCATCGTCCCCTTCCCCACGGGCACCGGCCGCCTCTACGGGTTCGCGGAGGGCTTCTACGTCAACGAGAGCTCCGACCGGGCCGACGAGGCCGCGAAGTTCCTCGACTTCGCCACCAGCACCGACGTGCAGCAGGACGTGGTCGGCGCCTTCTCGCCGCTGTCGCCGAACACCGAGGTCGCCCCGGCCACCGGCAACCCGCTGCACGAGCTGTGGCCGCCGATCTTCGACGAGGCCACCGGCCTGTACCTGAACGGCGACCAGGCCCTCAGCCTCGACGCGACGACCGAGTACTGGCGGATCCAGAACTCCGTGCTGACCGGCGGCCTCGCACCCGCCGACGCCGGTGCGGAGTTCCAGAAGTACCTCGACGCCAACGCCTGAGGGCGGGGGAGGAGACCTCGTGAGCGTCCTCGACGCCGCGCGCCCGGCGCGCCCGGCCGGACGACCCCGCCGCGACCGGCGCTTCCTGCGCGCCCTGCCCTACCTGCTGCCCGCCGGCGTCCTGTACGTCTGGTTCCTGGCCTACCCGATGGCCGACTCCGTCCGGCTCTCGTTCTTCGAGTGGACGGGCTTCCGCACCGACGAGCCGCTGTTCGTCGGCTGGCGCAACTACAGCCGCATGCTCACCGCGGACCCCGTGTTCTGGACGTCGCTGCGCAACTCGGTCGTCTGGGTCGTCCTGTCGCTGCTCGTCCCCATGACGCTGAGCCTGCTGCTGGCGCTGGGCCTGAACCGGAAGATGCTCGGCCGCAACCTCTTCCGCGCGGTCTTCTACATCCCGGCGGTCTTCGCGTCCATCACCGTGGCGGCGATGTGGCGGTGGATCTACAACCCCACCCTCGGGGCGCTGAACCAGGCGCTGTCGAGCGTCGGCCTGGAGAGCTGGGCGCAGCAGTGGCTGGGCGACCCCCGCTTCGCGCTGTACTCGGTGTTCGTCGCCTCCGTCTGGCAGGGGGTCGGCTTCACGATGGTCCTCTTCCTCGCCGGCCTGCAGCAGGTCCCCCAGGAGCTCGTGGACGCCGCGAAGGTCGACGGCGCGAACCGGTGGCACGTCTTCCGCGAGGTCACCGTCCCCGCGCTGCGGCCGACCACGGTCGTCGTGGTCATCCTGACCATCATCAACTCGCTGAAGGTCTTCGACCTCGTCGTCGGCATGACCGGGGGCGGGCCGGCGCAGTCCACGCAGGTGCTGGCGCTGTGGTCCTACACGCAGTCCTTCTCCAACCACCAGTTCGGCGCCGGCGGCGCGACCGCCACCGTGCTGCTGCTGCTGTCCCTCGTGCTCGTCGTGCCCTACCTGGCCTGGTCGATGAAGGAGGACCGATGAGCGGGGCCATCACCGCACCGCGCGCCCGGCTGCGCGCACCGGCCGAGGACGTCCCCGTCCGCCGCGTCCGCCGCGACTGGGTGGGGGTCGGCCTCTGGGTCGCCCTCGCGGTCTCCGCGCTGTTCTGGGCGCTGCCGTTCGTCTTCATGGCGCTCACGTCGCTGAAGAGCCGCGCGGACATCAACAGCTCGCCCACCTGGGCCCTGCCCAGCTCGCTGGAGTGGGGCAACTTCACCAGCGCGATCGAGACGGGCGACCTGTGGGTCACGGGCTCCAACAGCCTGCTGATCTCCCTGGTGAAGGTCCCCCTCGGCCTGCTGCTGGCCGCCGCCGCCGCCTTCGCGCTCGCCCGCCTGCGCTTCCGCTGGCACAAGGTCGTCCTGTGCGTGTTCGCCGTCGGGTCGATGGTGCCGATCCAGGTCGGCCTGGGCCCGCTGTTCAACACGATGCTGACGCTGGACCTGCTCAACTCCCGGGCCGGTCTCGTCCTGCCCTACCTCGCCTTCGGCATCCCGTACCAGATCTTCATGCTCTACGGGTTCTTCCGGGCGATCCCCGACGAGCTGGAGGAGTCGGCGCGCGTCGACGGCGCGTCCACCTTCCGGATCTTCTGGCAGATCTGCCTGCCGCTGGCCAAGCCCGCCCTGGCCGCCCTGTTCATCCTGGACTTCGTGGCCACCTGGAACGAGTACGCGATCGCGACGACGCTGCTGACGAGCCAGGGGAACTGGACGATCCCGCTGGCCGTCCAGGGCTTCAGCACCCAGCACGGCACCGACTACGGCGCGCTGAACGCCTTCATCTTCATGTCGGCGGTCCCCGTGCTGATCGTCTACCTGATGTTCCAGCGCTACTTCGTCCAGGGCGCCTTCGCCGGCGCCGTCAAGGGCTGAGCACCGCACCGGACCGATCGTCCCGGCAGCAGCCGCACCAGGAGGGACCCCGCATGACCGTCGCCGCCGACGCCGCCCCGACCGCCGCTCCCTGGCAGGAGGTGGAGCTCACCCTGACCGCCGGCTCCCGGCACCGCGACCCCTACGGCGCGGTCGACGTCTGGGCCGACTTCACGCACGAGAGCGGCGCGGTCCTGCGTCGTCCCGCCTTCTACGACGGTCCCGGCGACGGCGGCCACACGTGGCGGGTGCGCTTCGCGTCCCCGCTGCCGTCGGGCACGTGGCGCTGGCGCAGCGGTGCCTCGGTCGCCGACGCCGGGCTGGCCGACCGGGAGGGCAGCCTCGAGGTGCGGGCGCCCGCCGTCGCGCCGCCGGGGCGGTTCGAGCGGCACGGGTTCTGGCGGATGGCGCCCGACGGGCTGACCCTGCAGCACGCCGACGGGACCCCCGCCCTGCTCGTGGGCGACACGGCCTGGGGCCTGCCGTGGCGGGCCACCCCCGAGCAGGTGCGCACCTACGCCGCCGACCGCTCCGCCAAGGGCTTCAACGCGGTGCTCCTCATGAGCGTGCAGCCCGACACGGGCGCCGAGGGCCCGGAGGACCGCACCGCCGACGAGGGCTTCGGCCGGGGGTTCCGCGACCTGCCCGAGGGAACCCTGACCGACCTGGACGTGGGGTACTTCCAGCACCTGGACGTCCTGGTCGACGTCCTGGTCGAGCACGGCGTCGTGCCCGTGTGGCAGCCGGTCTTCCAGGGGTTCGGGTGGAAGGGCCTCGGCGCCGCCGGCACGGTCGTCCCGACGGAGCAGTACGCCCGCTACTGCCGCTACCTCGTGGCGCGCTACGGCGCGCGCCCGGCCCTCTGGCTGGTCGGCGCCGACGGCTCCGGCCACGAACCGCAGATCGCCGCCGGCGGCGCCGAGGTGCACGCCTGGGACTGCTACGAGCAGCCCACCGGTGTCCACTACCGACCCCACGCGACCAACGACGCGCACCAGGACGCCGACTGGCTGGACTTCCAGTGGTGCCAGACCGGGCACAGCGGCGAGCACTTCCCCGAGCGGGTCGCCGACATGGCGCGCAACACCCCGCTGAAGGGGGTGGCCAACGGCGAGCCCAGCTACGAGAACACCGGGCGCACCGGCCGCGCCGCGGGCTGGTGGCAGGGCCACGAGGCGTGGGCGAACCTGTGCGCCGGCGGCACGATGGGCGTCGTCTACGGCGCCGGCAGCCTGTGGCAGTGGAAGCTGCACCCCGACGAGCCGGGTCACTCCGACTTCTTCTCCGCCCCCGGCGCCGGGTGGCGCGAGGCGCTCGACTTCGAGGGGTCCACCTACGTGGGCCTGGTCGGCAGGATCCTCGACGGCCTGCCCCTGACCGGGGCCCGCCCGGACTGGACGCGCACGCTGCACCCGCGCGGGCTGCTGGTGCCCGGCGTCCTCTTCCTCACCTACCTCGCCGAGGGCGGCGACCTGCGCGTGCTCGACGGGGCCGACGTCCCGCGCGCCTACCGCGTCCTCGACCCGAGGACCGGCGAGGTCGTCGCCGAGGGCGTGCGCGAGCACGACGACTCCCCGGTGCCCGACCCCGGCGGCGCGCCGCGCGTGTACGTCTGCACCCGGCCGGCCGCCTGAGCGCTCCACCCCCACCCACCCACCGAACCCCGCGGAAGGTCGTCTCCCGTGCCCCAGGCTCCCGGTCCCCTCAGCGCCGACACGCCCCTGCTGGAGGTGCTGCGCACTCCCGCCGGTGACGAGGTGCTGCGCCGGCTGGCGCCCTCCGTCGTGGAGTCGCCCCTGCTGCACACCTACCAGAACCACCCCGTCGGCCTCGTGCTGGCGACCGAGGAAGGGCTGGGCGAGGAGGTGCGCCGGCAGGTCCTGCACGAGCTCGAGGTCCTGGACCCGGCCGCAGCCGCGGACACCGCCCCCGCACCGGCGCCCGCCGCACCGAGCCGTACCTACGAGGGCGCCGACGTGGCGCCGGGTTCCGCGGCGGTGAGCGCCCCGGCCGAGGTCGAGGTCCACCAGCGCTTCGAGGTCGAGCTGCGGGGTCCCTCCCACGGGAACCCGTACACCGACGTGGAGCTGACCGCGCGCTTCTCCGGCCCGGACGGCGGCAGCCGCGACGTCCTGGGGTTCTACGACGGCGACGGCCGCTACCTGGTGCGGTTCCTGCCCGGCGAGGCAGGGCACTGGCGCTTCGAGACGACCAGCAACGCCCGCTCCCTGGACGGGGTGACCGGCGAGCTGGAAGCGCGGCAGGGGGCCGGTCGGGGCCCGGTGCGGGTCGCCGACCAGTACCACTTCCGCTACGCCGACGGCAGCCGGTACCTGCCGATCGGCACGACCTGCTACGCCTGGACCCACCAGGACGAGGAGCTGCAGGAGCTCACCCTGCGCACCCTGGCGGACGCGCCCTTCACCAAGCTCCGCATGTGCCTGTTCCCGAAGTCCTACACGTTCAACACCAACGAGCCCGCGCGCTACCCGTTCGCCCGCGAGCAGGACGGCGGCTGGGACCCCACCCGGTTCGACCCCGCCTGGTGGGCGCACCTGGAGCGGCGGATCGACCAGCTGGACGAGCTGGGGATCGAGGCGGACCTCATCCTGTTCCACGCCTACGACCGCTGGGGCTTCTCCACCATGGACGCCGCCACCGACGACCGCTACGTGCGCTACGCCGTGGCGCGGCTGTCGGCCTTCCGCGGCGTGTGGTGGTCCCTGGCCAACGAGTTCGACCTGCTGCACACCAAGACCGAGGACGACTGGGAGCGGTGGGCGGGGATCATCGGCCGCTGGGACGCCAGCGACCACCTGCGCTCCATCCACAACTGCCGCGACGTCTACGACCAGTCGCGGCCCTGGATCACGCACGTGAGCATGCAGCGCACCGACGTCTACCGGACGGCGGAGAACACCACCGAGTGGCGCGCCGCCTGGGGCAAGCCGGTCGTCGTCGACGAGTGCGCCTACGAGGGCGACATCGACCAGGGGTGGGGGAACATCACCGGCGAGGAGATGGTCCGCCGGTGCTGGGAAGGGGCCCTGCGCGGCGGGTACGTCGGCCACGGCGAGACGTACCTGCACCCCGACGAGGTGCTGTGGTGGGCCAAGGGCGGTGAGCTGCACGGCACCAGCCCCGACCGCATCGCCTTCCTGACGTCGATCGTCGAGCAGGTGCCCGGCGGGGTGCTCGAACCGCTGCCGGGCAGCTGGGACGCCGTCAGCGCCGGCGTTCCGGGCGAGCACCAGCTCGTCTACTTCGGCAACCACCGTCCGCGGTTCCGGCGCTTCTTCCTCGACCCCGCCACCACCTGGGACGTCGACGTCATCGACACCTGGGGCATGACCGTGGAGACCGTGCCCGGCCCCCGCTCCGGCAGGTTCACCGTCGACCTGCCCGGTCGCCCGTACGTGGCCGTCCGCCTGCGCGCCCGGCAGCGCGCGGACGCCGGCTGAGGCGTCAGGCCCGCCCGGCGGCGGGCGGGCCGTCCGCGCACCAGCGCGCCAGCTGCTCGGCCGTCAGCGGCCGCGCCAGGTGGAAGCCCTGCGCGTAGCGGCAGCCCAGGGCGGTGAGCCGCTCCAGCGTGGCGGCGTCCTCGACGCCCTCGACGACGACGTCGCAGCCCAGCTCCTCGCCCAGGCGCAGCACGGAGGCCACGACGGTGGCGGCCTCGCGGTGGGCGACGACGTGCTCGGTGAACGCCCGGTCCACCTTGAGCACGGACACGGGCAGGTGCACGAGGCGGCTGAGGGAGGACCAGCCGGCGCCGAAGTCGTCGATGGCGACGGCGCACCCGCGCCGTCGCAGCCGGGCCAGGACGGTCGCGCCGGCCGGGTCGTGCAGGAACGCCGACTCGGTGATCTCCAGGACGAGGCGCTCGGCGGCCAGGCCGGAGTCGTCCAGGGTGCGGGCGACGGCGTGCTCCAGCAGCGGGTCCCCCAGCTCCAGCACGGAGACGTTGACGAACAGGCGCCGCGGCGAGCGCGCGCCCAGCTCCTCGTCCCAGGCGGCCAGTTGCCGGCAGGCGGTGCGCAGCACCCACGCGCCGAGCGCGCGCACGAGGCCGGAGTGCTCGGCGGCGGGCACGAACTCGTCGGCGGTGAGGGTCCCGCGCTCGGGGTGCTCCCAGCGCAGCAGGGCCTCCACGGCGACGGCGCGGCCGGTGCCCAGGTCGACGACGGGCTGGTAGCGCAGGTGCAGCTGGCCGTCGGCCAGCGCGCGGCGCAGGGCGGGCACGAGGTCGGCGCGGGAGGTGGCGTCGGCGTAGGCGGCGGGGTCGAACAGCGCCCACCGGCCGCGGCCGCGCTGCTTGGCCAGGTACATGGCGGCGTCGGCGTGGGAGACGAGGGTGTCGGCGGGGACGCGGTCGTCGGGGCCGAGGACGGCGACGCCGATGCTGGCCGAGGGCTGCACGGTGAGGTCGTCGGCGTCGGCGGGCACCGCGAACTCCTCCACGACCCGCTGGGCGACGGCGGTGGCGCGGGCGGGCGAGGCCAGCCCCTGCAGGAGGACGACGAACTCGTCGCCGCCGATGCGGGCGACGAGGTCGTCGGGGCGCAGGGCGCGGCGCAGCCGCTGGGCGCTGACGCGGATGAGCTGGTCGCCGGCGAGGTGGCCGTAGGTGTCGTTGGCGTACTTCAGCCCGTCGAGGTCGACGAAGAGGACGGCGACGCTGCCGGGCCGCGGGCTGGTGGCGACGACCTCGTCGAGGCGCTGCAGGAACGCCCAGCGCACGGGCAGGCCGGTCAGCGGGTCGTGGGCGGCGCGGTGGGCGAGCTCCTGGCGGGCGCGCCGGGCCTCGTCGCGGTCGCGGACGACGGACAGGTAGGAGGCGGCCAGGTCGGCGAGCAGGCCGGTGGTGGCCAGCTCGCGGGCGCTGAAGGGCCGCGGCGCGGTGCGGTAGACGTCCAGGACGCCGAGCGGGCCGTCGCGCCCGGGCAGGGGCACGGCGGCCACGGTGCGCACGCCGAGGGCGACGGCCTCGGCCTGGTAGCGCGGCCAGTCGCCGTCGGCGGCGAGGTCACCGGAGGCGACGACCCGGCCGTGGCGCACGCAGTCCTGGCACGGGCCCTCCTGCAGCAGCTCCTGCACGTCCTCCAGGCGCCGGACGCCCTCGTGCAGGGAGTGGGCGAGGACGAGCCGGCCGTCCGCGCCGGGGACGACCACCCCCGCGCCGTCGGCGTGCAGGATGCGCACGGCGGCCTCGGCGAGGCGGCGCAGGAGGTCCTCGGCGGAGAAGTCGCCCGTGACGGTGCGGGTGAAGGTGCGCACGACCTCGACGACCTCGACGAGCTCGCGGTCGGCGGGGGTGGGTCCGACGGGCACGCGCACCCCCTGACGTCGCCGTCCCCCGTGGCTGGAGGGCGCGGGAACGGTAGCGCCGCGGGCGCGGCCGCGCGCGCCGGGCGCGAGGCGGTGGCGGTGGCGGACCGCGGGGTCAGCCGCGCAGGGCGTGCTCGTCGACGCGGCCGTCGTCGTCGAGGGCGTCGAGCGCGACCAGCCGCCACCAGGCGGGGGTGCGCGGGTGGGGGCCGGGGTCGACGCCGGCGGCCAGCAGCCAGGCGCGGTCGCGCCCGACGCGGCGGCGCCAGCGGCGGCGGTGCAGCCACCACAGCAGGGCGGCGTGGGCGGCGAGGAGCAGCAGGACGCAGCTCCAGTAGGCGCCGGGGGTCAGCAGCGGCACCCGCCGGACGCTACGAGCGGTGGGCGACCGCTCACCCCCCGCTCAGGAGGCCGGGGGGTGAACGGCAGGTGTCAGGCGTCGCGCCCGGCGCCGGCCGAGGGCAGCGCGGACAGGAACTGCGGCGCGCGCAGCCGCGCGTCCGCGAACGCGCGGGCCACCTCCTGCGCGACGGCGCCCACCGCGCCGGCCTCCACCAGGGCGATGGCCGACCCGCCGAACCCGCCGCCGGTCATCCGGGCGGCCAGCGCGCCGGCGGAGCGGGCCGCGTCCACGGCCAGGTCCAGTTCCCGGCAGGAGACCTCGTAGTCGTGGCGCAGCGACTCGTGGGAGGCGTCCAGCAGCGGGGCGACCTCGCGCGCGCGCCCGGCCCGCAGCAGGTCCGCGGTGCGGCGCACCCGGTCGATCTCGGTGACGGCGTGGCGCACCCGCCGGCGCAGGACGGCGACGTCGTCGCCGGGCCCGGCCGCGGCGGCCAACCGCTCCAGGGCGTCGTCCAGGTCGTCGGGGTCCACCTCGCGCAGCGTCGGCACCCCGAGCAGGCGCGCGGCGCGCTCGACGTCGGCGCGGCGCGCGCCGTACTCCCCGCCGGAGTGCGAGTGCGCGGCGCGGGTGTCGACCACCAGCAGCGCGAGGCCGGCGGCGGCCAGGTCCAGCGGCAGGTGCTCGACGGTGTCGTCGCGGGTGTCCAGCAGGATCCCGCCGCCGGGGCGGCAGCGCAGCGAGGCCGCCTGGTCCATCCCGCCGGTCGCGGCGCCCGCGACGACGTTCTCCGCCTGCACGCACGCCGCGGCCAGCTCGGCGCGGCCGGCGTCGTCGGTGGGCAGGTCGTCCAGGTCGGCCAGGGCGATCGCGACGGCGCACTCCAGCGCCGCCGAGGACGACAGCCCCGAGCCCAGCGGGACGTGCCCGTCGACGACGGCGTCGAAGCCGTGCGCGGTGCCCATCGCCCACGCCACCCCCGCCACGTAGGCGGCCCACCCGTCGGGGGCGCCGGGGCCGACCTCGGACAGGGAACCCTCCCAGTCGGCGCCGGCCTCCTGCGCGGAGCGCACGCGCACGACGTCGTCGTGGCGCGGGCTGAGCGCGACGAACGTGCGGTGCGGCAGGGCCAGCGGCAGGCACAGCCCGCCGGTGTAGTCGACGTGCTCGCCGACGAGGTTCACCCGCCCCGGCGCCGACCACACCCCCTCGGGCGTCTCGCTGAACACGTCACCGAACGCGGCGGCGACGGCGTCGGCCGCCTCCGCGCGCGCCGGCGCCTCGAAGAACCGCGCGTCCGCCACGCTCACGCCACCTCCCGCAGCCGCTGCGCGACCGCCTCGGGCGTGGTGTCGTTGATCCACGCCGCCATCGCCGACTCCGAGCCGGCCAGGTACTTCACCTTCCCCGGCCCGCGCAGCACGCTGAACACCTGCAGGTGCAGCCGGAACTCCTCCCGGCCGGTGCGCACGGGCGCCTGGTGCCACCCGGCGATGTAGGGCAGCGGGTGGTCGTCGGGGTGGTAGCGGTCCAGCCGGCCCAGCAGGTCCAGGTAGGCGGTGACCAGGTCGGCGCGCTCGGCGTCGTCGAGGGCCGGCAGGTCCGGCACGTCGCGGTGCGGGGCCAGGTGGACCTCGACGGGCCAGCGCGCGGCGGCCGGCACGTACGCCGTCCAGTGCTCGGTCTCCAGGACGACGCGGGTGCCGGCGCGGCGCTCGGCGTCCAGCACGTCGCGGAACAGGTTGCGGCCCGTGGCCGCGCGGTGCTCGGCGGCGCGGCGCAGCATCGTGGCGGTGCGCGGCGTCACGAACGGGTAGCCGTAGATCTGCCCGTGCGGGTGCGGCAGGGTCACCCCGATCTCCTGCCCGCGGTTCTCGAAGCAGAACACCTGCTCCACGCCCGGCACGCGCGCCAGGCCCTCGGTGCGGTCCACCCACGCCTCCACCACGGTGCGCGCGCGGTGCGGCGCCAGGGTGCCGAAGGAGCCGGTGGCCTCGCTGGTGAAGCAGACGACCTCGGTGCGCCCGGTGCCCGGCCGCACCGGCCACAGCTCCTCGCCGTCGACGAGACCGGGTTCGCCGCCCACGCGGGTGGAGAAGGAGGGGAACCGGTTCTCGAACACGACGACGTCGTAGGAGTCGTCGGGGACCTCGGTGGGGAACCCGCCGGGGACGGTGGGCGCCAGCGGGTCCTGGTCCGGCGGCGGCATGAGGGTGCGGTCGTTGCGGTGCGAGGCCATCGCGATCCAGTCGCCCGTCAGCGGGTCGTAGCGCACCTGGGTGCGGCCGCGCACGACGTCGTCGGCGGGCGGCAGCGGGCGGGTGTCCACGGCGTCGCGCACCCGCGTGCCGGACAGCCACGGCTCGGTGTCGTCGAAGTAGATGAGCTCGCGGCCGTCGGCCATCCGGGTCGACGTGCGCCTGAACGCGTGCGCGCTCCCGGTCGGGGTCTCGCGGGTCTCGCGGGTCTCGCGGGTCACGGGGTGTCCTCCTCGGGGGCGGTGACGAGGTCGCCGACGACGTCGCGCACGGCGTCGCGGGCGTCGGCGGGGAAGGCGGTGTCGGTGACGAGGACGTCGACGGCGTCGAGCCCGGCGATGGTCGCCAGGCCCACGACGCCCCACTTGGTGGCGTCGGCGACGACGACGAGGGAGCGCGCGCACTCCACGAGCGCGCGGTCGGTCTCGGCCTCGGCGAGGTTCGGGGTGGTCAGCCCGGCGCGCACGTCCAGGCCGTGGACGCCGAGGAACAGCTGGTCCACGTGCAGACCGGCCAGGCTGCGCACGGCGACGGGGCCGGTGAGCGCGTCGGAGGGGGTGCGCACGCCGCCGGTGAGCACGACGGTGCGCCCGGTCTCCTCGGCGCCCGGTTCGTGCAGGACGTCGGCCACCCGCGGGGAGTTCGTCACGACGGTCAGGTCCGGCACGCCGCGCAGGGCGCGCGCCAGCTCCACCGTCGTCGTGCCCGCCGACAGCGCCACGGACGCGCCGGGGCGCACGAGAGCGGCTGCGGCGCGGGCGATCGCGCGCTTCTGCGCCGTCTGAAGCTCCGCCTTGGCGGCGAACCCGGGCTCGGCGCTGCTGCGCTCGTCCAGGGAGGCGGCCCCGCCGTGCACGCGGGCGACGAGCCCGCGCCGGTGCAGCTCGCCGATGTCGCGGCGCACCGTCATGTCGGACACGCCCAGGCGCTCGACGAGGTCGGCGACCCGCACCCCGCCGCGCTCGCGGACGGCCTCGAGGATGAGCGCCTGGCGCTGGTGGGCCAGCACGGCGCTCACCGCGCCTCGCGGACGACGGCGCTCGCGCCGGGGGCCAGGTGCAGCTCGCCCGTCACGTCGCGGCGGGCGACCTCGTCGAACCCGGTGACCGCGACGGTGGCGGGCTCCGACCCCGTGGCGAAGGCGAACAGCCAGCTGCGCCCGTCGGCGTGCCGGCGGCGCACGACGTCGACCTCCCCCGTGGCGGCGGCGACCGGCCCGACCCCGGCGGCCGCGAGCACGCGCTCCAGCAGGGCGCCCAGACCCGCGTCGTCCAGGGAGGTGCCGCAGTACCAGGCGGTGCCGCGCCGGGTCAGCGCCGGGCTGCCCGCGACGGGGCCGGTGTACCGGGCCAGGACCTCGGTGCCGTCGGCGGCGGTGCCGCGCTCGGTCCAGGTGCTCACCGCCGACCCGTCGTCGAGGACCGCGGTGCGCCCGGGCAGCAGGGGGTGGAACTCCTCCACGCGCACGCCGAGCAGGTCGCGGAACGCGCCGGGGTAGCCGCCCAGGCGCACGCGGGCGCGCTCGTCGACCAGGCCGGAGGCGTAGGTGACGAGGACGTGCACGCCGGCCGCGGCGGCGTCGGCGACGGCCCGCGCGGTGGCGTCGTCGGTGAGGTACAGGGTCGGGACGACGACGGCGCGGTACCCGCGCAGGACGGCGGCGAGGTCCTCGACCTCCTCACCGGGGTGCGCGGGGCGGAACGAGCCGACGCCCAGGACGTCGACGCCGACCTGCCGCCGGCGCAGCGCGGAGTGCACGCGGTGCGCCTCGCGCAGGTGGTGCAGCTCGCGGCTGGGCAGCGTCTCGCTCTCCAGCGCCCACGCGTTCTGCCAGTCCACCAGCAGCGCGACGTCGGCCTGCACGTCGCTGCCGGCGACGTCGCCCAGGCGCGAGAGCAGGTCGCCGAGCTCGGCGACCTCGCGGAAGCGGTCGGTGTCCGGCCCGGCGTGCGGGACGAGGGCGGAGTGCCACTGCTCGGCGCCGCCGGCGGAGGCGCGCCACTGGAAGAAGCAGACGCCGTCGGCGCCGCGGGCGACGTGCTGCAGGGAGTCGCGCAGCATGTCGCCGGGGGCCTTGGCGACGTTGACGGGCTGCCAGTTCACCGCGCTGGTGGAGTGCTCCATGAGCAGCCACGGCCCGCGCGCGATCCCCCGGGTGAGGTCGGCGGAGAAGGCCAGTTCCGGCCGCGGGTCCAGCGGGTCGCCCAGGGAGCCGGGGCCGGTGCCGGGCACGAGGTAGTGGTCGTTGGAGACGACGTCCTGCTCGCGGGCCCAGCGCGCGTAGTCCATCGCCGTCTGCCCCGCGGTCACCATGAAGTTCGTCGTGACGGGCACGTCAGGGGTGCGCCGGCGCAGGACCTCCTTCTCCGCCAGGTGCTGCCCGAGCAGCTCGTCGGAGGAGAACCGCGCGAAGTCCAGGGCGTGGGCGGGGTTGGCGAAGCTGGAGGACAGCGCCGGCACCTGCACCTGCTCCAGGTCGGTGTAGTGCTGGCTCCAGAACGCCGTCGCCCATGCCTCGTTCAGCTCCTCGACGCCGGCGTAGCGCGCGGCGAGCCAGCGGCGGAAGGACGCCGCCGACACGTCGCAGTAGCAGCGGGCGTTGTGGCAGCCGAGCTCGTTGCTGACGTGCCACAGCCGCAGCGCGGGGTGGTCGCCGTAGCGGGCGGCCAGGGTGTCGACGAGCAGCAGGGAGCGCTCGCGGTAGACGGGGGAGCTGGGGCACCAGCTCTGCCGGCTGCCGAACGTGGCGCGGCGGCCCTCGCGGTCCACGGGCAGCACCTCGGGCCAGCGCGCGGTCATCCACGCGGGCGGGGAGGCCGTCGCGGTGGCGAGGCTGACGCCGATCCCGCCGGCGTGCAGGTCGTCCAGGACGGCGTCGAACCAGCCGAGGTCGAAGCGGTCCGGCTCGGGTTCGAGCAGGCCCCAGGCGAAGATGCCGACGGACACGAGGTTCACGCCGGCCCGTCGCATGAGCGCGACGTCCTCGCGGCGCACGTGCTCCGGCCACTGCTCGGGGTTGTAGTCCGCCCCGAAGGCGATCCGCGTCTGCCCGCCGGGTCCCTGGCTCCACTGCCGCACCCGGTCAGCATGGGGCACGCTCGCCCGATGGTCAAACACGAGCGAACACGAACGGACAGAGGTTGACACGCCCGGGAGCGGCGACGAGGCTGCCGCGGTGCCCGCCGACGACGCCGCCACCCCCCTGAGCGCGCCCACCTCCCCGGACGGGGACGGCTCCGTGCGCGCCGCCTGGTTCGAGGACCGGTTCCCGGTGACCGGGGCGCTGCCCGCGCGCTCGCACCTGCGCACCGACGCCCCGGCCGTGAGCCTGGACGGGCAGTGGCGCTTCCGGCTCTCGCCGCACGCGCGCGCCCCGCGCGAGCAGCTGGCCGCCGACCACGACGACTCGGCCTGGGACCGGATCGCCGTCCCCGGCCACTGGCAGCTGCAGCACCCCCGCGAGTTCTCCCGCCCGGCGTACACGAACGTCACCTACCCGTTCCCGCTGGACCCGCCGCGCGTGCCGGAGGAGAACCCCACGGGCGACCACCGCCGCCGCTTCACCCTGCCGCCGGGTGAGGGCCGGGTCGTGCTGCGCTTCGAGGGCGTGGACTCCGCGTTCGAGGCGCACGTGGACGGCACGCCCGTCGGGCGCTCGGTGGGCAGCCGCCTGCCGGTCGAGCTCGACGTCACCGACGCCCTCGACCCCGAGCGCGAGGAGCACGTCCTCGCCGTCCGCGTCCACCAGTGGTCCTCCGCCAGCTACCTGGAGGACCAGGACATGTGGTGGCTGTCGGGGATCTTCCGGTCGGTCACCGTCCTGCGCCGGCCCCCGCGCGGGATCGACGACGTGCACGTCCACGCCGGCTGGGCGGACGGGACGGGGACGCTGCGCGTGGAGGTCGCGACGCGCGACGGCGCCGCCGCGCGCGTCCTCGTGCCCGAGCTCGGCCTGGACCTCGCCGCGGGCGAGGAGGTCTCCGTCGCCGCCGAGCCGTGGTCGGCGGAGTCGCCGCGCCTGTACGACGCGGAGGTCGTCACCCCCGGCGAGCGGGTCCGGCTGCGGGTGGGTTTCCGCACCGTCGCGGTCGTCGACGGCGTGTTCACCGTCAACGGCCGCCCCGTCACCCTGCACGGCGTCAACCGCCACGAGTTCCACCCCGACCGCGGCCGGGCCGTCACCCGGCAGGACGTGGTCGACGACGTCCTGCTGATGAAGCGCCACCACGTCGACGCCGTCCGCACCAGCCACTACCCGCCGCACCCGGAGTTCCTCGAGCTGTGCGACGAGCACGGCCTGTACGTCGTCGACGAGTGCGACCTGGAGACCCACGGGTTCGTCGAGGTGGACTGGCGGCAGAACCCCTCCGACGACGCGCGCTGGGAACGCGCCTGCGTGGACCGGATGACGCGGACGGTGGAGCGGGACAAGAACCACGCCTGCGTCGTCCTGTGGTCGCTGGGCAACGAGAGCGGCACGGGCGCGAACCTGTCGGCGATGGCCCGCTGGGCGAAGGACCGCGACCCCTCCCGGCCGCTGCACTACGAGCACGACTGGAACTACCCCGACAGCGACGTGCACTCCACGATGTACGCCTCCCACGAGCAGGTCGCGGCGATCCTCGCCGGCGACGGCGCGCACGAGGGCAAGCCGTACCTGCAGTGCGAGTACGCGCACGCGATGGGCAACGGGCCCGGCGGGCTGGCCGAGTACCAGGAGCTGTTCGACTCCTCCGACCGCTGCATGGGCGGTTTCGTGTGGGAGTGGATCGACCACGGCCTGCGCCTGCCCGGCGGGGGGTTCGGCTACGGCGGCGACTTCGGCGAGCGCCTGCACGACGGGAACTTCGTCGCCGACGGCCTCGTGCTGCCCGACCGCACCCCCTCGCCCGGACTGCTGGACTACGCGCACGTCGTCAGCCCCGCCCGGTTCTCGGTGGAGGAGACCCCGTCGGGGGACCTGCTGCGGCTGACGAACCGGTACGCGTTCACGGTGCTCCTCGACGGGAGCTCGTCGCTGCGCCTGGACGTCGCCGACGACGGGGGCCTCGTCCTGTCCACGACGGCGGAGGTCGGCCCGCTGGCGCCGGGGGAGTCGCTGCTCATCGAGCTGCCCGACGACCTGCCGCCGGGGCGCCCGGACGTCGAGCGCGTCTTGACCGCGACCGTCGTCACCGCGGCCGCCTCCCCGCACGCGCCCGCCGGGCACGCCCTGGGCAGCGCCCAGGTCGTGCTCGCCCCCGCGCCCGAGCGCGCCGTGCCCGCGGGCGCGCCGCTGCGCCGGCGCGGCGGCGACCTCCTGCTGGGCCCGGCCGCGTTCGACGCCCGCACGGGCGACCTGCTGCGCGTCGGCGACCTGCCGGTGTCCGGGTTCGCCCTGGACCTGTGGCGCGCGCCCACCGACAACGACCGCGGGGTGCACGGCGACCGCGTCGAACCGGCCTGGCGGGCGCTGCGCCTGGACGACCTGCGCACCCGCACCGCGCTCGTGGAGGAGGGGGAGGACTTCCTGCGCGTCGCCGTGCGCGTGGCCCCGCCCGGCGGCGACACCGGGTTCGCCGCCACCTTCACCTGGACCGCGTCGGAGGACGAGGACGGCGGCGCCCTCGGCCTGCGCGTGGAGGTCGCCCCCGAGCGCGAGCTGGGCGCCCCGCTGCCGCGCCTCGGGGTCCGGCTGCGCCTGCCCCGCCACCTGGCGGACGTCGCCTGGTACGGGCGCGGGCCCGGCGAGGCCTACGCCGACACCGGCCTGGCGACCCGCCTGGGCCGCTGGAGCGGCACCGTCGACGGCTGGCAGACGCCCTACGTGCGCCCGCAGGAGAACGGCCGCCGCGCCGGGGTCCGCGTCCTCGACCTGACCGGCGCCGGCCCCGGCCTGCGGGTGGAGGGCGTGCCCGAGATCGGCGTCAGCGCCCGCCGCTGGAGCACCGCGGACCTGGAGCGCACCGCCCACGCCCACGAGCTGCGCGAGGACGGCTCCGTCCACCTGCACCTGGACGTCGCCCAGCACGGGATCGGCACCGGATCCTGCGGGCCGGGCGCCCTGCCGCAGCACCGCCTGGACGCCGCCCCGGCGGCCTTCGCGCTCGTCCTGCGCCCGCTGGCCGGCTGAGCGGGGGTCCTGCGCCGGATCCCCGCGCTGCTCAGCGGAACCCGGCGAAGAACCGGCGCACGTCGGCCACGACGAGGTCGGGCACCTCCTGCTCCAGGAAGTGCCCGCCGCGCTCCAGCTCCGTCCAGGAGGTCACCCGGTAGGAGCGCTCGGCCCACTCGCGCGGGGTGGGGAACATGTCCGCGGCCGACATCGCCATGCCGGTGGGCACCTCCACCCGCCCCCACGCGGCGGTGGTGCTGCGGGCCGTCTCGGCGTACAGCCGCACCGAGGAGCCGATCGTCTGCGTCGCCCAGTAGACCGTCAGGTTGGTCAGCAGGTCGGCGCGCTCGTACACGCTGTCCAGGTCGCCGCCGCAGTCGCTCCAGGTGCGGAACTTCTCCAGCACCCAGGAGGCCAGGCCGGCGGGGGAGTCGTTCAGCGCGTGCGCCAGGGTCTGCGGCTTCGTCGCGTGCTCGGCGGCGTAGGCCATCTCGCTCGCCGACCACTGCTGCGCGCGTTGGACGAACTCCCGCTCGGCGTCGGTGAGGTCGCCGGGGACCTGGCCGATCCACGGGTTCGTGCCCGACAGGTGCAGCGCGGCCAGCCGCTCCGGCTCGCGCAGCGCGAGCTGCTGCAGCACACCGGCTCCCAGGTCGCTGCCGCGCGCGGCGAACCGCTCGTGCCCGAGCGCCGACATGACGCGCACGAGGGCGCGGGCGGTGCGGGCGACGTCCCAGCCGCGCTCGCGGGGGCGGTCGCTGAACCCGTACCCGGGCAGCGAGAGCGCGACGACGTCGAAGGCGTCCGCGGGGTCCCCGCCGTACCGCTCGGGGTGGGCCAGCGGGCCGACGACGGGCAGCATCTGCACGAAGGAGCTGGGCCAGCCGTGCAGCAGCACCAGGGGCAGCGGCTCGACGCCCGGGGCGCGGGTGCCGCGCTCGCGCAGGACGTGCAGGCGCAGGCCGTCGACGTGGACGAGGAGGTTCTCGTGGGCCTCCAGCCGCGCCTGCGCCTCGGCCCAGGAGAACTCCTCCGCCCAGGTGGTGCAGAAGGAGCGCAGCCAGGCGGTGTCCGTGCCCAGGTCCCAGCCGCTGCCCTCGACCTGGTCGGGCCAGCGGGTGCGGCGCAGGCGCTCGCGCAGGTCCTCCAGGACGGCGTCGTCGACGGTGGGCACGAAGGGCTCCACGGTGCCGTCGGGGGCGGCGGGGTGCGTCGTGGTCATCGCGGTCCTCGGGCTCGGGCGAGGGGAGCGGTCCTGACCCGGCGAGGCTACCGCCGGTGCGGCTGCTCGTGGAGGGGCGGCGCGGGCCCCGGGACGCCGCCCCGGGAGCCCCGGCGGGCCGCCGGCCTGCCCCCTGCCGCCGGCCCGCCGGTGGGCGCGCGGTGGGCGGCCCGGGCGGCGGTGGCAGGATGAGGAGCATGGCTGACGCACCACCCCCCGCACCGGGCGCGCGCCCCCGGCTGCTGTCCGGGATGCAGCCCACCTCGGACTCCCTGCACCTCGGCAACTACCTGGGCGCGCTGACCCAGTGGGTGGCGCTGCAGGAGACCCACGAGGCGCTGTACTGCGTCGTCGACCTGCACGCCCTCACCGTCGGCCCGGACCCGGCGGCGCTGCGCGAGCGCACCCGCCGCACCGCCGCGCAGTACCTGGCCGCGGGCGTGGACCCGGAGCGCTCGGCGCTCTTCGTGCAGTCCCACGTGCCCGCGCACGCCCAGCTGGCCTGGGTGCTGTCCTGCCTCACCGGCTTCGGCGAGGCCGGGCGGATGACGCAGTTCAAGGACAAGGCCGCCCGGCAGGGCACCGAGGGCGCCAGCGTCGGCCTGTTCACCTACCCGGTCCTCATGGCCGCCGACATCCTGCTCTACCAGGCCGCCGAGGTCCCGGTCGGCGAGGACCAGCGCCAGCACCTGGAGCTGACCCGCGACCTGGCCCAGCGCTTCAACAGCCGCTACGGCGACACCTTCGTGGTCCCCGAGCCGTACATCCTCAAGGAGACGGCGAAGATCTACGACCTGCAGGAGCCGGGGGCGAAGATGAGCAAGACCTCCTCCTCGCCGAACGGCATCGTCGACGTCATGGACGAGCCGCGGGTCACCGCCAAGAAGATCCGCTCGGCCGTCACCGACACCGGCCGCGAGGTGCGCTACGACCCGGTCGAGAAGGCCGGCGTGTCCAACCTGCTGACCATCCACTCGGCCCTGTCCGGGCGCTCGATCGCCGACCTGGAGGCCGACTTCGCCGGCCGCGGCTACGGCGACCTGAAGAAGGAGCTCGCCGAGGTCGTCACCGACGCCCTCGGGCCCGTGCGCGAGCGCACGCTGGAGCTGCTGGCCGACACCGCCGTCCTCGACGACGTCCTGGCCGAGGGCGCCCGCCGGGCGAACGCCGTCGCGGAGGACACCCTGGCGCGGGTGTACGACGCGGTGGGGCTCGTGGGCCGCCGGAGGTGACGACCGCCTCCCGCGGCGGCCCGCCCGGCCCGCCCGGCCCGCCCGGCCCGCCCGGCCCGCCGGCTCCCGGGGACGTCCCCGTCATCGGGGTGTCGATCCCGGTGCCGGAGCCGCACGCCGGTGAGCTGACGGCGTGGCGGCACGCGTTCGGCGACCCGCTCGCCGACCGCGTCCCCCCGCACATCACCCTGCTGCCGCCGCACCCGCTGCCGCCGCACGAGGCCGACCGGGCGCGCCGCCACCTGGCCGCCACGGCCCGCCGCGCCGCGCCCTTCGAGGTGCACCTGCGCGGCACCGCCACCTTCCGGCCCGTGTCCCCGGTGGTGTTCGTGCAGGTCACGCACGGCATCTCCGAGTGCGAGCTGCTGCAGGCCGCGGTGCGCACGGGCCCGCTGGTGCGCGAGCTGGCCTTCCCGTACCACCCGCACGTCACCGTCGCCCACGACGTGCCCGAGGACGACCTCGACCGCGCCGAGACGACCCTGCGGGACTGGGAGGCGGCCTTCCCCGTCACCGGGTTCAGCCTCTACGAGCACGGCACCGACGGCGTCTGGCGCCCCCGCGAGCACTTCGTCTTCGGCGGCTGAGCGCTCCAGGCCCCTGCGCGGCGGGGCCCGCCGCCCGTGCGGGCCGGCGGGCCCTCCGCGATGATCGGCGCGTGAGCGGTCTCCAGCAGCACGCGGCGGGCGCGGTGACCGCGGTGAGGGGCAGCCACCCCCTGCGGGCGTGGCAGCGCTACGGCCAGGCGCGCGGCAACACCCTCGCCGGCGGCATCGCCTACTTCGCCTTCTTCTCGATCTTCCCCGCGCTGGCGGTGGGGCTGACGGTCGTCGGCTTCGTCATGCGCGCCCAGAGCGATGTGCTGGACTCCGTGATCCGCGGCCTGGAGCCGTACCTGCCCGGGCTGATCCACCGCGGCGCCGAGCCCGTCGACCCCACCGCCCGCGAACCGGGCATCTACATCGACGCGGTCCTGCAGAGCAGCGCGCTGAACGTCGCGCTGTTCGGCTCCCTGGCCGTGCTGCTGTTCACCGGGCTGGGGTGGATCGACGCCATGCGCCAGGGCATCCGCGCCGTCTTCGGCGAGGAGGCGGGGGGCGCGGCCTTCCCGATCGCCAAGGCGCGCGACCTCGTCGTCCTCCTCGTCATCGGCAGCGGCGTGGTCCTCTCCATCCTGTCCGTCACCGTGACGGCCACCGCCGGGGACTGGCTGCTGGGCCTGGCGGGGGTGGAGGACACCACCGCGGGCGCCTGGCTGGTGCGCCTGGCCGGCCTGCTCGTGGCCCTCGTGGTCGACAGCGCCACCTTCCTGGCCGTCTTCCGCGTCCTGCCGATGGTCGACGTGCCGCTGCGCCAGCTCGTGCCCGGCGCCCTCATCGGCGGCGTCGGGCTGGGTGTCCTCAAGCAGTTCGGCACCGAGATCGCCTCCCGGTCGGCCTCCAACAACGCCTTCCTCGGCGCCGCCGCCAGCATCGTCGTGCTGCTCGTCCTGATGAACCTCGTGGGGCGGCTCATCCTGCTCGCCGCGGCGTGGGCGGCCACCCAGGCCGAGGACGCCGGGTCGCTGCCCGCGCGGTGGGTGGAGGAGCGCTACGCCGTGCCGCTGGGCCCGGTGGAGCCCGCGGAGCTGCGCCGCAACGCCGAGCCTCGCGGCCGGGGCGGCCGGGCCGCCGCCTTCGGGGCCGGGCTGGCCGGCGGGGCGCTCGCCGGCGCCGCGGGCGGCCTCGTGCTCGCCGCCCGCGTCCTGGGCCGGGCGCCGTGGTCGCGGCGGGCGCGCCGCGGCCGCTTGAGAGGATGAGGGCGTGGTCCTCTCCCAGCGCGCCAGCCTGTTCCTGCTCGCCGTCGGCGTGTGGACGTGGGCGATCTGGCCGAACTTCCTGAGGAACATCTGGGGCGACGAGCGCTCCTGGGACGGCGGGCCGCAGCCCTTCTTCCTCGTCCACCTCGTCCTCGTCGTCGTCAGCCTGGTGATCGGCACGGCCGTCGGGGTCCTGGGGGTGCGGGGACTGCGCGCGGCCCGCCGCCGCGCGCGCTGAGCCGGTCGCGGCGAGGATCGGGGCGTGCCCGAGGGTCACCTGCTGCACCACTACGCCCGCCGCCTGGACGCCGACCTGGCCGGCCGCGCCGTCGCCGCCTCCAGCCCGCAGGGCCGCTTCGACGCCCGCCCCTTCGACGGCCGCCGCGTCGAGCGCGTCCACGCCCGCGGCAAGCACCTGTTCTGCGAGGTCGAGGACGCCCCCGTCCTGCACGTCC
Source organism: Kineococcus terrestris (assembly GCF_041020755.1). Classification (NCBI taxonomy): domain Bacteria; kingdom Bacillati; phylum Actinomycetota; class Actinomycetes; order Kineosporiales; family Kineosporiaceae; genus Kineococcus; species Kineococcus terrestris. Next base: position 2,047 of record NZ_JBEUEI010000041.1, on the reverse strand, counting down.
ACCTCGGCCACGACGGGCTGTTCCTGCGCACCGACGACCCCTCGCTGCCGCCGCTGCGCGGCACCCGGCTGCGGCTGGCGACGGAGCAGGCCGCGTGGTCGCTCCTCGCCCCCAGCCGCTGCGAGCGGCTGACGCCCGCCGCCCGCGACGACGTGCTGGCGTCCCTGGGGCCGGACCCGGTCGTCGACACCGGCCCGGACGCTCGCGAGGAGGCCGTGCGCCGGCTGACCGCCAAGCGCTCACCCGTCGGCACCGCGCTGCTGGACCAGTCCGTGTGGGCGGGGCTGGGCAACGTCTGGCGCGCCGAGCTGCCGCACCTGCTGCGGATCGACCCGGCCCGCCGCGTCGACGCCGAGGAGGCCGGGCGGCTGTGGGACCTGTCGGTGCGGATGCTCGGCGACTGCGTCGAGCCGGGGAGGATCGTGACCGTGCCCGACGGCGAGCCGGGGGAGCGGTGGGTCTACAGGCGGGAGACCTGCCGCGGCTGCGGCGCCCCGGTGCGCGTCCAGCAGCTCGGCGGGCGCACCTGCTACGCCTGCCCCGCCGAGCAGGCCTGACCCCCTCCTCCGCACCCTCCTCCCGCCGTGATCACGGACGGCTGAGCGCTCACGCACCCGTGATCACCATGGGGAGCATCAGGGGGTTGCCGGGCGCGGGCGCGTGCGGTGCACTGACCCCCCAGGGTGCGACACGGGAGTCGCGCCCCGTCGGAGGAGGCCCGAACAGTGAGCGCGACCGACACCAGCAGCGACCTGAGCGTGAACACGTCCCGACCGGACGGCAACCGCGCCGTCGCGTACCTCGGCCCCGGCCGGGTCGAGGTGCAGACGATCGACTACCCGACCTTCGAGCTGAAGGACGGCCCCGGCGTCAACCCCGCCAACGTCGGCCGCAAGGTCGAGCACGGCGTCATCCTCAAGCTCGTCGCCACCAACATCTGCGGGTCCGACCAGCACATGGTCCGCGGCCGCACCACCGCCCCGCCGAACCTCGTCCTCGGTCACGAGATCACCGGTGAGATCGTTGAGAAGGGCCGCGACGTCGAGTTCCTCGAGGTCGGCGACCTCGTCTCCGTCCCGTTCAACATCGCCTGCGGCCGCTGCCGCAACTGCAAGGAGCGCAAGACCGGCATCTGCCTCAACGTCAACCCCGACCGGCCCGGCTCGGCGTACGGGTACGTCGACATGGGCGGCTGGGTCGGCGGGCAGGCCGAGTACGTCCTCGTCCCGTACGCGGACTTCAACTGCCTGAGGTTCCCGGACAAGGACCAGGCGATGGAGAAGATCCTCGACCTGACGATGCTCTCCGACATCTTCCCGACCGGTTTCCACGGCTGCGTGTCGGCCGGTGTCGGTGTCGGATCCACGGTCTACATCGCCGGCGCCGGACCCGTCGGCCTGGCCGCCGCCGCGGGCGCGCAGCTGCTGGGCGCGGCCGTCGTCATCGTCGGCGACCTCAACGCCGAGCGCCTGGAGCGGGCCCGCAGCTTCGGCTGCGAGACCGTCGACGTCTCCAAGGGCGACCCGCGCGACCAGATCGAGCAGATCCTCGGCGTGCCCGAGGTCGACTGCGGCGTCGACGCCGTCGGGTTCGAGGCGCGCGGGCACGGCGAGGGCTCCAAGGGCGAGGCGCCGGCGACGGTGCTGAACTCCCTCATGGAGATCACCGCGGCCGGTGGCGCGATGGGCATCCCGGGCCTGTACGTGACCGGCGACCCGGGCGGTGTCGACGAGGCCGCCAAGCGCGGTGCGCTGTCGCTGGACCTGGGGACCGGGTGGGCGAAGTCGCTGTCCTTCACCACCGGCCAGTGCCCGGTGATGAAGTACCACCGCGGCCTGATGATGGCGATCCTGCACGACAAGGTGCAGATCGCGAAGGCCGTCGGCGCGACGCCCATCTCGCTGGACGAGGCGCCCGACGCCTACCAGAAGTTCGACGCCGGGGCGCCGCAGAAGTTCGTCATCGACCCCCACGGGATGATCAAGCGCTGACCTGCTCCCACCTCGCCGTGATCATGGATGCGTCGACCGTGACGCATCCATGATCA
>NZ_JBEUEI010000040.1:0-30404 GCF_041020755.1 Kineococcus terrestris | reverse complement strand
GGGGGGTGGGGGTGGGGGTGGTTGTGGTGGGGGGGGGGGGTGGGGAGGGGGGACGGCCGCCGCCCCCCCCCCCCCCCCCCCCCCCCCCCCCCCCCCCCCCCCCCCACGTCCGGTGGGCGGTCGTCCTCAGGAGGTGCGGCCGTCGGTCCCCGCACCGAGGCCCGGCGGCAGCTCCCCGAAGGATTTGCGGTACCAGACGGCCGCCTGCCGCTCCACGACGAGCCGCGTCAGGCCGATGATCGCGCCGGAGGCCAGCGCCCACAGGACCGCGTCCTTCCAGGCCACGTCCGGGTCCTCCGGGTTGTCCGGCGGCGGGGTGCCCGTCACCGAGGCCCACACCTTCTTCGTCACGCGGCTGGCCAGGGCCGCCGAGAGGACGCCGGCGCCCGGGCCGACGAACTTCCACACCATCGAGCTCATGGGCCTGACCCTGCCGCACCGCCCCGGGCGCGTCGACCCCGGTCCCGACCGGCGCGCCGCGCTGCGCTCAGAGCAGGTCGACCAGCCAGCCCAGCACGGGCAGCAGCACGGTGGCCGACCCGGCGACGAGCGCGACGACGACCACGACGGTGAGCAGGCGGACCCGCGCGACGGGCCGCCGTCCGGTCCCCTCAGGCTGCGCAGCACGCCCCCATCCTCCCCGACGCGCGCCCCGGCGCCCACCACCCCGGCCGCACCCCCGCCCCCACCCCGCCGTGATCATGGATGTGTGCGACGGTGACGCATCCGTGATCACTGCGGGTGGTGAGCGGTTCCGTGCCCCGCCCGCCCCCACCACTCCGTGATCTTGCTGGGAATTCCTGCAAGATCACGGAGGGGTTGGGGTGGGGGTGGGGGTGGGGCGTCGCGGGAGCGGGTGGTGCAGCGGGCGGTGTACCGTTCCGCCCGTCGACAGGGGAGCGCCGGAAGGGCGCTGAGAGTGCGGGCAGCCGCAGACCCTCGAACCTGATCCGGTCAGCACCGGCGTAGGGAGTCGAGCCGTCTCGACCCGTGACCGCGGTGGTCACGGGTCCCCCTCCTGCACCCAGGAGGAACCTCGTGAGCCAGAGCACCGAGTCCACCCGTCCCGCCGCACCGCGGACCGTCCTCGCCCGCGCGCCGCTGGGCCGCTGGCGCAGCGTGGACCTCGTCACCGCCGCCGTCCTCGGCGTCGCGTTCGGCGTCGTCTTCTGGGGCTGGAACGCCCTCTACACCGTCGTCGAGCCGGCCTTCTACGCCTTCCGCCCCGCGGCCGGCCTCGTCGTCGGCGTCTGGCTGCTGCCCGCCGTCGTCGGCGGCCTCGTCGTCCGCCGCCCCGGCGCCGCGCTGCTCACCGAGATGCTGGCCGCGTCGGTGTCGCTGCTGCTGGCCAACCAGTGGGGCGCCAGCGTCCTCGTCTCCGGCGCCGTGCAGGGCCTGGGCGCCGAGCTCGTCCTCGCGCTGTTCGTCTACCGCCGCTTCGGGGTCCCCGCGGCCGCCCTGGCCGGCGCCGCGTCCGGGGTGTGCGCCGTCGCCTACGAGACGACCGCCTACTACGCCGACTGGTCCGGGGCCTGGAAGCTGGCCTACCTCGGCACCGTGACGCTCTCCGGGGCCCTCGTCGCCGGGGTCGGCGGCTGGCTGCTCGTGCGGGCCCTGGCCCGCACCGGTGCGCTGCAGCGCTTCCCCGCCGGCGCGGAGCACCGCGCCCGCACCCGTGGCTGACCCCGGGGACGCGGGCGCGCCCTGCGCCGTCGAGGTCAGCGGCCTGACCGTGCGCCCCGACGGGGGGCGCCCCGTCCTGCGCGACGTCGACCTGTCGGTCGCCGCCGGCGAGCGCGTCCTGCTCGCCGGCCCCAGCGGGGCCGGCAAGTCCACCCTCCTGACGGTCCTCGCCGGCCTCGCGGAGGAGGAGTTCGACGACGAGGACGCCGTCACCGGACGGGTCCTGCTCGACGGGCGGCCCGCCGCGCCCGGCCGCGCCGGCCTGCTGCTGCAGGACCCCCGGGACGCCGTCGTCGCCCCCACGGCCGGGCGCGACACCGCCTTCGGCCCGGAGAACCTCGGCCTGCCCCGCGAGCAGGTGTGGGCGCGGGTGGCCGCCGCGCACGCCGCGGCGGCCTTCCCGGCCGGGCCGGACCGCTCCACGGCCGCGCTGTCCGGCGGGGAGCTGCAGCGCCTGGCCGTGGCCGGGGCGCTCGCGCTGCGCCCGGGGCTGCTGCTGCTCGACGAGCCGACGTCGATGCTCGACCCCGCCACCGCCGAGCGGGTGCGCGACGCCCTGCTCGAGGCCGCGGGCGGGCGCACCCTCGTCGTCGTCGACCACGACCTCGGCGCCTGGGCCGCTCACGTCGACCGGGTCGTCGCCCTCGGCGCCGACGGGCGCGTCGCCGCCGACGGGCCGCCCGCGCGGGTGCTGCCCGCCCTCGCCGGCAGCGGGCTGTGGGTGCCCGGCGCAGGCGTCCCGGAGCCCCTGGCCGTCCCCGCCGACCTCGTCGTCCCGGCGCTGGGCGCCCTGCCCGGCGACGACCCGGCCCTGAGCTGCCGCGGCCTGCGCGTGGACCGCCGCCGCCGCGGGCCCACCGGGACGACGACGGCCACCGTGCTGCGCGACCTCGACGCCGACCTGCCGCCCGCGGCCCTCACGGCCGTCACCGGGCCCAGCGGGGCGGGCAAGTCCACCCTGGTGAGCGTCCTGGCGGGCCTCGTGCGCCCCACCGCCGGCACCGTGCGCAGCACCGCGGCGCTCGCCGCGCGCGGCCGCCGCGAACCGCACCGCTGGTCCTCGCGGGACCTCGCCCGCCGCGTCGGGCGGGTGCCCCAGCACCCGCCCGTGGGCTTCGTGCGGCACACCGTCGCCGAGGAGGCCCGCGCCACCGCCCGCGCCGTCGGCCGCGGCACCGACCGCGCCGACGCCCTGCTGGAGCTGCTCGGGCTGTCCGCGCGCGCCGACGTCGACCCGCACCGCCTGTCCGGCGGGGAGCAGCGCCGGCTGGCGCTCGCCTCGGCCCTGGCCGCCGGGCCGTCCGCGCTGCTGGCCGACGAGCCGACCGTCGGGCAGGACCGCGGCACGTGGGCCGCCGTCGCCGGGCTGCTCACGGCGGCCGCGGCGGCCGGCGCGGCCGTCGGCGTGGCCACCCACGACGAGCGGCTGGCGCAGCTGGCGGGCGGTCGCGTCCACGTCGGCCCCGCCGCGCCGGTGGTGGCCCGGTGAGCGCGGTGAGCCCGGAGAGCCCGGTGGGCGCCGTCGTCGTGCCGCCGACCGCGGCGCAGCGCCGGGCCGCCGGGCCGGGGGCGCCGGTGCGCCGCTGCGGCCCGCTGTCGCTGCTGCTGGCCTCGCTGGTCGCCGTGCCCGGCGCGCTGCTCGTGGACGGCTGGCGGGTCGGCCTGGCCGCCCTCGCCGTGCAGCTGCTGTGGCTGCCCGCCGCCGTGCACCGCTGGCGGGGCCTGCCGCTGCGGCTGCTGCCGCTCGTCGTGGCCGCCGTCGGCGTGGGCTGGTCGACGTGGCTGCTCACCGACGCCGCCGACCCGCTGGGCACCGCGGTCGCGGCGAGCCTGCGGGTCACCGTCCTCGTCCTGCCCGGCGTCGTCCTGGCCGCCTGGCTGGAACCGGCCGAGGTCGGCGACCACCTGGCGCAGCGGCTGCGCTGGCCGGCGCGCGCGGTCGTCGCCTCCGTGGCGGCCCTCGGCCAGCTGTGGGCTCTGCGGGAGCTGTGGGAGGAGGTGGCCCGCGCCCGGCGCGCCCGCGGGCTGGGTCTGGGCGGCGGGCCGCCGAACCCGGTGGCGGCGCTGCGCTGGGCGGGGTCCACGGCGTTCGGGCTGCTCGTCGAGGCCGTCCGCGGTGCCGGGCGGACGGCGACGGCGATGGACGCGCGGGGCTTCGCGCACGCGTCCCGGCGCACGTGGGCGCTGCCCGCCCCGTGGGAGCGGGCGGACACGGCCCTCGCCGTCGTCGGCGTGCTGTCCGCGGCCGTGCCGGGCCTGGTCCGCCTGCTGGGCTGAGGGGCCGCGGACCGGGCGGGGTCAGCGCAGCAGCGCCGCCGCGGCCACGGGCGGGCCCGTGGCCGGCTCGGCGGCGACCACGACCACCTGCGCGCCGGCGGGCACGGGGGCGCTGACGCGGGTGCGGTCCCCGTCGGCCGGCTCCTCCTGCGCGGTGACGACGGCACCGTCGACGAGGACGGTGACCGTCGACGCGGCCGGCGCGAACGCCACCAGGCCGGCCGGCTCCTCCAGCTCCACGCCCGCCGGCCACCCCGGCGGCAGCAGCACCGCGCCGGCACCGTCCCCGCCCACGCCGACCAGGACGAGCGGGAAGACGTCCTGCTCGCTCGTCCCCTCGCGCTCGACCTGCCCGCGCAGCAGCAGGACCCCGCGGTCCTCGCCCAGCGGGAACCAGGTGCGCCCGGCGTCGGCGAAGGCCGCCAGCCCCTCGGCGTAGGCGCTGGCCTGCTGGGCGAAGGCGTCCTCGCCGCCCCAGGCGGTGCGCGCGGGCTCGGCGAGCTCGGCCCAGGCCGCGGCGCTGTCCTGCGCGGCCAGCGCGTCGAGCAGCCGGGTGACGCCCTCGTCGGCGGGGACGGGCAGGGCCGGGCCCGCCCCGGGCGGCGACGGGGTCGCGGGGCCGTCGGTGATCGCGGGCGGCGGGGCGGTCGCGGTGGCCGGGTCGTCGCCGGCCCCGGCGTCGGCGCCGCACGCCGCGAGCGCCAGGGCGCCCAGCAGCGCGCCCGCGAGGACGCTCCCGCGGCGGGCCGTGGTGGGGGAGGGGCTGGTGGTCCGTCGCACACCCCTGCGACGCCGCGCGGGCACCGCGCGTTGCAGCCGGTGGTCCGGCGGCGTCAGCGCCCGGGCAGGTCGTGGACGTCGGCGAGCATCCCGCCGGGCACGTGCCGGCCGGGCGCGGGGGAGTCCAGGACGACCAGCAGCTGCCGCCGCCCGCCGGGCCCGTCGGCCGGCGCGAGGGCGATGCCCTCGGGGTGGTCGACGCCGTCGCCGTGCGGCAGCTCCAGCTCCACGGGCAGCTCGCCGGCGCGCACGACGTCGGCCGCGTCGGTGCGGGCGGCGCCGGTCCAGCGGTGCACGCGCACGGGACCGGACAGGCTCATCGACGGGCCGGCGAGCACGAGCAGGTCGTCGCCGTCGGGGCACAGGTCGCGGATCCCGAGGCCGCCGAGGTCCAGCAGGTGCAGGCGGTAGCGGGCGCCGTCCTCGAGGCGGCCGAGCCGCAGGCGGTGCGGGTCGTGCGGGTGGGTGCGCGGGCGCACCTCCACCAGCACGGCCCAGCCGCGCAGGACGGGCCCGCGGAAGCCGACGTACAGGCGCAGCTCGCCGTGCGTCTCGTGCACGGCGACGCCCTCGACGTCGACGCCGTTGTCCTTGGAGGGGATGCCGAGGAAGGGTCCGAGCAGGTCGTCGTCGGCGAGCACCGCGGTGAGGGCGTCGTCGCCGGCGAGGACGGCGGCGGTCAGGGTCCGCTCGCCGCGGCGGACCTCGCGCGCGGGCAGGCCCGTGGCGGGGTCGACGGGCAGCCGCACGAGGACGAAGCGGTTCTCCTCGCGCACGACCCGGGCCAGGCGGCGGCGGGCCTTCCGGTCGTCGTCGTGCGCGCGCACCCGCTTGCGCTTGAGGCTGTGCGAGCCGATCGCCCACAGGTGGTCGCCGGCGCGGGCGATGCCCTCCACGTCGGCCTCCTCGTCCGGGCCGGCGGGCAGGTCGACGAGCTCGCCGAGCCGGACGGTGACCTGGCGGTCGTAGCGCACGACGGCGCCGTCCTCGACGCGGGCGGTCAGCCGCTCGACGGTGGCGGTCTCGTCGCCGGCCACCCACAGGTGCTCGCCGTCGTGGCGCACGGCGGAGAGGTTGACGTGGGTGTCCCCGGCGCGGGACTCCTCGGTGAACAGCAGCGGCACCCGCCGCGCGGGTCGGGAGGTCACCTCGGGTGAACGCCCGTGCGCGGCACCGGTTCCCCACCCGCCCGGCGGCGGCCGGACGGGTGGTGCCGCGGCCGGGAACACGGGGGGCGGGCCGGTGGTTGAGCAGGGTGGGCTCAAGGTTGGTGGTGCCCGGCTTGACAGCTCGGCCGGGCCCGGCAGACTTGAGCGGGAAGCGCTCAACAGCTCGGCAACAGCCAGCAACACCTCAGGAGGGACATCTCCCATGGCACGTGCGGTCGGCATCGACCTCGGCACCACCAACTCCGTGGTCGCGGTCCTCGAGGGCGGCGAGCCCACGGTCATCGCGAACGCCGAGGGCGGGCGGACGACCCCCTCGGTCGTCGCCTTCGCCAAGAACGGCGAGGTCCTGGTCGGCGAGATCGCCAAGCGCCAGGCCGTGACGAACGTCGAGCGGACCATCCGCTCCGTCAAGCGGCACGTGGGCACCGACTGGAACGTCGCGATCGACGACAAGAAGTACACGCCGCAGGAGATCAGCGCCCGCGTCCTGCAGAAGCTCAAGCGCGACGCGGAGAGCTACCTGGGCGAGGCCGTCACCGACGCCGTCATCACCGTCCCGGCGTACTTCTCCGACGCCCAGCGCCAGGCCACCAAGGAGGCCGGCGAGATCGCCGGCATGAACGTCCTGCGCATCATCAACGAGCCCACCGCGGCCGCGCTCGCCTACGGCCTGGACAAGGGCAAGGAGGACGAGCTCATCCTCGTCTTCGACCTCGGCGGCGGCACGTTCGACGTGTCCCTCCTGGAGGTCGGCAAGGACGAGGACGGCTTCTCCACCATCCAGGTGCGCGCCACCTCCGGCGACAACCACCTCGGCGGCGACGACTGGGACCAGCGCGTCGTGGACCACCTGCTGAAGAAGGTCCAGGGCAGCTACGGCATCGACCTGTCCAAGGACAAGATCGCCATGCAGCGCCTGCGCGAGTCCGCCGAGCAGGCCAAGAAGGAGCTGTCCAGCTCCACCAGCACCAACATCTCGCTGCAGTACCTGTCGATGACGGAGAACGGCCCCGTCCACCTGGACGAGCAGCTGACCCGCGCGCAGTTCGAGCAGATGACGCAGGACCTCATCGACCGCACGAAGGCGCCGTTCCACTCGGTCATCAAGGACGCCGACGTCAAGCTCTCCGACATCGACCACGTCGTGCTCGTGGGCGGTTCCACCCGCATGCCGGCGGTGACGAACGTCGTCAAGGAGCTCACCGGCGGCCGCGAGCCCAACAAGGGCGTGAACCCGGACGAGGTCGTCGCCGTCGGCGCCGCCCTGCAGGCCGGTGTCCTCAAGGGCGAGCGCAAGGACGTCCTGCTCATCGACGTCACCCCGCTGTCCCTGGGCATCGAGACCAAGGGCGGGATCATGACCAAGCTCATCGAGCGCAACACGGCGATCCCGACCAAGCGCTCGGAGGTGTTCACCACCGCCGACGACAACCAGCCGTCCGTGCTCATCCAGGTGTTCCAGGGCGAGCGCGAGCTGGCCCGCGACAACAAGCCGCTGGGCACGTTCGAGCTGACCGGCATCGCGCCCGCGCCGCGCGGCGTGCCGCAGGTCGAGGTCACCTTCGACATCGACGCCAACGGCATCGTGCACGTGTCCGCCAAGGACCGCGGCACCGGCAAGGAGCAGTCGATGACCATCTCCGGCGGCAGCGCGCTGTCGAAGGAGGACATCGAGCGGATGGTCAAGGACGCCGAGACCCACGCGAACGAGGACAAGCAGCGCCGCGAGGAGGCCGAGGCCCGCAACCAGGCCGAGAGCCTCGTCTACCAGACGGAGAAGTTCCTCGCCGACAACGCGGACAAGCTGCCCGCCGAGGGCCGCGAGGAGACCGAGAAGGCCGTCGCGGAGCTCAAGAGCGCGCTGAACGGCACCGACGCGGCCGACATCAAGGCCAAGACGGAGGCCGTCGCGCAGGCCAGCCAGAAGCTCGGCTCGGCCATGTACGCGGCGCAGTCCGAGGGCGCGGCGGGCGCCGGCGCGACCGGTGACGCCGGTTCGGCGACCGGTGGGCCGGACTTCTCCAAGCCCGCCGACGACGATGTCGTGGACGCCGAGGTCGTCGACGACGAGAAGGACAAGTGATGGCGGAGGAGCACCCCGAGCCCACCGTCGTCCGCGACCGCCGCCGCATCGACCCCGAGACCGGGCAGGTGCGGACCGAGCCCGACGCGCAGCCGGACCAGCCGGGGCAGGACGCCCCGGCCGGCCCGGACGCCGGGGTCACCACCGGGGCGCCCGCGGCGGGCGGTTCCGCGGAGCTGGCCGAGGCGCAGGCGCTCGCGAGCGACCGGCTGGAGCAGCTGCAGCGGCTGAACGCCGAGTACGCGAACTACCGCAAGCGCGTGGACCGCGACCGCGACGTCGCCAAGGACGCCGCGGTGGCGGGCATCGCGGAGGCGCTGCTGCCGGTGCTGGACGACGTGCACCTGGCGCGCCAGCACGGCGACCTCACCGGACCGTTCGCGGCCATCGCCGACAAGCTCGAGGCGACCCTCGGGCGGTTCGGCCTGGCCCGCTACGGGGAGAACGGCGAGCCGTTCGACCCGATGGTCCACGAGGCGCTGATGCACAGCCACTCCGACGAGTACGAGGTGGCCACGTGCGTGCAGGTGCTCCAGCCCGGTTACAGGATCGGCGAGAAGGTGCTGCGGCCGGCCCGCGTCGCGGTGGCCGACCCGCAGTGATCCGGGGCACCGTTCCGGCGAGGACGGGGGAGGAGGGTTCCGCGTGAGCATGCAGGAGTGGGCGGAGAAGGACTTCTACGCCGTGCTGGGCGTCTCCCACGACGCCGACGCCGCCGAGATCAAGAAGGCGTACCGCAAGAAGGCGCGGACCCTGCACCCCGACGCCAACCCCGGCGACGCCAGCGCCGAGCAGCGCTTCAAGGAGGTCGGCGAGGCCTACGCGGTCCTGTCCGACCCCGAGCAGCGCCGCCAGTACGACGGCATCCGCGCGATGGTCGGCGGCGGCGCCCGGTTCTCCTCGCCGGGGGCGGGCGGCCCGGGCGGTGCCGGTTTCGAGGACCTGCTCGGCGGGCTGTTCGGGCAGGCCGGCGCCGGGGCCCGCGGTCCCGGCGGCGTCCGGTTCGGCACGCCCGGCGCGGGCGGCGCGGGCGGCGCCGGTTTCGAGGACCTGCTCGGCGGGCTGTTCGGCCAGGCCGGCGGCACCGGTTTCGGCGGACCGGGTCCCGGCTTCGGCGGCCCGACCACCGCGGCGCGCGGTCAGGACCTCGACGCCTCGGCGCGGGTGTCCTTCCGCGACGCCCTCACCGGGGCGACCGTGTCGCTGCGGGTGCCAGACCCGCGCGGCGGGCCGGTGCGCACCGTCAACGCGCGCCTGCCCCGCGGGGTCCGCGACGGGCAGAAGGTCCGCCTGCGCGGCAAGGGCCTGCCCGGTCCCGGCGGGACGCCCGCGGGCGACCTGCTGGTCACCGTGCACGTCGAGCCGCACCCGGTGTTCCGCCGCGACGGCGACGACCTGCGGATGACGCTGCCGGTCTCCTTCGACGAGGCCGTCCTCGGCGCGACTGTGGACGTGCCCACGCTCGACGGGGACGGCGTGCGGGTGAAGGTCCCGGCGGGCACCCCGTCGGGCCGGTCGCTGCGCCTGAAGGGGCGCGGCGTGCAGGGCGCGCGCAGCGACGACCCGGCGGGCGACCTGCTGGTCACCGTGGAGGTCGTCGTCCCGCAGCGCGTGGACGGCGCCGCGCGCGAGGCCGTCGAGGCGTTCGCGAAGGCGACCGCGGGCGAGGACCCGCGCGCCGGGCTGGCCGAGCGGGTGCGCCGCTGAACCCCTGCCGCGGTCCCGCCGGGCGAGCCCGGCGGGACCGCGGCGCAGCACGTGACGAGGTGGGAGGGGGAGTCCGGTGTACGACGACGACGCGGCGGTGTTCGTCATCTCGGTGGCCGCGGAGCTCGCGGGCATGCACCCGCAGACGCTGCGCCAGTACGACCGCCTGGGCCTGGTCTCGCCGCGGCGCGCGCCCGGGCGGGGGCGGCGCTACTCCGCGCGCGACATCGCCCAGCTGCGCGAGGTGCAGCGCCTGTCGCAGGAGGACGGCGTCAACCTCGCCGGCATCAAGCGCATCCTCGACCTGGAGAACCAGGTGACCGCGCTGGGCCGGCGCGTGGAGGAGCTGGAGGCCGAGATCGACCTCGTGCGCCAGCAGGCCCGCCGCATCTTCGCCGCGGGCATGGCCGGCGACATCGTCGCCACCCCCGTCGGCAAGCGGCCGCCCTCGCCGGCGCGCTCGACCGCGCTGGTCGTCTGGCGGCCCGACCGCCGCGCCTGACGACCGGTCAGGGGACGGTCAGCTCGCGCAGCGGGTCGCCGCCGTCGACGAGGACGCGGGCGCCCGGCGCCAGCAGCCCGCGCAGGTTCGCCAGCACCCGGCGGCCGGCCTCGGGGTGCCGGCCGTCGAGCGCGCCGACGCGCACGGCGAGCACCAGGTCGAACGGCGCCTCGCCCGGCTCGAGCGCGAACGTCTCCGCCTCGCCGAGGCGCACCGACAGCCGCCCCGCGGCGATCTCCGCGGCGCCGCCCGCGCGGGCCAGCGCCACCGCGGCCGGGGAGCGGTCGAGCGCGACGACGTGCCCGCCCTCCAGCCGCCGCGCGATCTCGCGGGCCGCGGCCCCCGGGCCGCACCCGATCTCCAGCACCCGCGCGCCCGGGACGAGCGGCAGCGCGTCCACGACCGCGGCCAGCCGCGGTGACAGCTTCCCCGGCACCCTCCGACGCTAGTCCCGCACCCCCTCCCGGCGGCACCCCCGCGCGCTGTCGTCCGCGCCGCCTCCGGGACGCCTCCCGCCCGCCAACCCCTCCCCCCGACGTGATCATGGACGGTTGAACCCCCACCCGTCCGTGATCACCGTGATCTTGCTGGGAAACCCTGCGAGATCGCGGAGGGGAGGGTGCGGGGGTGAGGGAGAGGGGTGGTGGCGAGGCGGGTCGCGGGGACGGGCGGGTCGCGGGGAGGGGCGGGGTTCAGGCGGGCGCGCGGGGTGTCGATGAGGAGGGGCGACCGGGTGGGCCGGTCGGGTGACGGCAGCGGAGGAGGGCGCGTGGAGGGCATCGGCAGCGTGACGTCGCGCATCGCGGACATCCAGGCGCGCATCGCCTCGCTCAGCCCGGCACCCGTCGTCCGGGTCGCCGTCCCGACCGCCACGACCGCCACGTCCGCGACCACGGGCCCCACCGGCGCGACCGGTGGGACCTTCGCCGCCACCCTGGCCGGCGCCGTGGCCGGGAGCGCGACCTCCGGCGCGACGACCGGCACGGGCAGCACCACCCACCTGCGCCGCGCCGACGGCGTCCCGCTGGAGCTGGCCGCGCACGGCAACGGCCGCGTCCCGGCGAGCGCCCTGCAGACGATCGGCCGCGGGAAGCACGCGATGTGGTCGCCCGCCGCGGAGGCGTTCGGGCGCCTGGAGGCCGCCGCCGCCCGCGACGGCGTGACGTTCGGCGTCACCGACTCCTACCGCTCCTACGACCAGCAGGTGGACCTCGCGCGCCGCAAGGGCCTGTACTCCCAGGGCGGCCTGGCCGCCCGGCCCGGCACCAGCGAGCACGGCTGGGGCCTGAGCCTCGACCTCGACCTCGACGGGCGCGCCCTGACGTGGATGCGCGCCAACGCCGCGCGCTTCGGGTTCACCGAGAACGTGCCCCGCGAGTCCTGGCACTGGACCTTCACCGCCTGACCCGTTCACGTCCTGACCCATTCACGTCCTGACATTGGCACGTCCTGACGTGCTGACAGCCGGGCGGGAGACGTGACCGGTGCGTGGAGGTGCTGCGCCGAGGGGGTCGATCCGCGCGAACACCCCCCGCCGAGGGGCGCGCGGTGCTCCACTGGTCCCGCGAGCGGTTGCCCCGGCGTCTGGAGAACCAGGGCGGCGGGGACCCGGCCGCAGGTCGCGGCGGTTGAACGACACAGCCGCCGCGACCGCCCCACGAGCCCCGCGACGGCCCCACGACGGGTCGCCGGGCCCCCGGCCCGCCCCTACGATCACCGGCATGGACCCCTCAAGTAGCGGGCGGCCCGCGTGACGACCGAGTGGCTGCTCCTCGGCTGCGTGGTGCTCCTCATCGCCGCCAACGCCCTGTTCGTCGCCGCCGAGTTCGCCCTCGTCACCGTCGACCGGCCCACCGTCGAGAGGGCCGCCGGGGACGGGGACCGGCGGGCGCGGGGCGTGCAGAGCGCGCTGCGGACCCTGTCGACCCAGCTGTCCGGCGCGCAGCTCGGCATCACCGTGACCTCCCTCGTCGTCGGCTTCATCGCCGAGCCGTCGATCGCCGCGCTGCTGCGCGGGCCCGTCGAGGCCACCGGCCTGCCGGAGGGCACGAGCACCGCCGTCTCCTTCGGCCTCGCCTTCGCGATCGCCACCGGCACCCAGATGGTCTTCGGCGAGCTGGTCCCCAAGAACTGGGCGATCGCCGAGCCGCTGCGGGTGGGCCGCGCCGTCCAGGGCGCCCAGCGCGGCTTCACCCTCGTGGCCGGGCCCCTGATCCGCCTGCTCAACGGCATGGCCAACCGGATCCTGCGCGCCCTGGGGATCGAGCCGTCCGAGGAGCTGGCCAGCGCCCGCGGGCCGGCCGAGCTGGCCTCGGCCGCGGCCCGCTCCGCGCAGCGCGGCACCCTGGAGCAGGCGGTGGCGGACCTGCTCACCCGCTCCATCGAGTTCGGCGACCGGCGCGCCGCCGACGCCATGACGCCGCGCCCGCGGGTGCGGTTCGTCGACGCCGAGCAGAGCGTCGCGGAGGTCCTGGCGCTGGCCGCGCGCACCGGGCACTCGCGCTACCCCGTGCTGGGGCGCGACGTGGACGACGTCGTGGGCGCCGTGCACTTCAAGGACGCCATCGCCGTGCCGCGGGCGCGGCGGGCGGCCACCCCGGTGCGCGAGGTCGTGCAGGAGCTGCCGGCCGTGCCGGCCACCATGGAGCTGGACCCGCTGCTGGGCGTGCTGCGCGGCACGGGGCTGCAGATGGCCGTCGTCGTCGACGAGTACGGCGGCACCGACGGGATCATCACGCTGGAGGACCTCGTCGAGGAGATCGTCGGCGAGATCGACGACGAGCAGGACCGGCCGCTGCGCCGGATCCGCGAGCTGCCGGGCGGCGGGTGGTCCCTGTCGGGCCTGCTGCGACCCGACGAGGTCGAGGACGTCACCGGCCTGCAGCTGCCCGAGCCGGAGGAGACCGACACGCTCGGCGGTCTGGTCACCGAGCGGCTGGGCCGCCTGCCCGAGGAGTCCGACAGCGTGCTGGTGGAGGCGCGCGACCTGCGCGAGACCGACGAGGACGGGGTGCCGGCGACCGTGACCGCGAGCCTGCGGGTGACGCGCCTGGACGGCCACCGCGCGGACCGGGTGCTGCTGACCCGGGTCGCCGGCCGCGAGCCGGGCGACGAGCCGGGGGACGAGCCGGGGGAGGGCGCGTGAGCGACACCGCGGCCCTCGGGGTCGCCGTGCTGCTGCTCGTCGGCAACGCCTTCTTCGTCGGCGCCGAGTTCGCGCTGATCTCCGCGCGCCGCACGCAGATCGAGCCGCGCGCGGCCGAGGGCTCGCGCGCGGCGCGCTGGACGCTGCGCGGCATGGAGCGCGTCTCGCTGATGATGGCCGGCGCCCAGCTGGGCATCACGATGTGCTCGCTGGGACTGGGCGCCGTGGGCGAGCCGGCCGTCGCGCACCTGCTGGAGCCGGTGTTCGCGGCCCTCGGGGTGCCCGAGGGGCTCGTGCACCCGATCTCCTTCGCCATCGCCCTGGCGGTCGTGGTGACGCTGCACATGGTGCTGGGCGAGATGGTCCCCAAGAACATCGCCATCGCCGGGCCGGAGCGCTCGGCGCTCGTGCTGGGGCCGGTGCTGTACGGGGTGGTGACGGTCCTCAAGCCGCTCATCTGGTTCCTCAACCTCGTCGCCAACGCCGTCCTGAAGCTGCTGCGGGTCGAGCCGCAGGAGGAGGTGTCGTCCACCTTCACGGCCGAGGAGGTCGAGGGCTTCCTCGCGGAGTCGCGGCGCGAGGGGCTGCTGGACGAGCAGGAGCACCAGCTGCTGACCCGCTCGCTGCGCTTCGGCGACGCCGACGCGGGCCGGGTGCTGCTGCCGCGCGACACCCTCGTCACGGTGTCCCCGGACGTCACCGTCGCGCAGCTGGAGGAGCTGTGCGCGCGCACGGGCTACTCGCGCTTCCCGGTGGCCGACGCCTCCGGCGACCTCGTCGGCTACGTGCACCTGAAGGATCTGCTCGACGTGCCCGACGACCGCGTCGGCGAGCCGGTGCCGGCGCGGCGGGTGCGGCCCCTGGCGACGGTGGCCGTGGACCAGGACCTGCAGGCGGTGCTCACCGCGGTGCAGCGCCGCGGCGCGCACATGACCCGCGTCGTGGACCCCGCCACCGACGAGGTGCTGGGCGTGGCCGTCCTGGAGGACGTGCTGGAGGAGCTGGTCGGCGAGGTCGTCGACGCCGCCGCGGCGGGCGCCTCCCCGGCGGGCCGCGCCGGCCGCGCTCCCGGCGCCGCCCGGACGGGGCGCGGAACAGCCTGAGACGGGCACCGGTTGCCGCACGACGTGAAGAGCGTCGTGTACCGCGAGACGGGTGGCCCCGAGGTGCTGCGGGTCGTGGACCGGGAGGTGCCCGAGCCCGGGCCGGGGGAGGTGCGGGTGCGCCTGGCCGTGGCCGGCGTCAACCCGACCGACTGGAAGTCCCGCCGCGGCGGCGGGCTGATGGCCGTGGCCGGGGACGTCGTGCCCGGCCAGGACGGTGCCGGCACCGTCGACGCCCTCGGCCCCGGGGTCGAGGGACTCGCCGTCGGCGACCGGGTGTGGGTGTACCTGGCCCAGCACCAGCGGCCCACCGGCACCGCCCAGCAGGTGACCGTCCTGCCCGCGGAGCGGGTCGTGCCGCTGCCCGACGGCGTCGGCTTCGACGTGGGCGCCAGCCTGGGCGTGCCGGCGGTCACCGCCCACCGCGCGCTCACCGTGGCCGAGGACCTGCCGGCGCGGCTGGCGCCGGGGTCGCTGGCCGGGCGCACCGTCCTCGTGGCCGGCGGGGCGGGCGCCGTCGGGCACGCCGCCGTGCAGCTGGCCCGCTGGGCCGGTGCCACCGTCGTCACCACCGTCAGCAGCCCGGAGAAGGCGGCGCTGGCGCGCGCGGCCGGCGCCCACCACGTCGTCGACTACCGGCAGCAGGACGTCCCCGCGGCGGTCCGCGAGATCGCCCCCGACGGCGTCGACCTCGTCGTGGAGGTGGCGCCCGCGGCGAACCTGGGCCACGACCTGGCGGTGCTGCGCCCGCGCGGCACCGTCGCCGTGTACGCCAACGACGGCGGGGACGTCGTCAGCCTCGACGTGCGCGCGGGGATGGTCGCGAACCTGCGGCTGCAGTTCGTGCTGCTCTACACCGTCGGGCAGGACGCGCTGGACGCCGCCGTCGAGGACGTGACCGCGGCGCTGCGCGACGGCGCCCTGCCGGTCGGCGAGGAGCACGGCCTGCCGCTGCACCGCTTCCCGCTGGAGCGCACCGCCGACGCGCACGCGGCCGTGGAGACCGGCGCCGTCGGCAAGGTGCTGGTGGACGTGGGCTGAGCCGGGGGCTGTCGGCGGGGGCCGTCCTCGGGCGGCCCCCGCGGCCGCGCGGTGCGCGCAGGTGCCACCGCCGGCCGCGACATCGGTTAGCCTTCCCTCACTCGCCGGGCGCCAGGACACCGGCACCCGTGAGGAGCTGAGAGTGCTCGCCAACCTGCTGATCGGCCTGCGCGAGGGCCTGGAGGCCACGGTCGTCGTCTCCGTCCTCGTCGCGTTCCTCGTCAAGGCCGGCCGGCGCGACCGCCTGCCCGCGCTGTGGGCGGGGGTGGGCGCCGCCGTGGCGACGTGCGCGGCGGTCGGCCTCGGCCTGGCGCTGGCCGCCAAGCAGCTGACCTTCACGGCGCAGGAGCTGCTCGGCGGCACCCTGTCGATCGTCGCGGTCGCCTTCGTGACGTGGATGGTCTTCTGGATGAAGCGGGCCGGGCGCTCCCTGGCCGGGGACCTGACCGAGCGGATGCGCTCGGCGGTGCAGCTGGGCGCCCCCGCCGTGGCCCTCACCGCCGCGCTGGCCGTGGGCCGCGAGGGCCTGGAGACCAGCGTCTTCGTCACCGCCGCCGTGCGGGCCACCGGGCGCACCGCCGAGCCGCTGGCCGGCGCGGTCCTGGGCCTGGCGCTCGCGGTGCTGCTGGGCTGGCTGCTGTACCGCCGGGCCGTCCGCATCGACCTGCGGCGCTTCTTCGCCGTCACCGGCGCCGGGCTCGTCGTCGTCGCCGCGGGGGTGCTGGCCTACGGCGTGCACGACCTGCAGGAGGCCCGCGTCCTGCCGGGCCTGACGTCGCTGGCCTTCGACGTCAGCGCGCAGGTGCCCCCCAGCAGCTGGTACGGCGTCCTGCTCAAGGGCGTCCTCAACTTCTCCCCGGCCACCACGTGGCTGGAGGCCGCCGCCTGGCTCGCGTACGTCGTGCCCGTGCTGGCCCTGTACCTGCGCCGCGCGCCGCGACCCGCGCCGGTCGCGGCGCCCTCGGGCGCCACCGCCGCTCCCTGACCCCCGGGCGTCCCGGACGCCGCACCCCGGACGACCACCCCACCCCGGCCCCACCCTGGAGGACCCCGTGCGCCCGCTCGCCCGCCCCCGCCGCCCCGCCGCCGTCCTGCCCCTGCTCGTCCTCGCGGCCCTGGCCGGCTGCACCGACGTGCCCGCCGAGCCGGTCGCCGCGGCGGGGGAGGACGGCGGCGCCGTCGCGGTGCGCGCCGCCGACGACGCCTGCGAGGTCTCCCGCACCGACCTGACCAGCGGGATCACCACGTTCGCCATCACCAACGAGGGCAGCGACGTCACCGAGGTGTACGTGTACGCGCCCGGCGACCGCATCGTGACGGAGAAGGAGAGCATCGGCCCCGGCACGAGCTACGAGCTGACCGTCGACCTGACCGAGGGCTCCTACCAGGTCGCCTGCAAGCCGGGCATGGTCGGCGACGGCGTGCGCCAGGACGTCCGGGTCACCGGCACGACCGCCCCCGCGGACCCCGCGGCCGAGGAGGCGGTGCGCGCGTACCGCGCGTGGGTGCAGGAGCAGGCCGACCTCTCGGTCGCCCCGGTGGAGCAGCTGCGCGACGCGGTCGCCGCCGGCGACGCCGAGCGCGCCCGGGCCCTGTACGCGCCCTCGCGCGTGCCGTGGGAGTCGATCGAGCCGGTCGCCGAGAGCTTCGGCGACCTGGACCCGCGCATGGACGCCCGCGAGGCCGACCTGGCCGAGGGCGAGGTCTTCAGCGGCTGGCACCGGCTGGAGAAGGCGCTGTGGACGGGCGAGGACCTCGCGCCGCTGGTGCCGGTGGCCGACCAGCTCGTCCTCGACGTGCGGGAGCTGGCCCAGCGCGTGCCCAACGCCGCGCTGACGCCCACCTCGATCGGCAACGGCGCCAAGGAGCTGCTCGACGAGGTCGCCACCGGGAAGATCACCGGCGAGGAGGAGGCGTTCAGCCACACCGACCTCGTCGACTTCGACGCCAACGTCACCGGCGCCGCCCGCGCGCTGGACGCGCTGCGGCCCCTGGTCGCCGCGCACGACCCGGAGCTGGTGACCACCCTGGACGCCGAGTTCGCCGACGTGCGCGCGGCCCTGGAGCCGTACCGCACCGCCGGCGGCTTCGTGTCCTACGACACCGTCGGCGAGGAGCAGCGCCGGGAGCTGGCCCGGGCGGTGGACGCGCTGTCCGAGCCGCTGTCGCGGCTCGGCGCCGCCGCCGGGCGGGCCTGAGCGCCGTGGCCGCCGGGCGGGGGGCGCTGAGCCGGCGCGGGCTGATCGCCGCGCTGGGCGCCGCGGGCGCCGGCGGTGCCGGTGCGGCCGTGCTCGCCGGTGCCGGCGGGGACGGGGCGGCGGCGCGCGCGGACGTCGTGCCCTTCGGGGGCGAGCACCAGGCGGGGGTGGCCACCGACGTGCAGGCGCACCTGCACTTCGCGGCGTTCGACGTGCTCGCCACCGACCGCGAGGAGCTGGCCGGTCTGCTGCGGGACTGGACGCGCGCGGCGCGCTCGCTGACCGCCGGGCTGCCCGTGGGCGAGGGCGGAGCGGTCGGCGGCGACCCGTTGGCCCCGCCGGAGGACACCGGCGAGGCGCTCGGGCTGCCCGCCGCGCGCCTGACGCTCACCCTGGGCGTGGGGCCCTCCCTCTTCGACGACCGCTTCGGCCTGGCACCGCGGCGCCCGGAGGCGCTGGTGGACCTGCCGCCGTTCCCCGGCGACGCCCTCGACCCGGCCCGCTGCGGCGGGGACCTCGCGGTGCAGGCGTGCGCCGACGACCCGCAGGTGGCCGTGCACGCCGTGCGCACCCTCAGCCGCCTCGCGGCCGGGCGCGCGGCGGTGCGCTGGGCGCAGCTCGGCTACGGCCGGGCCGCGACCGTGGACCCGCGGGCCCCCACCCCGCGCAACCTCTTCGGCTTCAAGGACGGCACCGCCAACGTGGCCGGGCGCGACACCGCGGCGCTGGCGGAGCACGTGTGGGTGGCCGCGCAGGACGCCGCCGCGCCGGAGCACGCGTGGATGACGGGCGGCACGTACCTGGTGGCCCGGCGCATCGCCATGCACGTGGAGACGTGGGACCGCAGCTCCCTGGCCGAGCAGGAGCGGGTCGTCGGGCGCACCAAGGGCGAGGGCGCCCCGCTCGGCGGTCGCCGCGAGCACGAGGACGTCGACCCCGCCGCGCTGCCGGCCACCTCCCACGTGCGCCTGGCGCACCCCTCGCGGCACGGCGGTGCCCGGATGCTGCGGCGCGGCTTCAACTACACCGACGGCGCCACCGCGCTGGGACGCCTGGACGCCGGGCTGTTCTTCCTGGCCTACCAGCGCGACGTGCGGCGGGCGTTCGTGCCCGTGCAGCGGGCCCTGGCCGCCGACGACGCGCTCAACGAGTACCTGCGGCACACCGGCTCGGGCGTGTGGGCGGTGCCGCCGGGCGTGGGCGCCGACGGCTGGTGGGGCCAGCGGCTGCTGGCCTGACCGCCCCGCCGAGCCCGGGTGCCTCAGCCCGTCCCGCCGCGCCGGTGCGCGGCGGCGTAGGCGAGCACGTCCTCCAGGCGCACCCGCCGGTGCCGGCCGGGCTGCGTGAACGGCAGGGCCCCGCTCTCCAGCAGCCGCACCAGCGTGGGACGGCTGACGCCCAGCACGTCGGCGGCCTCCTGCGTGGTCAGCAGCGCGTCGTGCGGCGTGATGGTCACCGCCTCGCCGTGCTGCAGGGCGGTCACCGCGGCGCGCAGAGCCACGGCCAGTTCCGGAGGCACCGCCGCGCACCGGCGCCCGGCGCGCAGGGTGAGCGGTCCCGGTCCGGCGGCGAGGAGTTCCGCGAGCTCCGCCAGACCGTCCAGGCCCGGCCGGACGGTCACCTCCGCTGCGGACGACGACACGGTGGCCACGGTACCCCCGGTCCGGCCGAATCGAACAAATCGAAACTATCGAGTACGGTGGAGGCACCGACCAGCCCTCGACGTGAGGACAGCCGTGCTCGCACTGCTCACCGCGCACGTTGTCGCGGCGCTCCTCGCCGTGCCCCTGGTGCGGTGGCTGGACCGGCGGGGTTTCCTCGTCCTGGCCCTCGTGCCGCTGGCCACCGCCGTGTGGGCCGCGCTGCAGGGACCCGCCGTCCTGGCCGGCCGCGGCCCCGAGCAGGTCGTGCGCTGGGTGCCCTCCCTCGGCGCGGAACTGGCGTTCCGGACGGACACCCTCTCCTGGGTGCTGACCCTCGTGGTCGGCGGCGTCGGGACGCTCGTCTTCGTCTACTGCGGCAGCTACTTCCACGCCCGCGACCCCGGGACGGCGCGGTTCGCGGCCGTGCTGACGGCGTTCGCCGGGGCCATGACGGCCCTCGTCCTCACCGACGACCTCGTCGTCCTCTACACCGCCTGGGAACTCACCACGGTGTTCTCGTACCTGCTCATCGGGTACGACTCCGCGAAGAAGTCCGCGCGCCGCGCCGCGACGATGGCGCTCGTCGTCACCACGGCCGGCGGTCTGGCGATGCTCGTCGGCGTCGTCGTGCTGGGGCAGGCCGCCGGCACCTACCGCGTCTCCGAGCTGCTCGCCGCGTTCCCCACCGGCACCGCCGCCTCCGTGGCCGTGGTGCTCGTCCTGGCCGGCGCCGTGTCCAAGTCCGCGCTCGTGCCGCTGCACTTCTGGCTGCCCGCCGCGATGGCCGCGCCCACACCCGTCAGCGCCTACCTGCACGCCGCCGCGATGGTCAAGGCCGGCGTGTACCTCGTCGCCCGGTTCGCGCCCGCGGCCGCCGACCTGCCCGCCTGGCAGGCCGTCGTGCTGACGCTGGGGCTGGCGACGATGGTGCACGGCGGCTACCGCTCGCTGCGCCAGCACGACCTGAAGCTGCTGCTGGCCCACGGCACGGTCAGCCAGCTCGGGTTCATGGTCGTCCTCGTCGGTGCCGGCACCCGCGCGGCGATGCTCGCCGGGACCGCCCAGCTGATCGCGCACGCCCTGTTCAAGGCGAGCCTGTTCCTCGTCGTCGGCGCGATCGACCACCAGGCCGGCACGCGGGACCTGCGGACGCTGTCGGGCCTGGGCCGGCGGATGCCGGTGCTGGCCGTCGTCGGCACCGTCTCCGCCGCCTCCATGGCCGGGGTGCCGATCGCGTTCGGGTTCGTCGCCAAGGAGGCCGCCTACGAGGCGTTCCTGCACGACCGGCCGTGGGTCCTGGCGGTCCTCGTCGCGGGGTCGGTGCTCACCGCCGCCTACTCGGCGCGCTTCGTGTGGGGCGCGTTCGCGCGCAAGGCCGGCGTGCCGGACACCGCCGCCGCCGCACCGTCCGCCGGGCTGCTCGTCCCGCCGCTGCTGCTGGCCGCCGCCAGCGTCGCGCTCGGGCCGCTGGCGGGGTGGGTGGACGTGCCCGCCGCGCAGGTCGCCGAGCTGAACGCCGGCCTGGCCACCGACGACGACGCCGAGCTCGTGCACCTGGCGCTGTGGCACGGGTTCACGGTCGTGCTGCTGCTGACGGCGCTCACCCTGGGCGTCGCCGCCGGGATGTTCGCGCTGCGCCGACCGGTCGCGCGCCTGCAGGCGCGCCTGGCCGTGGACGTCGACGCCGCCCGCGGCTACCGGCGCGCCGTGCGGGCGGTCGACCGCGTCGCCGTCGAGGTCACCGGCGCCACCCAGCGAGGGTCCCTGCCGCTGTACCTGGCCACGATCCTGCTCGTCGTCGTGGCCGTGCCCGGCGGGGCGCTGCTGCTCACGCGCCCCTGGCCCGCCGACGTCGTCTGGGCGGACGACGTCGGGCAGGTCCTCGTCGGCGCCGTCGTCGTCGCGGCCGCCGTCCTGGCCGTGCGCGCCCGCCGCCGGCTGCGCGCCGTCGTCCTCGCCGGCGTCACCGGTTACGGCATCACCGTGCTGTTCGTCCTGCACGGCGCCCCCGACCTCGCCCTGACGCAGGCGCTCGTGGAGACCATCACCCTGGTCGTGTTCGTCCTCGCGCTGCGCCGCCTGCCGCCGTACTTCTCCAGCCGGCCGCTGCTGGCCGTGCGGTGGGTCCGCGTCGGCATCGGCGTGGCCGTCGGCCTGACCACCTCGGCGTTCGCCCTCGTCGCCTCCGGCGCGCGGGTCGCCGTCCCCACCTCCGTGGACCTGCCGCAGTGGGCCTACGACTACGGCGGCGGCGCGAACGTCGTCAACGTCACCCTCGTCGACGCGCGCGCCTGGGACACCATGGGCGAGATCTCCGTCCTGCTGGTGGCCGCCACCGGCGTCGCCAGCCTGGTCTTCCGCCGCCGGACGGGCGCCGTCGACCGCGCCGGCGACGCCGTCCTGCGCGCACCCGTGCCAGAGCGCAGCCCGGCGCGGTCCACGCGCTGGCTGCCCGCCGAGAGCACGGTGGCCCCCGAGCGCCGCTCGGTGGTCTTCGAGGTCGCCACCCGGCTGACGTTCCACGCCGTCGTCGTGCTGTCGATCTACCTGGTGTTCGCCGGGCACAACTCCCCGGGCGGCGGTTTCGCCGGCGGCCTCGTCGCCGGCCTGGCCCTCGTGGTGCGCTACCTGGCCGGCGGCCGGTACGAGTTCAACGCCGCCGTGCCCATCAGCGCCGGCTGGCTGCTGGGCACGGGCCTGTTCTTGTCCGCCGGCACGGGTCTGCTCGGCATCCTGCTGGGCGTCGACGTGCTGCAGACCGCGATCGTCGAGCAGGACGTCCCCCTGCTCGGGCACGTCAAGCTCGTCACCTCGCTGTTCTTCGACGTCGGCGTCTGGATGCTCGTCGTCGGCCTCGTCGTCGACGTCATCCGCAGCCTGGGCGCCGAGATCGACCGGCAGATCGAGGACGCCGACGAACCGGACGCCGCCGACCACGACGCGGACGACCTGGACGACCTGGACGAGGACGAGGAGGTCGCCGCGGCCCGGGACGCCCGGGCCCGGCACGAGCAGGAGGTGGGCAGCCCGTGAGCCCGAACATCACCCTCGTCGTCGTCTCCGGCGTCCTCGTCGCCGCCGGCGTCTCGCTGCTGCTGGAACGCACCCTGACCCGCGTGCTCGTCGGCATCACCCTGCTGAGCAACGGCGTCAACGTGCTGTTCCTCGTCGCCAGCGGCCCCCCCGGCGGCGCGCCGATCGTGGGACGCACCCCGATCGGGGAGATGAGCGACCCGCTGCCGCAGGCGATGGTCCTCACCGCCATCGTCATCACCCTCGGGATGGTCGCCTTCGTGCTCGCCCTGTCGTACCGCAGCTGGCAGCTGAACGGCCACGACGAGGTGCAGGACGACGTCGAGGACCGCCGCATCGTCCGCCGCGCGGACCGCGACCAGGCCTCCGCCAGCTACGACGACGAGTCCCGCGACGACGGCACCACCGCCGGGGAGCGCACCGGCCCGGGCAGGGCCGGCCGGTCGGCCGCGAGCGCCGGCGACCCGGACGCCCCGCCGCTGGCCGACGCCCTGCGACCCGACGACTCCGAGGCGGTGGGCGGCTGATGGACCCGATGGACTCCCTCGCCCGGGTGCTGCTGCCGCTGCCCGTCGTCCTGCCGCTGTTCGGCGCCGGCCTGACCCTGGCCCTGGCCCGCAGGCCCAACGCCCAGCGGGCCATCAGCGTCACCGTGCTGTCGGTGGTGGTGGCCGCCGCGGTGACCCTGCTGGTGCTCACCGACTCCGGTCGCGGCACCTACTCCGTCGACGTCGGCGGTTGGCCGCCCCTGCTGGGCATCCCGCTCGTGGCCGACCGGCTGTCCACGCTCATGCTCGTGGTCAGCTCGGTCGTGACCCTCGCCGTCCTGCTGTACTCCCTGGCCCAGGGCATCGCCGACGGGGAGGAGGGCGCCCCCGTCTCCATCTACCACCCGACGTACCTCGTGCTGTCCGCCGGCGTGTCCAACGCGTTCCTGTCGGGCGACCTGTTCAACCTCTACGTCGGGTTCGAGGTCCTGCTGGCGGCCAGCTACATCCTGCTCACCCTCGGCGGGACGAAGGCGCGGGTGCGGGCCGGCACGACGTACGTCGTCGTCAGCCTGCTGTCCTCCCTGGTGTTCCTCACCGCCATCGCCCTCGTCTACATGGCGACCGGCACGGTGAACATGGCCGAGCTGGCGCTGCGGCTGCCGCAGGTGGACCCCGACGTCCAGCTCGTGCTGCACCTGCTGCTGCTGGTCGGGTTCGGCATCAAGGCCGCCGTGTTCCCCCTGTCGGCGTGGCTGCCCGACAGCTACCCGACCGCTCCGGCCCCCGTCACCGCCGTGTTCGCCGGCCTGCTCACCAAGGTCGGCGTGTACGCGGTCATCCGCACCGAGACGCTGCTGTTCCCCGGCGTCGGCGGGGTGAACCGGCTGCTGCTGTGGGTGTCGCTGGCCACGATGGTCGTCGGCATCCTCGGCGCCGTCGCCCAGAGCGACGTCAAGCGCCTGCTGTCCTTCACCCTCGTCAGCCACATCGGCTACATGGTGTTCGGCGTGGCCCTGGGATCGGCCGCGGGGCTGTCCGGGGCGGTCTTCTACGTCGCGCACCACATCACGGTCCAGACGACGCTGTTCCTCGTGACCGGTCTCGTGGAGCGGCACTCCGGCAGCACGAACCTCGACCACCTCGGATCGCTGGCCAAGCGCGCGCCCCTGCTCGCCGTGCTGTTCTTCGTGCCCGCCCTCAACCTCGCCGGCATCCCGCCGTTCTCCGGGTTCCTCGGCAAGCTGGCCCTCCTGCAGGCCGGTGTCGACGCCGGCACCTGGGAGGCGCACGTCCTGGTCGCCGGCGGCGTCGTCGTCAGCCTGCTGACCCTGTACGCCATCGCCAAGGTGTGGAACCGCGCCTTCTGGCAGGAGCCCCCGGCCCCCGGGGACCTCCCGGAGGGTGCCGCCGACCGCGCCGGCACCGGGGGCGCCACCGGCCGTTCCGGCGGGACCGCCCTCGAGGAGCGCACCAGCGTGCCCCGCGGGATGGTCGCCCCCACGGCCGCGCTCGTCGCCGTCGGCGCGGCGATCACCGTGGTCGCCGGGCCGCTGTTCGGCGTCAGCGACCGCGCCGCCGACGACCTGCTCGAGCGCACCCCCTACACCTCCACCGTCCTGCACGAGCGCGTCCCGGAGGTGCCGCGGTGAAGCTGCCCGAGGACGTCCGCTCCCGCGCCCGGCTGCGCCCCGGCGGGCCGCTGCGCGAGCGCGTCCACCCCGTGGTGCTCGCCGGGCTCGTCGTCCTGTGGCTGCTGCTGTGGGGCGACGTGTCGATCGCCAACGTGCTCTCGGGCCTGCTGCTGGCCCTGCTCGTGACCGTCGTGCTGCCGCTGCCGCCCGTCGAGCTGGGCGTGCGGCTGCGCCCGCTGCGCCTGGTCGCCTTCGCCGCCCGGTTCGTGCTGGACCTCGTGCGCGCCAGCGGCCAGGTGGCGTGGCTGGCGCTGCGGCCCGGGAGCCAGCCGCAGAACTCCGTCGTCGGCGTGCCCCTGCACAGCGACTCCGACCTGTTCACCGCCATGACCGCGCAGGTGACGTCGCTGGTGCCGGGCAGCGTCATCGTCGAGGTCGTCCCCCCGACCACGACGGAGCGCGGCTGGGAGCACGGCTGGATGTACGTGCACGCGCTCGGCGCGGGCACGGCCGCCGAGCGCGAGCGCGCCCGGCGGCGGGTGGCGCTCGCCGAGCGGGCCGTCGTGCGCACCTTCGCGGCGCCCGCCGCCGTCGCCGCCTACGAGGAGCGCTGCCGCGCCGACGGCACCGACCGGCGCTGCCAGGCCCCCGACCCCGTGGAGACGACCCCGTGACCGCTGTCCTCGCCGCGTGCGTGGTGATGCTCGCCGCGGCCGCCGCCCTCGCCCTGGTGCGCGCCGCCGTCGGCCCGACGATGCTCGACCGGGTCATCGCCCTCGACGTCGTCGTGTCCGTCGTCGTCATCGCCCTGGCCGTGGAGGCGGCGGTCAACCGGCACGCCTCCACGCTGCCGGTCATCGTCGTCCTGGCCCTCGTCGGGTTCGTCGGCGCCGTCAGCGTCGCCCGCTACGCCGCGCGGGACGGTCTCGAGGACCCGGCCGAGGAGCAGTCCGGGGGCGAGCGCCCGTGAGCGCGCTGGACACCGCCCTCGACGTCGTCTCCGCCGTCTGCCTGCTGCTGGGGGCCGCGCTCACGCTCGTCGCCGCGATCGGCCTGCTGCGCCTGTCCGACGTGCTGGCCCGCATGCACGTGACCGCCAAGCCGCAGGTCCTCGGCGTGCTGCTGGCCCTGCTCGGCGTCGGCCTGCGGCTGCGCACCGAGACGGACGTGGCCACCCTCGTCGCCATCGGCGCGTTCCAGCTCATCACCGTGCCCGTGGCCGCGCACATGGTCGGGCGGGCCGCCTACCGCACCGGCCAGGTCGACCCCTCCCGGCTCGAGGAGGACGAGCTGGCCCGGCGCCTGGAGGACGAGGAGCGCCGGCGGGCCGGCGACCGGGCCACCGGCGCCTGAACCCGCTCAGGGTGCCGCCGGCTCGTCGTCCGGGCGGCGCCAGCCGGCCAGCCGGCCACCGCGGCTGACCGCCCGCAGCCGGCGCGTCACCGCGTCGCGGTCCGCCTCGCGCACCACCAGCAGCAGGTCGTCGCCCGTGCGCAGCGGCGTGGCCGGTCCCGGAACGACGCTGCGGCCCTCGCGCACCACGAGCGAGACGACGGTGTCGCCGGGCAGGCGCAGCTCCTGCACCGTCACGCCGTTCAGCCGCGAGCCGCGCGGCACCCGGAACTGCACCAGGTCCGCGCCCAGCCCCTCCAGGGGCGCGGAGTCGACGTCGACGTCGCTGGGCGCGGCGTCCTCCACGACGCCCAGCCGTCGCGCCAGCCACGGCAGCGTCGGCGCCTGCAGCAGCGTGAACACCACGACCAGCAGGAACACGACGTCGAAGACCTGCGTGGCCGCCTCCAGGCCGACGCTGAGCGGGATCGTCGTCAGCACGATGGGCACCGCCCCGCGCAGGCCCGCCCACGAGACGAAGACCTGCTCGCGCCACGGCACCCGGAACGGCGTCGCCGACACCAGCACCGACAGCGGCCGCGCCACCAGCAGCAGCCCGCCGCCCACGACGAGGGCCGGCACGAGGGCCTCCGGCAGCCGCGACGGGCTGGCCAGCAGCCCCAGCAGCACGAACAGCGAGATCTGCGCCAGCCAGGCCAGCGCCTCGGTGAAGCCGATCGTCGCCGTGCGGTGCGGCAGCTCCGCGTTGCCCAGCCACAGCCCGGCCACGTAGACGGCCAGGAACGAGGACGCCCCCGCGACCCCGGCCACCGCGAACGCCAGCAGGGCGATCGCCAGCGTCGCGATCGGGTACAGGCCCGCCGACGGCAGGGCGCTGCGGCGCAGCACCCAGCCGCCGGCGCGCGCCACCACCAGCCCCAGCGCCGCCCCCACCACGAGCTGGTAGAGGACCTGCCCGGCCAGCAGCAGCGGCTCGGCCTCCTCCCAGCTGGGGGAGACGACGACGGTGACGAGGATGACGACCAGCGGGTCGTTGAGCCCGGACTCCGCCTCCAGCGCGGCGCGCGTGCGGGCCCGCACCGGCAGCCGGCGCAGGACGGAGAACACCGCGGCGGCGTCGGTGGAGGACACCACCGCCCCCAGCAGCACGGCCGTGCGCAGATCCACGCCCAGCGCCAGGTGCGCGACGGCGGCCGTCACCGCGACGCTGACCACCACCCCGCCCGTGGCCAGGACCGTCGCCAGCCCCAGCACGGGCCGCACCGTCTCCCAGCGGGTCGTCAGACCGCCCTCGGCGAGGATCACCGCCAGCAGGAACAGGCCCGCGGCCTGCGTGACGGCCGCGTCGTCGAAGTCCAGGCCCAGCCCGGCCTCGCCGATGAGCAGGCCCAGGCCCAGGTACAGCAGCAGCGTCGGCAGGCCCGCGCGGGTGGACAGGCGGACCGCGGCGACGGCCACGAGCACGAGCGCCGCGGTGCCCAGCACCGTCCAGTTGAGCTCGCCGATGGTCACGACCGCACCCCCGCCGCCGCGTCCGGTCCCGTCCGCAGCACGCTGGTCAGCCGTCCCACCCCTCTCCGCCCGAGGCGCCAGTGTCCCAGGCGCGGGCGGACGGCGCCCGCACCGGGTCGCGGACCGGCCGGGCGCCGGTGACGCTGGGGCGGTGACGTCCGCGACGCCCGCCGCCGCGCCACGGGGAGCGGGCCTGCCCGCGCGCGTGCGCGCCACCTTCCGCAGCCGCGTCTCCGGCGACCCGTCCGGCGCGCCCTCCTGGGTGCGCGACATCGCGCTGGTCGGCACCGGCGAGGGCTGGTTCGAGCCGGGCGGGGTGGTCTGGCGCGTCCACGGCGACCTGGCGACCCTCGTCGGCGGGGTCGCCGCCCTCGTCGGGCAGGGCGCGCACCCGCTGGCCCTGGCGGGCGTGCAGGCCCACTCCGACTACCAGCGCGACCCGTGGGCGCGGCTGGCCGGCACGGCGCGCTGGCTGGTCGTCAGCACCTTCGGCTCCGCCGAGCTGGCCGAGCGGGAGGCCGCGCGGGTGCGGGGGATGCACCGGCGGGTGCGCGGCACCGGACCCGGCGGGCAGCCGTACTCCGCCTCCGACCCGGACCTGCTGCGCTGGGTGCACCTGGCCTTCACCGACGCCTTCCTCGCCGCCCAGCTGGCGGTCGGGCGCGACCTGACCCGCCGCCACGGCCGCGGCTGGCCGGACCGCTACGTCGCCGACTGGGCCCGCAGCGCCCGCGCCCTCGGCGCGCGCGACCTGCCGGACTCGCGCGCCGGGCTGGCCGAGGCGCTGGCCGCGCACCGCGACCGGCTGGCGCCCGTGCCGGAGGACCTGCGCCGCTTCCTCGGCGCCCCGCCCGGCCTCGGGCGCGCCGAGGCGGTCTTCTACACGGGGCTGGCGGGCGCGGCCGCGCACCTGGTCTCCCCGGTCGTGGCGCCGTGGGCGCAGGTGCCCGGGCGCACGTCGTCGCCGCGGGCCCGCGCCCGGCTGGCCGCCACCCGCGCCCAGCTGCGCGCCACCCGCGCGCTGCTGGGCCCGCGCAGCCCCTCGGAGGAGGCCGCCCGCCACCGCCTCGGGCTGGGCCCGCGCCCGGACTGGCTCGGCGACCGGTCCTGAGCCGCCGTCCCCGTGGCCGTCGTCACAGCCGCGGACGGCGGTGCGGCACGTAGCGTGGAGGGCACCATGCGCACGACCCGCCCGCCCCGCCCGGCCCTCCCGCTCGCGGCGGGGCTCGCCGCGGCCCTGCTGCTCACCGGCTGCTCCGCCTTCGACGACGGCCCCGACCCCGTGCCCGTCGCGACGGCCACCGCCGTGGCCGGCGAACCGGCCGACGACCCCGCGCTGGCCCCCTTCTACGAGCAGCGGCTGACGTGGACCGACTGCCAGGGCGGGTTCGAGTGCTCGCGCCTGAGCGTGCCCCTGGACCACGACGACCCCGCCGCCGGCACCACCAGCCTGGCCCTGGTCCGGCTGCCGGCCGGCGCCTCCGGCGAGGACCGCCTCGGCTCCCTCGTCCTCAACCCCGGCGGGCCCGGCGGATCCGGCGTCGAGTACGCCCGCCTCGCGCAGGGCGTCGTCAGCGACGCCGTGCGGGCGCACTTCGACGTCGTCGGGTTCGACCCGCGCGGCGTCGGGCAGTCCGAGCCGCTGCGCTGCGTGGAGCCGGCCCAGCTCGACGAGTTCCTGGCCGCCGACGCCACCCCCGACGACCCGGCAGAGGTCGAGCGCTGGGAGGAGCTGTCCCGCGGCCTCGGCGAGGCGTGCGCGGACGACCCGCTGGCCCCGCACGTCGACACCGGCAGCGTCGCCCGCGACCTGGACGTCCTGCGCGCCGCCCTCGGCGACGACAAGCTCAGCTACCTCGGCAAGTCGTACGGCACGTCCATCGGCGCCGCCTACGCCGAGCGCTTCCCCGGCCGCGTGGGCCGCTTCGTCCTCGACGGCGCCATCGACCCCTCCCTGGGCGGCGAGGACGTCGACCTCGGGCAGGCGCAGGGCTTCGAGACGGCGCTGCGCGCCTACGTCGAGGACTGCCTGTCCGCCTCCGGGTGCCCGCTGCGCGGCAGCGTCGACGACGGCGTCGCGCAGGTGCGCGCGCTGCTGGACTCCCTGGACGCCGCGCCCCTGGGCACGGGCACCGACCGGGAGCTGACCCAGGGCCTGGGCTACTACGGCCTCGCGCAGCCGCTGTACCTGCAGTCCCAGTGGCCGGACCTGTCCGACGCCTTGACGGCGGCCTTCCGCGGCGACGGCGCCCCGCTGCTGGCCTTCGCCGACGCCTACTCCCGCCGCGGCGAGGACGGCGAGTACACCGACAACCTCATCACGGCGATCTACGCCGTCAACTGCCTGGACCGCGGCCAGGTCGAGGGCGTGGCGGACGTGGCCGCCGCCGCGGACGACCTCGCCGACCGGGCCCTCACGTTCGGCCCGTTCCTGGCGTGGAGCTCCCTGCCGTGCGCGCAGTGGCCGTTCCCGGCGGTGTCCGCGCCCGCGCCGGTGACCGCGGAGGGCGCGGACCCGATCGTCGTCGTGGGCACCACCCGCGACCCGGCCACCCCGTACGCGTGGGCGGAGGGCCTGGCGGAGCAGCTGTCCAGCGGTGTCCTGCTCAGCTTCGACGGCGACGGGCACACCGCCTACCGGATGGGCGCCTCCGCCTGCGTCGACGAGGCCGTGGACGCCTACCTCGTCGGCGGGCAGGTGCCCGAGGACGGCACGCGCTGCTGAGCGGGCCGCCGTGCGCGGGGTGAGGGTCACCGCGGGTGTCCTGTAGAGTCGTCCGCGTGCCCGCGAGGGCACGTGCCGCCTTAGCTCAGTCGGCCAGAGCGACGCACTCGTAATGCGTAGGTCCGGGGTTCGATTCCCCGAGGCGGCTCCCACCGAGGCCCGCCCCCCGCCGGGGGCGGGCCTCGTCGCGTCTCTCGCAGGGGGGTCGCCGCTCGGAGCACGTTGCTTCGGCGAACTGTGCGCGAGGGGGGTGGGGGGGGGGGGCCCCCCGCCCCCACCCCCCCCCCCCCCCCCCGCCCCCCCCCCCCGCGGCCGCCCCCCCCCCCCC
>NZ_JBEUEI010000003.1:0-225616 GCF_041020755.1 Kineococcus terrestris | reverse complement strand
GGGGGGGCGGGGGCGGCGGGGCGGGGGTGGGCACCGTGGTGAAGGCGGCGGTGGTCGCCACCACCTGCGCGGCGGCGGTGGCCGGGGCCGCGACGACGCCGACGGGGCTGGTGCTGAAGGCCGCGCTGACCGCGGTGCGGACCGAGGCGTCCACGGCGGCGGGGGCGGGGGCGGCGCCGGCGGGGGCGGCGACCGAGAGGGCGAGCCCCCCGGCGGCGGCCACGACGGCGACACCGCGGCCGGCGGCGCCGGCGCTGCGGCCGACCGTCTCCGCGAGACCGGTGAGGGGGGTGAGGGGACGGACGGGCGCGCGGTGGCGCGCCGGGACGCGAGTCGTCACAGGTGTGGGCCTCTCCGACGCCTGCGAGGTTAGCTGTCGGGTTCGGGCGGGAGTCTCGCCCGGCCGGCTCTCGCCGGCTTCACCCCGAGGACCGCTCCGCCCGGAGGCGGGGCTGCCCGGAAGTTGGTTTCCCCGTCCCTGCCATGGGTCTGTCGGGGGACCTCTCCGCGCTGGCAGGGCTCGGCGTCCGCGGGAGGGCTCCCCGGTCAGTGGCCGGGGAACGGCGGGAACAGTAGCCGACGGCTCACACCGATGTCACGCACCGGTCACGAGCGCGTGCCGAACAGGTGACGTGACGTGACGCCCGGTGAACGACCGGTGAGCCGACGGCGGCGGGACCCGCTCCGGCTCAGGCGGTCTCGGCGACGAAGACGTGGTTGGCCTCGGCCGTCGTGAGCTTCACCACTGCGGCGTCCCCGTCACCGCGGACGGCGACCTCCAGTCCGCCCGGCACGCTCGTGGCCACGACCACGGCCCCCGAGCGCAGCCCGGCGCGCGCGAAGCGGGCCAGCAGGTCCACGTCGGTCTGCAGCGGCTCGCCCAGGCGCCGCACGACGAGGTCGCGCCCGGCCAGGTCCCGGCTGGTCAGCGGGCGCACGCCCTCGGCGCGGAACGGCTCGGCGGGCCCGACCTCGCCCAGCTCCTCCAGGCCCGGGATCGGGTTGCCGTAGGGGTCGGACTGCGGGTGGTGGAGGATGTCGACGAGGCGCTTCTCGACCTCCTCGGAGATGACGTGCTCCCAGCGGCACGCCTCCTCGTGCACCAGCGGCCAGTCCAGCCCGATGACGTCGGTGAGCAGGCGCTCGGTGAGCCGGTGCTTGCGCATGACGCGCATCGCCTTGGTGCGACCGGCGTCGGTCAGCTCCAGGCGGCGGTCCGCCCCCACGTGCAGCAGCCCGTCGCGCTCCATGCGGGCGACCGTCTGCGACACCGTGGGGCCGGAGTGGTGCAGGCGCTCGGCGATGCGGGCGCGCATCGGCACGACACCCTCCTCCTCCAGCTCGAAGACCGTCTTCAGGTACATCTCGGTGGTGTCGATGAGGTCGCTCACGACGACCATTCTCCGGTACCGGGCCCTCCCGCAGCACCCCTGGTCCGGTCCGCTCCGTCCCCGCGGGCCCGGGACGGGCGCCCACGCCTCGCGGGGGTGCCCGGCGGCGGTTAGCGTCGCCGGGCGTGAGCGCGCGCCCCTCCGGCCAGGCCGACCAGTCCGACCACGCCGGCCGCAGCGTCCTGTGGTTCCGCCGCGACCTGCGGCTGCGCGACCACCCCGCCCTGCTCCAGGCGGCCGCCGACGGCGAGGTCGTCCCCCTGTTCGTGCTGGACCCGGCGCTGTGGGGCCCCTCGGGCGACGTGCGGCGCACCTACCTGCTGCGCTCGCTGCGCGCCCTGGACGCCGACCTGGGCGGGCGGCTGGTCGTCGAGCGCGGCGACCCGGCCCGGCTCGTGCCCGAGGTCGCCGCCCGGGCGGGCGCGCGGCGGGTGCACGTCAGCGCCGACGCCGGGCCGCACGGGCGCCGCCGCGACGAGGCCGTGGCCGCCGCGCTGGCCGGTGACGGGCGCGAGCTGGTGCGCACGGGCACCCCCTACGCCGTGGGGCCGGGCACCCTGCTCAACGGCTCCGGGGAGCCGTTCAAGGTCTTCTCCGCCTTCGCCCGCGCCCACCGCGCGCACGGCTGGCCCGCGCCGGCGGACACCCCCGGCCGGGTGCGCTGGGCCGCGGACGCCGGCGAGGGCGTGGACGGTGCGCACTGGCCGGACGAGCCGGACGCGGGCGGCGTCGAGCTGCCCCCGGCGGGCGAGGCGGCCGCTCACGAGCGCTGGGAGCGCTTCCTGGCGACGGCCCTGGGCGAGTACGCCGACCACCGCGACCGCCCGGACCTGGACGGCACCTCGCAGCTGTCGCACGCGCTGAAGTGGGGCGAGCTGCACCCGCGCACGCTGCTGGCGGCGCTGGCGCGGCGGCGCTCGGAGGCGGCGGTGGAGTCGGCGCAGACCTTCCGCGACGAGCTGACCTGGCGCGACTTCTACGCCGACGTGCTCTGGCACCGGCCGGAGACGGCCCGCGAGTACTACCGGCCCCAGCTGGAGGCGCTGCAGTACACCGAGCCGGGCGAGGACTTCCGCGCCTGGGAGGAGGGCCGCACGGGCTACCCCGTCGTGGACGCGGGGATGCGCCAGCTGCGGACGGTGGGCTGGGTCCACAACCGGGTGCGGATGATCGTCGCCAGCTTCCTCGTCAAGGACCTGCACGTGGACTGGCGCTTCGGGGCGCGCACCTTCATGCGGGGCCTGCGCGACGCGGACCTGGCCAGCAACAGCCACGGCTGGCAGTGGGTGGCGGGCTCGGGCACCGACGCGGCGCCGTACTTCCGGATCTTCAACCCGGTCACGCAGGGCAAGCGCTTCGACCCCGACGGGGAGTACGTGCGCCGCTACGTGCCGGAGCTGCGGCACCTGCCGGGGAAGGCCGCCCACGAGCCGTGGGAGCACGCCGAGGGCTACGCGCACGGCTACCCGGAGCGGATCGTCGACCACGCCGAGGAGCGCCGCCGATCCCTGGCGGACTACGCCCGGATCAGGAGCTGAGCCCCGGCGCGCGGAACACCCCCCGGCCGTGGGATGTTGTCGCTTCAAGCACCGTTCCACCGCACCCGGAGGCACTCCCCCGTGACCGTCACCACCGAGACCCGCCGCCTCGACGAGGCCGCCGCCGACCTGCTCTTCCGCGAGGCCCGCACCGCCGGCGCCTTCACCGGCGAGGAGGTCACCGACGAGCAGGTCCGCGCGATCTACGACCTCGTCAAGTACGCGCCCACGAGCATGAACACCCAGCCGGTGCGGCTGCTGCTGGTGCGCACGCCGGAGGCCCGCGAGCGCCTGGCCACGATGATGAGCGGCAGCAACGGCGACAAGGTGCGCCGCGCGCCCCTGTCGGTCGTCGTCGCCGCGGACCGCAACTTCCACGACCGCCTGCCGGAGGTCTTCCCGCACTACCCCGGCGCGCGGGACCACTTCCTCGACGAGGAGCCCCGCCACCGCACGGCCGTCTTCAACGGGGCCATGCAGCTGGCCTACCTGGTGATCGGGATCCGGGCGCTGGGCCTGGACGCGGGCCCGATGACCGGCATCGACGCGCCGGCGATCGAGGAGGCGTTCTTCACGGGGCTGGACCAGGAGGTCCTCGCCGTGGTCAACGTCGGTGTCGCCGACCGGGAGGTCGGGCACCCGCGCCTGCCGCGCCTGGCCTACGAGGACGTCGTCCGCACCGTCTGAGCAGCAGCACCGGCTGCGGCACCAGCGCCGCACGAGCACGACCGGGCCCGGGGACGAGGAAGTCCCCGGGCTCTTCCCGTCCCGATCGCTCGGGACGGGGCCGGCTGGACAAGGCCGGCGCCCGGGGACCCGGTGACTGCCGTGGATTCGCCGCGCTGCGCGGGGCGACCAGAGCGGTCCGCGTCCATCACGCAGCTGCTAGCGGGCAGCCACCTCACGCGTCCGATGAGAACTCATGTACCGGACCACCTCCCTTCCCGTGTCCTCCGACCGTACGTCCGCCCGGCGCCGGTGTCACCCCCGTTTCGCCGCCCGCGAACCGCGCGGTGGGAGCGCTCCCGCGAGGTCGCCGGAACCGCTCGACACCGCGGCGGGGGCTGTCGTATCCTGCTCCAGGAGTTGTTGTCAGAACCACCCTTACTCCCCGCCGCGGCCGGTCCGCCCGGGGCCGGTGGGCGCGAGGGAGTGGCGGGGTCGGTGGAGCAGTCGCAGCGGGCGATCCTCGTCGCCGTCTCCACGGTGATCTTCGCGCTCCTGCCCGACCGCGCGGGCGACCGCCGCGTCCACCTGCCGCTGGTGCGCCGCACGCGCGACCCCCACTGCGGGCGGTGGGCGCTGCCCGGCGGGTGGGTGCGCACGGACGAGAGCCTGAGCGACGCCGGCCGGCGCACCCTGGCCGAGACGACCGGCCTGCGCCCCAGCTACCTGGAGCAGCTCTACACCTTCGGCCGCCCCGACCGCTCCCCCGGCCAGCGGGTCGTGTCCGTCGTCTACTCCGCCCTCGTGCGCAACCACCTCGCCGAGCACGCCGTCGAGGAGGAGAACGTGCGCTGGACGGCCGCGGACGACTGCACCGGCCTGGCCTTCGACCACGACGAGGTCGTCCAGTACGCGCTGTGGCGGCTGCGGACGAAGGTCCAGCACGCCCACGTGGCCCTGCACCTGCTGCCCGAGCGGTTCTCGCTGGCGGAGCTGCGCGAGGTCCACGAGGCGATCCTGCAGCGGCCGCTGGACCCGGCGAACTTCCGCCGCCAGGTGGAGCGCTCCGGGTCCGTCGTGGCCACGGGCGAACGCCAGTCCGGCGGGCGGCACCGGCCGCCGGAGCTGTACCGGGCCGTCGTGCCCGAGGGGTCCGCGGGGCCCTTCGCCCCCGCCGGCCCGCTCGCCTGAGACCCGCACGAACCCCCGCACGAACTCCCGCAGTCCCCCCGAGAGCCGCGGCACCGCCGGGCCCGACGAGAAGAGGTACGCCGTGGCGTCCGTCCCCACGCAGATCGCGCTGCTCGCCCGCACCCCGGGGCGGGTCGAGGAGCAGACGTGCGACCCGGACCTGCCCACCGGGCCCTGGCAGTTCGACGCGGCCCCCGGCCGCCCGCTGCCGCTGCCCACCTACGGCGCCGGCGCCTCCCGGCAGGACGTCGCCCCGGCCACCACGCCCGTGCAGCAGCAGATCCCGGCCGAGTACCGCCTGCTGCCGGGCGAGGAGCTGGACCGGCGGATCCTGGCCGCCAAGGAGGCGCTGGGCGAGCGCCTGACGGTCCTCGGGCACTTCTACCAGCGCGACGAGGTCGTCCGGTACGCCGACTTCGTCGGCGACTCCTTCCAGCTGGCCCGGCAGTCCCAGCAGCGCGACGCCGCGGAGTTCGTCGTGTTCTGCGGCGTGCACTTCATGGCCGAGACCGCCGACCTGCTCACCCGTCCCGACCAGGCCGTCGTGCTGCCCAACCTCGCGGCCGGCTGCTCGATGGCCGACATGGCCGACATCGACGCCGTCACCGCCTGCTGGCAGCAGCTGGAGGCCCTGTACGGCAGCGGGCCGGGCGCCGACGGGAGGGTCCCGGTCGTGCCCGTCACGTACATGAACTCCTCCGCGGCCCTGAAGGCGTTCTGCGGCGCGCACGGCGGGATCGTCTGCACGTCCTCCAACGCCCGGCAGGTCCTGGAGTGGGCGTTCGAGCGCGGGCAGCGGGTGCTGTTCTTCCCCGACCAGCACCTGGGCCGCAACACCGCGAAGGCGATGGGCGTGCCCGTCTCCGCGATGCCGGTGTGGGACCCGCGCAAGCCGCGCGGCGGGAACTCCGCCGACGACCTGCTCGACGCGCGCGTGCTGCTGTGGCGCGGCTGGTGCTCGGTGCACCAGCGGTTCACCGTGCAGCAGATCGAGGCCGCCCGCGCCGCCGACCCGGCCGTGCGCGTCGTCGTGCACCCCGAGTGCCCGGCCGAGGTGGTGGACGCCGCCGACGAGGACGGCTCGACCCAGTACATCCAGGCCGTCGTGGACGCCGCGCCCGCGGGGACGTCGTTCGCGATCGGCACCGAGATCAACATGGTGCGGCGCCTGGCCGACGCCCGGCCCGACCTGACGATCACGTGCCTGGACCCCGTCGTGTGCCCGTGCTCGACGATGTACCGCATCCACCCCGCCTACCTGGCGTGGGTGCTGGAGGCGCTGGTGCGCGGCGAGGTCGTCAACCGGGTGCGGGTGGACGACGACGTGGCCCGCGACGCCCGCACGGCGCTGGAGCGGATGCTGGCGGTCGTCCCGTGACCCGGGACGCCGGGCGCGTCCTGCCGGGCGCCGACTGCGACGTGCTCGTGGTCGGCGGCGGCCTGGCGGGCGCGGCCGTCGCGCTGGAGCTGTCGGCCCGTCCCGGCGTCCACGTGCTGCTGGCCACCAAGACCGCCCTCGGCGAGGGCAGCACGGCCCGCGCCCAGGGCGGGATGGCCGCGGCCACCGGCCCCGACGACGTGGCCGCGCACGCCGCGGACACCGTGGCCGCCGGCGCGGGCCTGACCGACGTCGCGGCCGCGCGCGTGCTGGCCGCCGCCGGGCCGGACGCGGTGCGCCGCCTCGTGGAGTGGGGCGTGGTCTTCGACCGCGCCGCCGACGGCTCGTGGGCGCTGGGGCTGGAGGCCGCCCACGCGCGGGCGCGCGTCCTGCACGCCGGCGGCGACCGCACCGGCGCGGTCATCGCCGCCGCGCTCGCGGACGCGGTGCGGCGCAGCGCGACCGGCGTCCTGGAGGACGCCTGCCTGGCCGGGCTCCTCGTCGAGGACGGCGTCGTGCGCGGCGCCGACCTGCTGGTGCGCGGGACCGACGGGCGCGAGCGGCCGCACCGGGTGCGCGCCCGCGCCGTCGTGCTCGCGACCGGCGGCGCCGGGCAGCTGTTCTCCCGCACCACCAACCCGGCGGTGGCCACCGGGGACGGCGTGGCCGCCGCCTGGCGCGCGGGCGCGGCGGTCGCCGACCTGGAGATGTACCAGTTCCACCCCACCGCGGCCGCGCTGCCCGAGCCCTTCCTCGTCTCCGAGGCCGTGCGCGGCGAGGGCGCGCTCCTGCTGGACGCCGCCGGGCACCGGTTCATGCCGGCCGTCGACGAGCGGGCCGAGCTGGCGCCGCGCGACGTGGTGGCCCGCGCGCTGGCCGCCGCGATGGCCGCCCGCGGCGGGCGCCCGGCCCTGCTGGACGCCACGGGGATCGCCGCGCGCACCGGTGTGCCGTTCGACGTGCGCTTCCCCGGCATCGCCGCGATGTGCCGGGCGCAGGGCGTGGACCCGGCCACCGAGCCGGTGCCGGTCACGCCCGCGGCGCACTACTGGATGGGCGGGGTGCGCACGGACACCGACGGGCGCACCACCGTGCCGGGCCTGTGGGCGGCCGGGGAGGTCGCCTGCACGGGCGTCCACGGCGCGAACCGGCTGGCCTCGAACTCGCTGCTGGAGGCCGTGGTCGTGGCCCGGCGCGTCGCCGCCTCCGTGCTCGCCGGGGGCGGCCCGTTCGTCCTGCCCGCCGCGGAAGACGTCCTGGCCCTGCCCGGACCCTGTGCGGCGCAGGCGTCCCACGTCGCCCGCCGCGAGCTGCGCGCGGCGATGTGGGAGCACGCCGGCCTGGTCCGCGAGGCCGCCGGCCTGGCGGTGGCGCGCAAGCTGCTCACCCCCGAGGAGGAACCGGCCGACCTCGACCCGTGGGACGCGAGCGGGGGTTCCGCCCCCGACCGCCGCGCCCTGGAGGACGCCGCCCTGCTGCTGACCGGGCGCCTGCTCGTGGCCGCCGCCGAGGCGCGCGAGGAGAGCGTCGGCGCCCACCACCGGCGCGACCACCCGTTCCCGCCGGCCTCCCCCCGGCGCCGCACCCTCGTGAGGACCCCGTGACCAGCACCCCCTCCCCCGCCGTCCCCGCCGGGGCCGTGGCGGCCGTCGTCGCGGCCGCGCTCGCCGAGGACGCCCCGTGGGGCGACGTCACCAGCGAGTCGCTGCTGCCGGCCGACGCCCGCGCCCGCGCCGAGCTGCGCGCCCGCGAACCGGGCGTCCTGGCGGGCGGTGCGGCCGCGCGCGAGGCGTTCGCGCAGGCCGCCGCGCTCACCGGCGGCAGCGCCGCCGTGCACGACCTGCTGCCCGACGGCACCCGGTTCGCCGCGGGCGACGTCCTGGCCCGCGTGGAGGGCACCGCCCTGGCGGTGCTGCGCGCCGAGCGGGTCGCGCTGAACCTGCTGCAGCACCTGTCGGGCGTGGCGACCCTGACGGCCCGGTTCGTCGGGGAGGTC
This sequence comes from Kineococcus terrestris, assembly GCF_041020755.1. Taxonomy (NCBI): domain Bacteria; kingdom Bacillati; phylum Actinomycetota; class Actinomycetes; order Kineosporiales; family Kineosporiaceae; genus Kineococcus; species Kineococcus terrestris. The sequence continues at coordinate 217,456 of NZ_JBEUEI010000003.1, read as the reverse complement.
GCCGGCACCGGCGCGCGGATCGCCGACACCCGCAAGACCACGCCGGGCCTGCGGGCGCTGGAGCGCGCGGCGGTGCGGGCGGGCGGCGGGCGCAACCACCGCTGGTCGCTGTCGGACGCCGTGCTCGTCAAGGACAACCACCTGGCCGTCCTGCTCGCCGAGGGCCTGGACGTGACGGCCGCGCTGCGCGCGGCGCGCGAGCGCGTCCCGCACACCACGGTCGTGGAGGTGGAGGTCGACCGCCTCGACCAGCTCGACGCCGTCCTGGCCGCCGGTGTCGACGTCGTGCTGCTGGACAACTTCGCGCTGGACGACCTGGCCGAGGGGGTGCGCCGCGCCCGGGCGGCCGGGGCGCTCGTGGAGGCCAGCGGCGGGGTGCGGCTGGACACCGTGCGGGCGATCGCCGCCACCGGGGTCGACGTGGTGTCGGTGGGCGCGCTGACGCAGAACGCCCGCACCCTCGACCTCGGCCTGGACGTGGAGGTGCTGGTGGGCGCCCGGACCGGGACGGGTTCGTGAGCGCGCCGCCGGACCCGCAGCCGCTGTACCTGGACCACGCGGCGACGTCCCCGCCGCGCCGGGAGGTGCTGGAGGCCGTCTGGCCGTACCTGACGCGGGTGACCGCGAACCCGTCCAGCGCGCACGCGGCCGGGCGCGAGGCCCGCGAGGCGCTGGAGCAGGCCCGCGAGGTCGTCGCCGGCGTCCTGGGCGCGCGCCCGGGCGAGGTGGTGTTCACCGGCGGCGGCACCGAGGCCGACAACCTCGCCGTGACGGGGATCGCGCGCGCCGCGCCGCGCGGGCGGCACGTCGTCGTCTCCGCCGTCGAGCACCCCGCGGTGCTGGAGACGGCGCTGGCGCTGCGCGCGGAGGGTTTCCGCGTCGACGTCGTCGGCGTGGACGGCGACGGCGTGCTCGACCTGGAGGCGTTGCGGCGCACCGTGACCGGCGGCACGACGCTCGTGTCGGTGATGTACGCGAACAACGAGGTCGGGACCGTGCAGCCGCTCGCGGAGGTCGCGGAGGTCTGCCGCGATCGCGGCGTCCCGCTGCACACCGACGCCGTGCAGGCGGCCGGGTCGCTGCCGCTGGACGTCGACGCCCTGGGGGTGGACGCCCTGTCCGCGTCCGCGCACAAGTTCGGCGGGCTGCGCGGGGCGGGTTTCCTGCACGTGCGCGGCGCGCTCGCGCTGGAACCCGTGCTGCACGGCGGCGGGCAGGAGCGCGGGCGCCGCTCGGGCACCGTGGACGTGGCCTCCGCGGTGGGCACCGCCGTGGCCCTGCACCTGGCCGAGGCGGCGCGCGAGGAGGAGTCCCGGCGCCTGGCCGGGCTGCGCGACCGGCTGGTCGCCGGGGTGCTGGCCGCGGTGCCCGGCGCGCGGCTGACGGGCCACCCGGTGCGGCGGCTGCCGCACCACGCCTCGTTCTGCTTCCCCGGCGTGGGCGGGGAGACCGTCCTGGCCGAGCTGGAGGCGCTGGGGGTGACGTGCTCCAGCGGGTCCGCGTGCGCGGCCGGGTCCGAGGACGCCTCGCACGTGCTGCTGGCGTGCGGCCTGGACGCCGACACCGCCCGCACCGCCGTGCGCCTGACGCTGGGGCGCACGACGACCGAGGAGGACGTCGAGCGGGTCGTGGACCTGGTGCCGCGGGCGGTCGGGCTGGCGCGCGCCTGAGCGGTCACCGCGGGCACGTCCTCAGACGGGGAACCGGACGCCCGTGAGCTCCTCGGAGACGGTCCACAGCCGCTGCTGGAGGCCGAGGTCGTACGACTGCGGGCTGGACGTGACCACGACGGGGTGCCCGCGCACCTCCCCGGGGCCGTCGGGCCCGTAGTACTGCCCGCCGAGGACGGCCGGGTCGGTGGCCGCGCGCAGGGTCGGCAGGGCGCCCGCCGCGGCCGGCTGGGTGAGCAGCGGGGCGAGGCGGTCGGCGGCGAAGCGCACGGCCGCCGGGGCGTTGCGCGCCAGCTCGGTGCTGGAGGCGCCGGGGTGCGCGGCCACGGCGACGGTGGTCGTGCCGTGCGCGGCGAGCCGGCGCTGCAGCTCGTAGGTGAACATCAGGTTCGCCAGCTTGGACTGCCCGTACGCGCCGACGCGGGAGTAGGAGCGCTCGCCCTGCAGGTCGTCGAAGCGGATCGCCGCGCGGATGCGGTGCCCGACGCTGCTGACGGTCACGACGCGCGAGCCGGGGACGGGCAGGAGCCGGTCGAGCAGCAGCCCGGTGAGGGCGAAGTGGCCGAGGTGGTTGGTGCCGAGCTGGAGCTCGAAGCCGTCCCGGGTCGTCGACCTCGGCGTGTACATCACGCCCGCGTTGTTGACGAGCAGGTCGATGCGCGGGTGCGCCTCGCGCAGCGCGGCGGCGGCCGCGCGCACGGACTCCAGCGACGTCAGGTCCAGCTCCTGGACCCTCGCGTCGCCGCCGGCCCGCGCCGCGGCGGCCCGGCCCTTGGCGGGGTCGCGCACGGCCAGCACGACGGTGGCGCCGCGCGCGGCGAGGACCCGGGCGGTCTCGAGGCCGAGTCCGGTGTTGGCGCCCGTCACGACGGCCACCCGGCCGCGCTGGTCGGGGACGTGCTGCTCGGTCCACCTCGTGCTCATGTCGTCCTCCTGGAGAGACCGGCGGTCTGGTGCGGAGAAGCTAAGAGACCACCGGTCCGCTGTCAAGAGACCGGTGGTCCGCAACTGCTAGCCTCCCGCCGTGACGTTCCAGCGCGCCCGCAGCGAGGAGCAGCGCGAGGTCCGGCGCCGGACCGTCCTCGACACCGCCGCTGCGATGCTCGACGAGATGCCCGTGGCCGACCTGAGCCTCAACGAGCTCAGCCGCCGCGTGGGCCTGGCCAAGTCGAACGTGCTGCGCTACTTCGACTCCCGCGAGGCCGTTCTCCTGGACCTGCTCGACGCCTCGCTGGCGGACTGGCTCGCGGAGCTGTCGGCGGCCCTGGCCGGCGAGGCGGGCGCGGGGCGCGGGCTGGTGCAGCGGGCGGAGCACGTGGCCGACGTGCTCGCGCGGTCCCTGGCCGGCCGGCGCGTGCTGTGCGACCTCGTCGGCGCGCAGGGCGGCGTCCTGGAGCGCAACGTCCCCACCGGGGTCGTGCTGCGGCACAAGCGGTCTGGACTGGCTCGGCTGACCGCCGCCGCGGACCTGCTGCGCCGCCACCTGCCCGAGCTGGGGGACGAGGCGGAGCGGGCGTGCTTCCACCTCGTGGTCCTGGCCGGCGCTCTGGCGCCCTACGCCTCGCCGCCACCGGCCGTCCGCGCCGCCTACGAGCTCGACCCGGCCGTGGCGGTCCTGCACGCGGGACCGGAGGACGCCCTGCGGGCGGCGGCCCGCACCCTCCTGCTGGGCGCGCTGCCCCGCACCTGAGGCGTGGGGCAGCGGCCCGGGACGTCAGGAGAAGTCGGTGCTGGCGCTGACCTCGCGCCAGGCCTCCAGCTCGGCGCGCCGCGCGTCGAGGATGCTCTCGGCCGCCGACAGCGCGTCGGTGCCCAGCAGCAGCAGGCCCGGCGCGTCCGGGGAGTCCACCGCGCGCACGATGGCGCTCGCGGCGCGCGCCGGGTCGCCCGGCTGGGTGCCGTGGACGGTGTCGTGCTCCTTGCGCCGCTTGCCGGCCGTGTCGGCGTAGTCGGCGATCGGCTCGGCGGACTGCGTCAGCGAGCGGCCCGCGAAGTCGGTGCGGAACCCGCCGGGCTCCACCGAGAACGCGGTGATCCCCAGCGGCGCCAGCTCCTGGCGCAGCGAGCCCGTCAGCCCCTCCAGCGCGGCCTTGGTGGCCGCGTAGTACCCCGAACCGGGCGGGCAGATCTGCGCGCCGATCGAGGAGACGTTGACGATCGTGCCGCGCCGGCGCGAGCGCATCCCCGGCAGGACGGCCTTGGTGAGGGCGACCGGACCGAAGACGTTGGTGGCGAACAGGCGCTGCACGTCCTGCTCGTCGCCCTCCTCCACGGCCGCGCGGTAGCCGTACCCGGCGTTGTTGACGAGGACGTCGACGCCGCCGAAGCGCTCCTCGGCCTCGCGCACGACCTCGCCCACGCGGGCGGTGTCGGTGACGTCGAGGGCCAGGGCCAGCGCCCGGTCCGGGTGCGCGTCGGCGAGGTCCTGCACGGAGGAGGCGTCGCGGGCGGTGACGACCGCGCGGTCGCCGCGGCCGAGGACCTCCTCGGCCAGGGCGCGGCCGAGGCCGGTGGAGCAGCCGGTGATGAGCCAGGTGGACGTGGTGGACACGCGTTGCCTCTCGTCGTCGTCGCGGGGACGGCGTCCGCGCCGCCCGCGCCCACTCTGCCCCCTGCCGGGCCGGCCCGCTCAACGCCCCCCGGGCAGTCCGCCGAGCGGCGCGGGCAGCCGGCGCAGCCGCAGCAGCAGGAAACCGGGTTCGCGCTCCAGCTTCGCGTTCTCCTCCGGGTAGCGCTGCCCCATGCTCGCCGCGGGGCGCGGCTCCTCGAGCAGGTCGATCACGAACCCGGCGCCCGTGGCCGCCGCGCACAGCGCCGACAGCGGCTCGCGCCAGAACCGCACCTGGCGCCGTCCCGTCCACTCCCCCCACGTCTCGGTCTCCAGGACGCGGTCGAAGTACGAGCCGCCCAGGCGCAGCCAGTCGGCGCTCGGGTGGGTCGTCGACACGACGAGCGCGCCGCCGGGACGCAGCACCCGGTGCAGCTCGGCGAAGGCGGCCGGGCGGTCGTCGACGTGGTGGACGGCGAGCGCGCACACCGCGGCGTCGAAGGCGACGTCCGGGTACGGCAGCGGCTGGCCCAGCACGGCCCGGTCCACCCGGGCGCGCTCGCCGACGCGCTCGCGGGCCAGGGCGACCATCGGCCCGCTGGCGTCGAAGGCGGTGACCCGCGCGCCCGCGTCCAGCAGCGCCCGCGCGTACAGACCGGGCCCGCAGCCTGCGTCCAGGACGTCGCGGCCGGCCACGTCGCCGAGGGCCGCCAGGACGGCGGGGCGGTCGTAGTGGGCGTTGTAGGGGCTGTCCTCGGCGTGCCGGGCGAAGGCCTCGGCCATCCCGTCGTAGGGGGTCCACAGCGGCGTGTCCACCGCACGAGCCTAGGGCGGTCCGGGGCGGGGACGGCGCGCGCAGCGCACGCTCGGCGCCCCGGGCACGACCCGGTGTGGGAGGCCGGTGGGAGCGTGTCCGCGTGGTGGAGCTGGCGGCGCGCGAGGTGGGGTCGTGGCGGCTGGCCGCGCAGGGGGTCGTCCCGCGCGCGGCCGGTGCGGCGCAGGTGGTCGAGCGGCTCGGCGCCGTCCAGGCGCAGGACCTGCGGGCGGCGGTCACCGCGGTCGTGCTGCGCACCGGCGCGGGCGGGGCGCGAGACCTGGCCCGCGCCCTGGACGCCGGGGAGGTCGTCCGCTCGTGGCCGGTGCGGGGGACGTTGCACCTGGTCGCGGCCCGCGACCTGCCGCACGTCCTGGCGCTGTGCACCGCGCGTCCGCTGGCTGCGAGCGCGCGCCGGCGCGCCGAGCTGGGCATCGGGGAGGGCGACGTCGCCGCGGCCGGCGACGTGGCGCGCGACCTGCTCACCGGCGGCCGCCGGGCCACCCGCGCGCAGCTGCTCGCGGCGTTCGAGCGGGCGGGGCAGGGCACGGCCGCCGGACGCGGGTACCACCTGCTGTCCCACCTGTCGATGACCGGTGTCCTGTGCCAGGGACCGCTGTCGGGGACCGAGCCGGCGTTCGTGCTGCTGGAGGAGCTGGTCCCGGCGCGACCGGGACCCGAGGACCCCGCGGCGTGGTGGGCGGCGCGCTACCTGCGCGGGCACGGGCCGGCCGGCGCCGCGGACTTCGCGTGGTGGGCGGGGCTGCCGCTGGGCACGGCGCGGCGGGCCTTCGCCGCGGTCCGCGGCGAGTTCGAGGTGGTCGAGGTCGGCGGCGTCGAGCACCTCGCCGACCCGGCCGTCCCCGACCTGGTCGCCGCGCACCGCCGCGCGCTGCGCGGTGTGCACCTCCTGCCGGGTTTCGACGAGTTCCTGCTGGGCTACACCGACCGCGGGCACGTGCTGGCGGCCGAGCACGCCGCGCGCGTGGCCCCGGGCGGCAACGGCGTGTTCCGCGGTCTGGTCGTCGTCGCCGGCGCGGTCGCCGGGACGTGGACGAGGGACGGCGACGCGATCGCCGCCACGGCGTTCGGGGAGTTCACCGCGGCGCAGCGGACGGCGCTGCAGCGGCGGGCGGCGGCGCTGCCGTCCGGCCGGTTCGGGTGAGGTGCGGGGGACCGCACCCGGAAAACCCCCGCGCGGACCGTCGCGGCGCTGGCACCCTCCGCGGCGTGAAGCACCTGACCCGCGCCCTCCTGGCCGCCGTCGTCACCACCCTCGCCCTCACCGGGTGCAGCGCCACCGACCCGTGCACGCAGCTGCCCGCGCCCACCCGCCAGCAGGTCGCCACCGCCGCCGAGCAGGTGCGGGGCCTGACCGTGGAGGTCGAGGTGGAGGTCTCCGGCGTCGACTGCTTCGTCGACCCGGCGAGCCGCCGCTGGACGCAGGAGCTGGAGGAGGACTCCTGAGCCGGAGCTGACGGGCTCCCGCCGGCGCGGTCCGGCGGCCGCGGTCAGGCGGCGCGGCGCACGGCGTGGCGCAGGAGCACCGCGCCACCGGCGAACCGCCGCTCCTCGAGCAGCTCCAGGTCGAGCCGCACCCCGGTCGGCAGGGCGGGCTTGCCGCCGCCCACGGCCACGGGGTGCACCACCAGGACGACCTCGTCCACCAGGCCGTGCCGGAACGCCTCCGCGCCCAGGGTGGCGCCGCCCACGCCGAGGTCGGCGGCCGAGGCCTGCTTCAGCGCTCGCACCGCGTCGGGGTCGAAGCGCCGCTCCAGCCGGGTGCGGGACGTGCTGACCACGGGCAGCGTCGTGGAGAACACGACCTTGTCGGCGGCGCGCCACACCGCCGCGTACGCGCGCACGACGTCCGGCTCACCGGCCAGCCAGTCGTCGTCCTCCCACACGCGCATGGCCTCGTACATCCGCCGGCCGTACAGGGAGGTGCCGATCCCGCGCTCGCGCTCGTTCCAGAACGCGTGCACCTCCTCGTCCGGCACGGACCAGTCGAGGGAACCCGCGGCGTCCTCCACGAAGCCGTCGAGGGACGTGTTCGCCGCGTACACCAACTGACCCACGAGCACCTCCGGTCGGTGGGGGACCTCAGGCTCCTCCCCCGCGGCCCCGGCGGCAAGGCCGTGCGCCGGAGATCCTTGAATCGTTCCGATCGAAGCGTTGACACCGCGCCACCTCCCGGGCGAGGGTGGCGGAACACGCTTTCCCGAAGGGGGACCTCGTCGCCGCACCGGAGCGGACGACCCGAGGACCGGCACCCGCCGATCCCCCGCAGGACCACGCCCGCAGGACGTCGACGGAGGTGGACGGGCCGCGCGCCCGCCACCCGCGCAACGACCGAGGAGCACGACCGTGCGCAAGCCCCTGAGCAGACTCCTTCCTCCCGTGACGGCGCTGGCCCTGGCGCTGACCGCGTCACCGCCGGCCGCGGCCGCACCGGCCGGCCCCGTGCCCGGTGGGCCGGGCGGGCAGCGGCAGGTCGAGGACCTGACCCGCGGCCTCGTCGCCGCCCAGGTGGAGGGCGGGACGTTCCTCAGCTGGCGGTTCCTGGGCGACGAGCCCGACGGCCTGTCGTGGAACGTCTACCGCGCGGACGGGGACGCCGGGTTCACGAGGGTCGCCACCGTCGAGCCGCGCGACGTGCAGCCCGAGAGCGACCACCCGGCCAACCCCGGCGTCGTCAAGGAGGACGTCACCCCGTCGAACTGGACGGACCCCGACGGCACCCTGACGTCGCGGTACGAGGTGGCGCCGGTCGTCGACGGCGTCGAGGGCGCGCGTCAGGGCATGAGCGTGCCGATGCTGTCGGCGCTGCCCGGCCGGCCGGGGCAGGAGGGCCGCGGCGCCGCGCGGTACGTCCCGCTCAAGCCGGCCCCGGACCCCGTCCCGCTCGCCCACTTCACCTACCGCGGCCCCGAGAACCGGTTCGGGCCCGGCACCGACCTCGACCCGGCGGCGATGGTCGTCCCCGGCACGGACGGCCAGCACTGGTACACGGTCGACGTGGACCTGCTGCGCGAGTTCCGCGTCGCGCACGACGAGCAGGTGGACGTGACGCCGGCGCAGCTGGACGACTGGGTCGCCCGGCTGGGCGCGCTGACCACGGCCCCCAACGCGCTCGGCGTCGCGGCCCGCACCGCGCCGTGGCAGCCGGAGAACGGGCTGGTGGAAGGCAGGGTCACCGACGCGCTGTACGCGGAGCTGGAGGCGGAGTTCGTCCGGTACGTCGAGAACCTCGACTCCGGCGCGTCGCTGCCGTACGCGATGACCGACGACGGCGCCGTCCACACCTCGACGAGCGCGCCCTACACCACCCACGACATGACGGTCGCCGACTTCGACGGCGACGGCGAGTACGAGATCGTCGTCAAGTGGCGCAGCACCCAGGTCGACCCGATGTACTCCGAGCCGATCTACAGCGGCAGCAGCACGACCACGGCACCCGAGTACGTCGACGTGTACGAGCTGGACGGCACCCTGCTGTTCCGCGTGGACATGGGCTACAACGTCCGGGCGGCCAACGACCACGAGACGGTCCTGTTCGCCGAGGACTTCGACGGCGACGGCCGCGGCGAGCTGATGCTCAAGACCGCGCTCGGCACGCGGATCGGGAACTGGGACGAGGCGACGCAGTCCGTCGTCTACCCCGACACACCGGGCACCGTCGTCGGGGGCGAGGAGGGCCTCAACGCCACCACGGAGGCGTTCGCGGAGCACTTCGCCACCGGCGACGTCGAGGCGCTGGACACCTGGTGGTCGCTGCTGAACAGCTTCACGATCTCCTACCGCAGCCCCACGGCCGGCGGCGGCAACGACGGACCCAACGACCCGGCGCTCAAGCGGTGGATCAAGACGTACCACGTCGGGCCGATCGGCCGCGCGAAGGACGAGGCGGAGTTCTTCTCGGCCTTCGAGTGGGACGCCGCGACCCGCTCCGGCGTGCTCGTCGACAGCGCCCGCTACCCCTTCCCCTACGAGGGCGGGGTGGACGGGCAGGACTGGGCGATGACGCCGGCGACCCAGCGCGGGAACTACTCCTACCTGGCGTTCCCCGGCCCCGGCGTCGGCAGCTCCGCGGAGGACTACAAGGCGCAGGTCATGGCCGAGCGCGAGGCGTACTGGCTCCAGAACCCCTGGAAGCCCGCCTCCTACGGCGACGCGCAGGGCAACCGCGCCAACCGCTACGTCGGCGTCGTGGCCAGCCTGGACGGTGAGCGGACGTCCGCCGTCTCGCAGCGCGGCTACTACCACCGCACGACGCTGGCGGCGTTCACCCTCGCCGACGGCCGCGTCCGCCTGCAGGCGAGCTTCGACTCCGCCGACCCGCGGTACTGGTCGCTGGGCGGCAGCGCGTACGACTACCAGAACCGCGGCAACCACGACACCAAGTCCGCCGACCTCGACGGCGACGGCCGCGACGAGGTCGTCCTCAAGGCGATGGTCCTCGGGCTGAGCGAGGACGGGACGAAGATCCTGCCGCGGGTCCTCAACGGCGACACGATGCCGACGATCGAGGGGCTGGACGGCGTGCCCCCGGTCGCCGGGGAGTTCCAGTTCGCCACCGACGAGGTCCGCTCCGACCCGGAGAACGTGTGGGCGCCGTTCCGGCACGGCGACCGCGGCGCCCTGCTGCCGGTCGACGCGGACGACACCCTGCGGGCCTGGTCGGGGATGGAGGAGCACCTCCTGGACGACATCCGCACCGGCCGTCACCACGGCTGGCTGCCCGGCCCGGCCGGCTACGACCCGCTGGAGGGCCGGAAGCTCGACGAGCACGGCGAGGTCGTCGAGACGGACTCGCTGCTGTACGGGGTGTACGCCGGCAGCGACGACGAGGGCAGCGTGGCGGGGAACTTCTCGAACCGCTGGCCGGGCGCGCAGGCCGGCTCCGCCGGTGCGACGACCGAGGTCCGCAGCATGGTCACCGGGGAGGTCCTGACGACCACCGGTGTCCCGCGCGGCATCGCGCAGGGGCAGAACGCGATCTGGTTCGGCGGCGGCCTGACGCACATGGCCGTGAACGGCGCGACGGTCGGCGCGGTCGACGACCTCACCTTCGCCGTGACCCCGTACCTGGAGACCGGGCTGGTCTCCACCGGCAACAAGGGCACCCCCACGCTCAAGGCCGACCTGCTCGGCGACTGGCGCGAGGAGCTGGTGCTGCGCGCGAGCGGGAACCGCCTCGCGGTCGTCACGACCCTGGCGCCGACCGAGTACGGGATCCGCACGCTGATGCACGACCCGATGTACCGCAACGGGGTGGCGAACAAGAACAACGGCTACGACCAGGTCGGGTTCGCGAGCTTCTACCTCGGCGACGAGGCGGACCTGCCCGCCCAGCGCACGGACATCGCCGTCGGCGGGCCGGCCGACACCGCCGGGACGCTGGCCGTGCTGGAGGGGTGGACCCGCAGCGGTGACGTCGCCGGCCCGGTCGCCGAGCACCTGCGCGGCGCGCTGCAGCAGGCCGACCGGCACCTGCGCGCCGGCCGGACCGGCCCGGCGGCCACGGCGCTCCAGGGCGGGCTGTCGCGGCTGGAGGAACCGCGGCGGGCCGACCGGCTCACCGAGCGGGCGCGCACCGACCTGACCGGGCGGTTCCAGCGGCTCCTGGAGGACGTGGCCGGCTGACCGGCGCCGGGCGCCTCACGGGCCGCCGGGGACGGGAGCGCCGCCGGGCGCTGCCGCCCCCGCGGCGAGGCGCCCGGCGGCCACGGCGAAGGCCTCGCGCAGCTCGGCCGGGCGCACCTCGGCCAGGGGGCTGCCGAAGGTGACGAACAACCCGGCCAGCCCGGCCCAGGACCAGGCGCCCATGGACAGCTCGCACCGGTCCTCGCCCACGGCCCGGACGACGGCCCCGCCGGGCGCGAACCGCGCGACGAGCGGTGCCGGCAGGTCCAGGACCGCGGAACCGGTGCACGGCCAGGGCGCCAGACGGTCGCCGCGGTCGGGCGTGCGCTGCACGAAGTCAGCGGGACCACCCTCCGGCAGGGGCCGCTCGCGGAAGGGCGCGCCCGTCGCGGTGGGCGCGCTGACGCGGTCCAGGCGCAGCACCGCCCAGCGCTGCCGCGCGCGCTCGTGGGCGACGAGGTACCAGCGGGCCGCCCACACGACGAGGTGGTGCGGTTCGACCACCCGGGTCACCGGGCCACCGCCGCCACCGGTGCGGCCGTCCCCGGGGAGGTCCTCCTCGTCGTAGTCCAGGCGCAGCTCCACGCGCTGGCGCACCGCGGTCCCGACCGCCCGCACCACGGCGGCGTCGAGGGCGGGGGCGGGGAACTCCCACTGGTTGGGCACCACGGTGGCGGTCAGGGCGTCCGCCTCGCGGCGGGCGCGCGCGGGCATCACCTGCCGGATCGTCCGCAGCGCCCGGCGGCTGCTCTCCTCGACGCCGCGCAGCACCGCGGAGGTCGTCTGCAGGGACACCGCCACCGCGACGACCTGCTCCTCGTCCAGCACCAGCGGCGGCAGCGCACCGCCCGGCCCCAGCCGGTAACCCCCTCCGGCGCCGAGGACCGGTTCCACGACGTAGCCGAGCTCGCGCAGGGTCTCCACGTCGCGCCGGGCCGTGCGCCGGGACACGCCCAGGCGGCGGGCGACCTCCTCCCCGGTGAGCGTGGCGCCGCTGCTCAGCATCGACAGCAGGGCCAGTGCGCGCGCGGACGTCGACGCCACCGCTCCCCCTCGGTCGTGACCGCGCCGGGACCGCCGACGGCGGATCCGGGAACCGCTGACCGTGGTGGCCGTCCCGCGGCCACCACGCCTCCCATCGTGGCGCCATGACCTCCACCGCGTCGAGAGCCGGCACCGCGCACCCCACCACCCCGACCGCACCCACCACGGACCCGAGGGTCCTCGTCGTCGGCGGCGGCATCGGCGGCCTGGCCCTGGCCGCCGGGCTGCGCCGCAACGGGTTCGACGTCGTCGTCCACGACCGCGACACCGACCCCGCCGCCACCGGCGGGTACCACATCACCCTCGACACCCCGGCCCTGGCGGCCCTGCGCGACCTGCTGGGACCCGACCACTACGCCGGCCTGCTCGCCTCGGCCTCCGCGGTGCGCCGGCGGCCCCCGGACGTCTGGTTCGACCACCGCGGGCGGCTTCTCGGCGACCTCGACGTGCGGGGCCTGGACCCCGACAGCGTCGACGTCGACCGCACCACGCTGCGCCTGGTGCTGGCCGCGGCCGCCGGCGACAGCCTCGTGCTGGGCAGCACGTGCACCGCCGTCGAGCGGGACCCCGGCCCCGACGGCGAGGTGCGCGCGCGGTTCGCCGACGGCAGCGTCGTCCGGGCCGACCTGCTGGTGGGCGCCGACGGGCCCGGTTCCCTCGTGGTCGCGCACCTGACGGGACGCCCGGCCAGCCGCCCCGCGGGCCTCACCGGCGTCAGCGGCCGCACCCCGGCGGGCGACCTCGACCCCGACCTGGCCCGGCGCCTGGGGCCGCGGTCGAGCCTGGCCGTCGGTCCCCGCGGCACCGCCCTGTACTGCGGCTACCTGGACCCGGCCGGTTTCGCCGTCCTCGACGCGCCCCTCGGCCGGCACGCCGTGACCACCGGCCCGACCTACGTGTGGGGCGCGATGCTCCCCACCGCCACCGCGCCGGCCGGCCTGCGCGGGCAGCGGGGCGCGGTGCTGCGGGACACCGTCCTGGAGGCGCTGCGCGCCACCGGCTGGGGCGAGGCGCCCCTGCAGGTCGTCACCCGCGCCGACCCCTCGACCGTGGCCGCGTACCCGTTCGTCGTCGGCCCGGCCAGCCCGCGCGAGGCGGCGCCGTGGCCGGCGGGCCGCGTCACCGCGCTGGGCGACGCCGTCCACGCCACCCCGCCCACCGCGGGCAAGGGGGCCGGGACGGCGATCGTCGACGCCTCCGTCCTCGTGCGCGAGCTCCTGGCCCACCGCGCCGGCGAGCGCACCCTGCACACCGCCGTCAGCGCCTACGAGCAGGACGTGCGCCACCGCGGCAGCGCCGTCGTCCAGCTGTCGATGGGCACCGTGCGGCGCGTCCTGGCCACCGCCACCCCCGCGGGTTCGGCCGCCACCCGCGTCCTGCTGCCCGTCCTGGCCGCGTCGACCGCGCTGCGCGGCCGCCTCACGGGCGGGCGGGGAACCTCAGGTGGGTGACCCGGCGGCTGACGACGACCTCGAGCGGATCGCCGAGCAGCAGCGGGCCGGAGGTGTCCGTGAAGTACCGCCGCCCGGCGCCCAGGAACACCGGCACCAGGTCGACGTGCACCTCGTCGAGCAGGCCGGCCGCGCGCACCTGCGTGGCCACCTGCCCGGCCGCGACCCCCACCACGCGCTCGCCGGCGACGGCGGTGGCCGCGTCCACCGCCTCGCCGACGGTGGCGGCGAAGACGAAGTCCTCCGAGCCCGGGTACCGCCACCCGCTGGGGCGCTCGTGGGTCAGGACGACCACCGGCACCCCGAGCGGGTGGCGCCCGCGCCAGCCGTCGGTCAGGTCGAACAGGCGCCGGCCCACGAGCAGGCACCCCAGGGACGCGACCCACGAGCGCCAGTGCGCGGCGCTGGTGGGGGTGAGGTGGAACGGCGGCAGGTCACCGGCGTTCGGGACCTCGACGTCCCCGGCGGAGTACCAGTCGAACAGGGGCCCGGGGTCGTCGTCGGGCAGGGCGACGAAGCCGTCGAGGGACGCGGAGGCGGAGGCGACGAGGGTGGCCACACCGGGACGACCCGCCCGGACCCCGGGACTCATCGTCGCCGGACCGCCCGCCCCGCGCGACCCTCAGGCGGCGCCGAGCTCGGCGCGGTGCTCGCGGGCGAAGTCGGCGACGGTGCGGGCCGGGCGCCCCAGCAGGTCGAGCACGTCGTCGCTGCACCGGCGGCCGCCGTCGTGCCCGCGGCGCACCACGTCCACGAACTGGTGGACCAGGCCCCTGGCCTGCCAGGCGGGCACCCCGGAGGCGCGCAGGACGCCGTGGAACAGCGGTGCCGGCACGTGCAGGTAGCGCACGCGGTGCCCCAGCACCTGCGTGAGGACCTCGGCGACCTCGGGGTAGGACAGGGGCCGGTCACCGGTGAGCAGGTAGGTGCGCCCGTCCTCGCCGGTCCCGCCCCGCACGGCGGGGTCGGTGAGCACGCGGGCGGCGACGGCGGCCACGTCGGCCACGTCGACCCAGGCGGTGGCCCCGTGACCGCTGGTCTGCGGCAGCCACCCGCGGCGGACCGCCGCCGCCTCCACGAGGAGGTTCTTCGTGAAGGCGCCCGCGCGCAGGACCGTGTGCGCCAGACCGCTGCGGCGCAGGTGCTCGTCGGCCAGGGCGTGGTCGCGCGCCCACGGGATCGCCGAGCGCGGGTTCGCGTCGGAGGCGGACACCTTGACGACGTGCCGCACGCCCGCGGCGACGGCGGCGTCGACCGCGTCGCGGTTCCAGCGGAACTGGTGCGGGCTCGGCGGAGTGTTGAGGAACAGCTGCTCGCACCCGCGCAGGGCCTCCCGCAGGCCGGCGGGGTCCTCGAAGCTGCCCTCGACGGCGTCCACACCGCGCTCGGTGAACCCGCGCACCTGGCCCGGGCGCCGGGCCAGGACCCGGAACGGCGTGCCGAGGCGGGTCAGCTCGTCGACGAGGGCGGTGCCGACGTCACCGGTGGCCCCGGTGACGAGCACCCTCCCCGGGGGCGCGGCGGGAGCTGGGGTGGCGGCGGGTGCGGTGGCGGGGGTGGTGTCCGGACGGGTGGTGGGTGCGCTCACGTCGACCTCTCCCTGGTATCAGGAACCTGTTGGTGAGAGACTGCCCGCCTATCGGGGAGGTGGCAACCGGACGTGGACCTGACCGACGACGACATCGACGGCCTCCTGGCGTGGTCGCTGATCCGCGCCGCGCACCGCGTCGAGCGCGAGCTGACCGCCGTGTTCGCCGAGCACGGCCTGTCCCCCGTGCAGTTCGGGGTGCTGTGCCACCTCGCGGCCGGCGCCGAGCCCACCCAGGCCGAGCTGGCCCGGCGCGTCCTCGTCCGGCCTCAGTCGATCACCGGCGTGCTGGACGGGATGGTGGAGCGCGGGCTGGTCGCCCGCGGCGCCGAGCGCTCCAAGGGGCGGCGCAACCCCCTGGCCCTGACCGCCGCCGGCCACGCCCTCCTCGCCGAGGTGTGGCCGGTGGTCCGCGAGGTGGACCACCCCGGGCGGCTGGGCGTCAGCGCGGCCGAGGCCGCCGCGCTCAACCGCGTCCTGCTGCGGGTGGTCGACGGGCGCGCCTGAGCCCCGAGCCCCGCGGAGCTGCCCCGCAGCACGACGGTGGTCCCCACCCGAGACGGACGCTAGGTGTCCACGAGCCCCGTCTGCGTGCGCCACCACGGCGTCTCCACGAAGCCGCGCTTGAGGAAGACGAGCTCCATGGACGCGGACCAACCGCGCACCCCGCGCATGCGGGACAGCGGCCCTGTCATGAACCCTCGCAGGTCGCGGCTGTTGGGCATGATCAGCTCGCACAGCAGCGAGTTCTCGTCCAGCATCAGCGCCAGGTAGCGCACGAAGGGGAAGCCCGCCAGCTCCGCGGCGACCGCCTCGAGCCGGCCGGGGTCCACGGTCACCTGCACGAGGGTCTCCGCCCCCATCCCGAGGGCCGCGGACTGCACGAGGGTGAGCACGTCGAGGCACCCGTTGGCGCGCAGGCGCTCGTACCGCCTCCGCACGCTGGACTCGTTGAGGTCGAGGTCGTCGGCGATCCGCTGGAAGGTCTCGCGGCCGTCGGTCTGCAACGCGGCCACGATCTGCTGGTCCACGCCGTCCAGGTGCTGCGGTGAGCACTCCTCCGGCTCGTCGGGCGTCGGGGCGACGTGCCCGGTCGAGGGCTCCTGCCCGAACAGCTGACGTCCCCAGTCGAAGCTCACCTTGTACACGTGCAGGGTGTAGTCGCTGCGCCAGCGCTGGACACCCGGGAGGCTCTGCAGGTCCTGCAGCAGACGGGGGTAGGTGGAGGCGTCACCCCGCAGCACGATCTCCGCGACGATGTCGTACTCACCCGCCACCACGGCGCAGAAGCGGACGTCGGGGCTGCCGGCGAGCTGCTCCGCGACCTTCATCGACTCCCCGGGTGCGCAGTTGATCCGCACCCAGAACGCCGAGTAGGGGCCGCCGGCGGCGAGCACGGGGACGACGGCGACCTTCACCACGCCCTCGGCCAGGAGCTGCTGGCCGCGCCGCGCCACCGTCGCCGTCGACGCGCCGACGGCTTCGGCGACCGTGCGCCAGCTGGCCCGCCCGTTGGGCTGCAGCGCGACGACGATGCGCTTGTCGAGCTCGCTGAGCTGGTCGTGCACCTCGTTCACAGCACCCCGTTCACAGCACCTCGTGGAGGAACGAGCGCACGGTGGCCGTCCACTCCTCGGCCTGCTCGACCTGCGGGGAGTGCCCGGACCGCTCGAACACCACCAGCCGGGCGTTCGGGATCAACGAGACGATCTTCTCGCTGCTCTCGACAGGCGTGATCCAATCGGTCCGACCCACGGTCACCAGGGTCGGGGCGGTGATGGACGGCAGCTGGGCGGAGATGTCGTAGTCCGGCATGTTGACGCTGAAGGCGTAGTTGTGGGCCTCGTAGCGGTACGGCGTGGCTGCGACCTTCCGCTCGACGGCCTCGGGGTCGTAGACGTGGTCGTAGAGGGGCAGGATCTCCCGCCAGCAGTCGCGCAGGTCGTCGTCGTCGCGGACGGTACCGGTGTCGATCCGGTCGAACTTCTCCATGTCGATCTCCACGCGGTCGGTGGCCAGCGCGTTCTCCCTCGCACGACCCATGTTCGAGGAGTCGGCGGACGTGTCGCGCAGCACCATCGCCCGGACGCGCCCGGGGTAGCGGACGGCGTACTCCATGGCCATGAAGCCACCGTACGAGCCGCCGCCCATGATGATCGACTCGACCCCGGCCCACCGGCGCAGACCGTCGACGTCGGCGGCCCACTGCTCGTGGCTGAAGACGCCGGAGCCCTCGCTCTCGCCGCTGCCGCGGGCGTCGAACACGATGACGCGGTACTCGTCGGCGAGCCGGCCGAAGCTGGCGCGCGGCTCGGCGCGCGAGCCGAGCCCCGGCGCGCCGTGGTGGGCGATGAGCACGGGCGCGTCGGGCCGGTCGGCGGGCGGGCCGAGCACCTCCACGGCGAGGTCGTTGCCGTTGATCCGGACGCGCTGGGTGGTGGCGGAGATCGTCACGAGGGCTCCTCAGAGGGGGACGACGCAGTCGTCGAGACTGCGCGGGAAGCTGGTGAGGGGTTCCGCGCCGGAAGCCGTGACGAGCACGCTGTCGCTGATGCGGTAGCCCGCGTGCCCGGGGACGTACAGGCCGGGTTCGTTGGAGACGATCATGCCGGGCTGCAGCACGGTGTCGTCCCCGTCCTCCAACCACGGCGGTTCGTGCATGCCGAGGCCGATGCCGTGGCCCTGCCGGTGCCGCAGGAACTCCCCCAGCCCGGCCTCGCGCAGCACGGCGAGGCAGCGGGCGTTGGAGTCGTCGCAGCGCACTCCCGGGCCGATGGCGCGTGAGCCCTCGGCCTGCGCGTCGCGCACGGCGTCGTGGTAGCGGCGCTGGTCCGGACCCGGCTCGCCCAGCACGAACGTGCGCTCCCCCTCGACGAAGCGACCTCCGACGGCGCACCCCAGGGACAGCATGAACGTGTCGCCGGGCTGCAGCCGGTAGCCCGACGGCAGCCCGTGCGGGCGCACGGAGTTCTCCGCGGCGTAGACGAGGCCACCGGCCAGGAACGAGACGACCACCACGCCGTCGTGCGTCGAGTACATCTCCTCGACCCCCACGGCGCCGACGTGCCGGGCGAGCTCCGCCTCCGACGGGAGCGCGCCACCCGCGGCGACCGCGTCGCGCACGAGCTGCACGCCGGCCGCGAGCATGAGGTCGGTGATCCGGGCGGCCTCGCGGTGCAGCACCACCTCTTCGGGCTCCTTGACCGCACGGACACCGACGAGCAGGTCGGTGGGCTCCCAGTCCGTCCGGCCCGACCCCCGGCCCAGCAGCGCCTCGCGGTGCCTGGTGATCTGCGTCGTGACGCCGAGCCGCCCTGTCGGGGGGACGGGGAACAGCGCCGCGAACGGGCTCTCGACACCCGGGTACTCGGCGTAGGAGACCAGCCGCGCGCGGGCGCGCTGGTCCTGCGCGTGATCGACCTCGAGCTCTGGCACGAGGAGCACGACCTCGCCGTCGGGCGCGAGGAACACCGCGACGGGCCGCTCGCACGGGTGGTGGAAGAACCCCGTGAGGTGCGCGACGTCGTCCGGGTCGTCGGTCAGCAGGCCGTCCAACCCGCGCGCGGCCATCGCGGTGCGGACGCGGGCCTCGATGCGCTCGAAGACGTCCTGGCCGAGCCGGTGCTGGAAGCTCACGAGGCTCCTCCTGCGCGCGGGTTGCGCGCGTCGTTGTAGGCGATCGAGACGAGCGTGGCCGAGAGCACGAGGGCGAGGATGGCCAGCGACGGGAAGAGGGTCAGCCACCACGCGCTCACCATGGCCCCGGCCGACTGGGCCTCGTAGAGGATGCGGCCCCACGACCAGGACGTCGGGTCGCCCAGACCGAGGAAGGCCAGCCCGGCGGCCGAGAGCACCGCCCGGGACGCCGTGACGACGACCGAGACGACGATGACGGGCGTGACGGCGGGCACGACGTGCCGGCCGACGATCCACGCGTGGTTGCGCGTCATGAGCCGCGCCGCGTCGACGTAGGGCAGGCCCACGACCGTCAGGGCCTGGGAGCGCACCAGGCGCGTGACCTCGGGCCAGGAGAACGCCGCGACCACCACGATGAGCGTCGTCGTGCTCGGCCCGGCCAGCGCCGCCACGAGGATCATGAGCGGCAGCACCGGCAGGGAGAGGGTGAGATCGACGACGACGCTCACGATCGCGTCGAGCCACGGCACGTACGCGCCGACCACGGCGATGAGGGTGCCGACGACGATCGCGATGGCCGAGGCCGCCAGCGCGACCACGACCGAGGAACGCGTCCCCCACACGACCTCGGCGAAGACGTCCCGCCCCAGCGCGTCGGTGCCGAACCAGAACCGACCCGTGGGCGCCGACAGCACGGTCGTGCCGTAGCTCGCCGGGGCGGCCACGACGAGCGGGCCGACGGCCGCCACGAGCAGCAGCAGCCCCAGCACGACGAGCCCGACCATCCCGAGCGGCTGGCGCCGGAAGGCGCGCCAGGTCCAGGCGGACGTCCGCTTGGCGTCCGGGATCGAGGGGACCTCGGGGACGACGGCGCTCACGACGCCTTCACCCGCGGGTCGAGCCAGCCGTAGACGATGTCGGTCAGCGTGTTGGCCAGGACGACGGTCACGGCGAGCACGAGGAACGCTCCTTGCAGCACGGGGAAGTCCAACTGGGTCACCGCCTCGTAGATGCCCCGGCCGACGCCGGGGTAGGCGAACACGGTCTCGGTGAGCACCGCGCCCCCGACGAGGAAGCCCAGCTGCAGGCCGATGAGGGTCGTGGCCGGCAGCAGCGCGTTGCGCAGGGCGTGCTTCCACAGGATGCGCCGCTCGGACAGGCCGTTGGCCCGAGCCAGCACCACGTAGTCCTCGGAGAGCGCGTCCACCAGCGTCGCACGCAGCGTCAGGACGTAGGAGCCGAGCTGCACGAGCGTGAGCGAGATGCCGGGCAGCACGAGGTGGTGGGCCACCGACAGGTACCACTGCCCGCCGTACACGCCCTGGTCGTAGGCACCGCCGATGGGGGCCCACCCCAGACGCAGGCCGACGACGAAGAGCAGCAGCACGCCGATGCTCGGGACGAAGAGCGACTGACCCGTGACGCCGACGACCTGCACCAGCTTGTCGAGGAACCCGCCGCGCCGCGACGCCGCCAGGACTCCCAGGGGGACGCCCAGCAGCACGGTGAAGCCGAGCGCGACGAAGGTCAGCAGCAGCGTCCACGGCAAGCGTGCGAGCAGCACGTCGACCACCGGGACCGACTGGGTGAACGAGGTGCCGAGGTTCCCCTGCAGCAACTGCCCGAGGTAGAGGACGTACTGCTCGAACAGCGGCCGGTCCAGGCCGTACTGGGTCAGCAGCAACGCCCGCGCCTCCTCCGTCTGCGTCGGGCTGGACACCGCCAGGGCGGGGTCGCCGGGCAAGAGGCGCAGCAGGAGGAACGTCACCGTGACGGCGAACCACACGGTCAGCAGACCGCGACCCAGCCGGCGCGCGACGAAGGAGGCGATGGCCACGCCGATCAGCTCGCGGACTCGGTGGCCGACGCGACGGAGACGGGGTTGACGATGGACAGCAGCTCGCTGGGGCGGGAGACGAACCCCGACCAGCTGTCGCTGTGCCCGAAGTAGAGGTTCTGGGTGTACATGATGTTGTCGTACACCTGCTCGTGGACGATCCGGGCGGCCTCGCGGAAGATGTCGACCTTGGCGTCGAGGTCGACGGTCTCCGCGCCCCGGGTGATCAGGTCGTTGAGCTCCGGGTCGTCGCAGTAGGTGTAGTTGATGGCTCCGCCGGGCAGGTAGGACAGCGAGAAGTTGAGCACCGGGTCGTCCATGATGGCGAAGTTGCCCGCGTAGATGTCGTAGTCGCCCTCGTTGGTCATGGCCAGGTAGGTGTTCCGCTCGGCTCCCTGCAGCTCGACGGTGATGCCGGCCTGCGCGGTCGAGTCCTTGACCATCTGCGCCCACTGCGAGGTGACGGAGTCCTGCAGCGAGTAGATCATGCGGAAGGTGACGTCGAAGAAGCCCTCGGCGTCCGCGGTGTACCCCGCCTGCTCCATGAGCGACCGGGAGAGCTCGGGGTCGAACTCGTACTCGGTGATCGAGTCGTCGTAGTAGCGCGCGAGAGCCGGGAACAACGGGCTCGAGCCGGTCGAGACGGCCTGCCCGGACAGCGCCACCTGACGGATGGCCTCGTAGTCGGCGGCGTGCGCGAGGGCTTGACGCACCTCGACGCGCGCGAGGTCGGGGTTCTGCATGTTGTAGACCATGTGCGCGTAACCGAGACCGGTCACCTCGGCGACCTCGATGCCGTCGGTGCTGCGCAGCTGCTCGACCTGGGCCGGCGGCAGGGCGTTGGCGATGACGTCCACCTCGCCCGAGCGCAGCGCCAGGATCTCCGTGTTGACGTCGGGGAACACCCGGTAGACGACCGACGCCGCCACCGGCACCCCGCCCTCCACCAGGGGGTACGTCTCCACGCGCTGGAAGGTGTAGCTCTGGCCGACCTGGACGTCGGTCAGGACGTACGGGCCCGCGCTGACCCAGCCGCCGGCGCTCCCGTCGTTGGAGAACTCCGCGATGGAGCCCGCCGGCTCGAAGACGTGCTGCGGGACGATGCAGCCCCAGAAGCCGATCTCGTCGACGAGGGACGAGTCGGGGTTCTCCATGGTGAACTCGACGCGGGTGGCCGAGACCGCGCGAGCCTCCACGAAGTTGCCGAGCTGGCCGTAGAACGTGCCCGACGGCGCGTCCCGCTTGACCGCGTTGAGCGTCCAGGCGACGTCGTCGGCGTCGAGGACCTCCCCGTCGGTCCAGCGCAGGTCGTCACGGATCTCGTAGTAGCCCGTCGTGGCGTCGACGTACCCCCACTCGGTCGCGACCTCGGCCTCCTTGGACCCGTCGTCGGCGATCGTCAGCAGCCGCGGGTACATGAGACCCGTCATCCACTGGTCGGAGCGGGAGTTGCCGACGACGGGGTTGAAGTTCACGACGTCGGTGGTGGTGGCGATGGTGAGCGTCGCGGTGCTCGCCGAGGGCGAGCCGGACGACCCGCCCGCCGGGGCCTCCGGCGCCTGCGGCGCGCAGGCCGCGAGCGCGGCGACCGAGGCGGCGGAGAAGCCGCCTGCCAGGACGAGCCTGCGGGTGGGGTGCATCAGACCCATACCTCCTTCAGGACGCGCAGCGTGTTGCCGCCGACGACCTTGCGGATCTCGTCGTCGGAGTACCCGTGCTGGACCAGCCAGCCGATGATGTTGGTGAAGCACTCGGCCGGGTTCTCCAGGCCGTCGACGTAGGGGACCTTCTCGTAGTCGACCCCGGCGTGCGCCTGCCCGAGGGAGAGGTTGGCCGCGAACGCGTCGTGCAGGCCGACGTGGTCACCGAAGAGCGTGTCGGGCCCGAAGGTCACGTGGTCGATGCCGACCAGGTCGACGCAGTAGACGAAGTGGTCCATGACCGACTCGAGGCTGTGCCGGGGGTGGTCCGGCGACAGGGTCGTGTGGGGCGCCGCCTCCAGGCCGATGACCCCGCCCTTGTCGGCGCACGCCTTGATCGTCGCGTCGGTCTTCATCCTGTTGGTCGGCCACACGGAGCGCGCTCCTGCGTGGGTGATGAGGACGGGCTTGTCGGATGCGGCGATGGTGTCCAGGCAGGTCTGGTCGCCGGAGTGGGAGATGTCGATGGCGATGCCGAGCTTGTTCATGCGCTTGACGGCGCGCTCGCCGAAGTAGGTGAGCCCGCCGTCCCCGCGCTCCTTCAGGCCGCTGCCGAGGGTGTTCGCCTCGGAGTAGGCGATGCCCATCTGCCGCACGCCGAACCCGTAGAGGACGTCGAGGCGGTCGACCTCGTTCTCGATCATGGTGGAGGCCTCGAGCGCGAAGACGTGGGCGATGCGGCCCGTGGCGTGCGCGTGCTCGATGTCGGCGAGGGTCTCCCCCTTGACGACGAAGTCCTGGTGGGCCATGTCCGCCATGCGGACCCCGAGGTCGAAGAGGACGTCCTGGTACTTCCACCCGGCGTCGGAGGAGATGCAGCACGTGCCGTCCATGCCGTTGTCGAAGACGGCGGTGAGGCCCGAGCGCGACAGGCCCTCGTAGGCGGTGGGCTCACGCCCCTGGCGGATGTGGTCCCGCAACTCCCCCATGTCGGCGGGGAAGGCCTGCACGTGCTCGTGCAGGGAGATGACGACCTCCTCGGCGAGCAGGCGCGCAGTGCGCTCGCTCTGCTCAGCGGTGAGGTCGAGCCCGGTGTACTCCGGCACGCGGCCCACCTGCGGGGCGTACTCGAAGGCGCGGTAGTCCACACCCTTCTCGAGGTAGTCGTAAGCGGTGTAGCCGGTGTAGCGCTTGGCGGGTTCGAGCACGGTGGTGCCTCCAGAGGTCGGCGTTCGGAGCGAAACGTTGCCGCCCATCCGGCAGAGAAGTCAAGGTTCGTGAGACATCTCGGCGAATCGTTGACCTGGATGAAACACATCGGCACGCGGGCGGGTGCATCATGGGCGCCGTGAGCACACCGACCCCGCCCTCCCGTCCCCCCGTCCTGCGCGTCCGGGGCCTCACGGTGTCGTTCCCGGGAGCCTCCGCGGCGGCCGCCAGCGGCGTGGACCTCGAGGTGCGGCCCGGGGAGCTGCACGCCCTGCTGGGTGAATCCGGGTCGGGCAAGACGGTCACGGCGCGCGCCGTCATGGGGGTCGTCGACCCCGCCGCGACGGTCGCCGCCACCGAGCTGCGGCTGTCGGGCGACGACCTGCTCACCATGAGCAGCGAACAGCGACGGGCGGTGCGCGGTGAGCGCATGAGCATGGTGCTCCAGGACGCGCTCTCCTCCCTCAACCCCGTGCTGTCCGTCGGCGACCAGCTGGGCGAGGTGATGCGCCTGCACCGCGGCTGGTCACGCCGCCGGGCCACGGGCCGTGCTGCTGAGCTGCTCGACCTGGTCGGCATCCGGGAACCGAGGAGGCGCCTGCAGGACTACCCGCACCAGTTCTCCGGCGGCATGCGCCAGCGCATCCTCATCGCGATGGCCGTCTCCCTCGAGCCGGAGCTGCTCATCGCGGACGAGCCCACCACTGCGCTCGACGTCACCGTGCAGGCGCAGATCCTGCGCCTGCTGCACGGCCTGCGGCGCGAGTTCGACATGGGCGTCCTGCTCATCACCCACGACATCGGTGTCGTCACCGAGGTCGCCGACCACGTGACCGTCATGCGCCACGGTCTCGTCGTGGAGAGCGGCGCCGCCGACCAGGTGCTGGTCTCCCCTCGAGCTCCGTACTCCCAGGAGCTGCTCGGGTCGGTACCCCTCCCGCAGCCCCCGCGCGTCCTCACCGGCGCCCGGGGCCGCGCGCCGGACGTCGTGCTCACCGCGACAGGGGTCAGCCGGCGCTTCAAGGACGTGCAGGCCGTCGACGGCGTCGACCTCGAGCTGCGCCACGGCGAGACCCTCGGCGTCGTCGGGGAGTCCGGCTCGGGCAAGTCCACGCTGGCTCGCGTGATCGTCGGTCTGGAGTCGGTCGACGAGGGCACCGTCCGCTACCGCGGCGCGGACGTGACCCGCCGACGGCGCGGTCGGCGCCCGGGCGCCCAGCGCGGTGTCCAGATGGTCTTCCAGGACCCCTACTCCTCCCTGGACCCGCGCATGCGGGTGCGCGACGTCGTGGCCGAACCCATGGTGACCGCCGGGGTCGGCACCAAGGCCTCGCGCCGCGCGCGCGTCGCCGAGCTGCTGGAGCTCGTCGGCCTGCCCGCCGACGTCGTGGACCGGTACCCGCACCAGTTCTCCGGAGGTCAGCGCCAGCGCATCGGCATCGCCCGTTCCCTGGCGCTGGACCCTCAGGTGCTCGTGTGCGACGAGCCCGTCTCCGCCCTCGACGTCACGATCCAGACGCAGGTGACCGACCTGCTCGTCGACCTCCAGGACCGGCTCGGCGTCGCGATCCTCTTCATCTCCCACGACCTGTCCGTCGTCCGCAACCTCGCTCACCGCGTGCTGGTCATGCACCGCGGCACGGTGGTCGAGACGGGCAGCACGGCACAGGTCTTCGAGGCGCCTCGGGAGGAGTACACCCGCCGCCTCCTGGCCTCCATCCCCCCGGCCACCCGCGCGGAGCGGGGCAAGCTGGTCGCCGGGTCCGCGCCGGTCTGAACGCGGTCCACACCGCTCAGTCCCGGCGCCCGCGCGGGTCAACCCCTCGACGACGCACCCGCCCGAGGAGGAGACCCGCCATGACCACGACGCCCACCACGACGACGCTGCCCTGCCTGTGGTTCGACACCGACGGCCTGGAGGCCGCGGAGCGGTACGTGTCCCTGGTCCCGGACTCGGAGATCACCGAGGTGGTGCGCAACCCCGACGGCTCGGCGCTGACCGTCTCGTTCACGCTGGCCGGCCGCGAGTACCTGATCCTGAACGGCGGCCCCGCGTACGCGCTGTCCCCGGCCTTCTCGATCCAGCTGCTGTGCGAGGACCAGGCCGAGGTCGACCGGTGCTGGGACGCGCTGCTGGAGGGCGGCGAGGAGAGCCGCTGCGGCTGGCTGCAGGACCGCTGGGGCGTCTCCTGGCAGGTCGTCCCGCGGCGGCTGCTGGAGCTGCGCGCCGACCCGGACCCGGCCCGCGCGCAGCGGGCCGTGGAGGCGATGCTCGGCATGCGCAAGCTCGTCGTCGCCGAGCTGGAGGCGGCCGCGGACGCCGTCCCGGCCTGAGGACCCGCCCGGCAGCCGTGCGGGCGGCCGCCCGCCGCGCCGCCGGGGGCCGTGCGAGCATCGGGGCACCCGCCGCCGGTACCGACGCCGGTGGCGCCGACCGCCCGCGGGAGTCCCCCTGAACCGCCTGAGGTGCCCGCACCGTGACCGCTGAGGCCGGGAGCGGGCCGACGCTGGCACCGCGGCGCGCCACCCTCGGCGCCGTCCTGGCGGACGACCTGTCGGGCGCCGCCGAGGTCGCCGGCCTGCTCCTGCAGCGCGGGCACCCCTGCACCGTCCTGCTCGGCGCGCCGACCGCGGGGACCGCGCCGTCCGCCGGGGCGCTCGTCGTGGACCTCGACTCCCGCACCGCGGCACCCGCCGCCGCGCGCGCCGCGCTGACCGCCGCGCTCGCGGCCCTCGCGCCGGACGGCCCGCTGGCCGTCAAGCTGGACTCGCTGTGGCGCGGCAACGTCGGCGCCACCGTGGAGGCGTTGCGCGGCAGTGGTTTCCTCGTCGTCGTCGCGGGCGCGCTGCCGGCGCTGCGGCGCACCGTCGTGGACGGCGTCCCCCTCGTCGGCGGCGTCCCGCTGGCCGCCACCGGCCTGTGGCACCTGGAGCCCCGCCCCGCGCCGGTGCGGGTGGCCGACCTGCTGGCGGGCGCACCCGTGCTGGCCGCCGCGCTGGCGGACGTCCGCTCCGGCCGCCTCCCCCGGCTCCTCGCGCGCGCCGCCGCGACCGGGCGGGTCGTCGTCGTGGACGCCGAGACGGACGCCGACCTCGCGGCCGTCGCGGGCGCGGCGGCCGCGACGGCCGCCGGCGGGATCCGGACGGCCCTGGCGGGCAGCGCCGCCCTCGTCGGCGCCGTGGCCGACGCGGTGGGCGGCACGGCGGGCGGTCCCCGTCCCGGCGGGGCCGCGACGCCCCCGCGACCGGCTCCGCGACCGGCCCCGGGAGCGCGCGGCACCGTCGTCGTCGCCGGCAGCGCCTCGGCGGCCACGGCCGCGCAGACCACCCACCTGCTCGCTCTGCCGGGCGCGGCCGTCCTCGACGTGGACCCGGAGGGCGCCCCGGGCGGCGCCGCGCCCCCGGCGGGCGCGGACCCCCTCGTGCTGCGGCTGACCGGCACCCACCCCGACCCCCGCGCGGCCGCCGACCGCCTGGCCGGGCGGGCCGCCGCCCTCGTCGGCGGGCGCGACCTCGTCCTCACCGGCGGGGAGACCGCCCGCGCCGTGCTGGTCCGGCTGGGCGTGGACCGCCTGCACCCGGTGGCGCAGCTGTCCCACGGCGCCGTCGCGGGCCTCACCGGCGACGGGCGCCTGGTCGCCACCAAGCCCGGCAGCTTCGGCGGCCCCGCCGAGCTGCACGACCTCGTGCGGCTGCTGCGGCGGCTGCGCGCCCCGCGGACCGGAACGACCCCGAGCACGCCGGCAGACCGTCACCTGGAGGAACCGTGAGCAGCACCCCCGACCCCCGCCCCGTCGTCGCCGTCACGATGGGCGACGGCGCCGGTGTGGGCCCGGAGGTGACCGTCGGCGCCCTCGTGCACGAGACCGCGTTCACCGCCGGCCGGCCCCTCGTCGTCGGTGACGCCCACCGGCTGCGGCTGGCCGCCGAGGCGCTGGGCGCAGCCGTGGACGTCGTCGAGGTCGGCTCCCCCGCCGACGCCGCGTTCACCCCGGGGCGCATCGACGTCGTGGACCCGCACCTCCTGCCCGCCGACCTGCCGTGGGGCGAGGTGTCCGCCGCCGCCGGCCACGCCGCCCACGAGTACGTGCGGATCGCGTGCGAGCTGGCAGGGCGCGGGGAGGCGCAGGCCATCTGCACGGCCCCGCTGAACAAGGCCGCGCTGCACGCCGGCGGCCACCGCTTCCCCGGCCACACCGAGCTGCTGGCGCACTTCTTCGGGGTGGAGGAGGTCTCGATGATGCTCACCACGCCGCGCATCAAGGTCATCCACGTCACCACCCACGTCGGGCTCCTCGACGCCGTCGCGCGGATCGAGCCGGGCCTGGTCGAGCGCACGATCCGCCGCGGTCACGAGGCCCTGCGCCGCGCCGGGAACCCCGGCCCGCGCATCGGGGTGTGCGCGATCAACCCGCACGCCGGCGAGGGCGGGCTGTTCGGGTACGGCGAGGAGGCGGAGAAGATCGCCCCCGGGATCGAGGCCGCCCGCGCGGACGGGATCGACGCCGTCGGCCCGCTGCCGGCCGACACGGCGTTCTTCCTCGGCGGCCGCGGTGACTACGACCTCGTCGTCGCGATGTACCACGACCAGGGGCACGGGCCGGTGAAGGTCCTCGGCATCGAGGCGGGCGTCAACATCACCGTCGGGCTGCCCGTCATCCGCACCTCCGTCGACCACGGCACGGCCTTCGACATCGCCGGCACCGGCCGGGTGGAGGTCGGCAGCATGGTCGAGGCGCTGCGCCAGGCCGTGGAGCTGGCCGCCACCCCGCTGTGAAGCGGGCGGCGCGTCAGCTCCCGGCGTCGAACTCCTCGCGGTGCAGGTGCTCCCACGGCCCGCCCAGGTAGCGGTGCACGTCCACCCCGACCACCCGCACCGCGAACGGCGCGAAGGAGGCCGACAGGTCCGCGACGGTGGCCCGCGCCACGGCCGGGTCGACGAAGTTCTGCACCGTCACGTGCGGGCGGAACCCCTGCGCGTCCTGGCGGGTCAGCCACGGCTGCCAGCGGCGGGCCAGCTCGGCGCGCACGCGGGCCAGCTCCCCCGGTTCCAGGACGAGGGCCGCGCCGCGGCCCAGCGAGCGCACACCCGTCACGGGCACGTCGAGGCCCGGCCGTCGGCACACCGCCCGCAGGTCGTCCAGGACGTCGCCCAGCCGTTCGCCCGGCAGGGCGTGGAACAGGGTGACGTGCGCGGCGAGCTTGTTGCGGTGCGCGGGGAAGCGCTCGCGCCGCAGCACGTCCAGCCGCTCGGCGTCGTCATCCGCGAGCGCCGCGGTCAGCACCAGCGGCGCGTCCCCCGCCTCAGCCACGGGACAGCACCGCGGCCGCGCCGAACAGGGACGCCACCAGCGCCAGGGCGCACAGCACCAGCCCCGCCGTCCACCACGTCCGGTCCGGCGGGCGGAGGGTCAGCGCCCGCCACGCCACGGCGACCCCGAGGACGCCCAGGACGATCCCGGCGGGGAAGAACACCGCCGACAGGGCCAGGCCGACCACGCCGGCCACGACGGACCCGACCGCGCCGAACGACGTCTGGGGCTGCTCCTCACCGGGTCCGACCACGGGGCCACTCTGCCACCCGCCCCGCGCGGGCTCCCCGGCCCACCGCGGCGACTCAGCCGACCGCGACGACGGTGCGCTGGCGCGCGCCCTCCCAGCCGATCCAGCCGAGGTAGCGCCGGCGCTCGTCCAGGGCGCCCCAGCGGGCGGTGACCGTGGGGGCGCGGGGGGGGGGGGGGGGGGGGGGGGGGGGGCGGGGGGGGGGGGGCGGGGGGGGGGCGCCCCCCCCCGCGCCGGCACGGGGTCGGGTTCGACGACGAGGTCGCCGGCCCCGCCCACGGCGAAGGAGGTGTGCTCGTAGGCGGCGGTGCGCTCCCCCGGCGCGGTGGCGTACCCGTCGACCTCGACGACGTAGGTGCCCGGCACCGGGTCGACGAGGTCCACGCGCTCGTTCCCGGAGGGCGAGGCCGACGCCCCCACGTCCTCGCGCTGGTTCCCGCGGACGACCCGGGACACGTACAGGTCCAGGTCGGCACCCGGCGAGCGCGAGAGGAGGTCGAAGCGGACGAGGGTGGTGCCCTCGGGCACCCGCACGCGGTGCTCGCGCGTCTGCCCGGCGCGGACCTGGCCGGTGTCCGCGCGGCCCGCGACGAGCCCGGCGGTCGTGACGTCCAGGTCGCCGGTGCGGCCGGGGACCACCTCGACGGCGGCGGAGCCGTCGCCGGGGGCGGCGCGCACCTCGCGGGGCGCGACGACGGCCACGGGCCGCACGGCCAGCGGCGAGCGCACCGCCGTGCCCGCGCCGCGCCACTCCAGCGAGCCGGTCGCCCACTCCTCCAGCGGGGCGTCGGTGCGGGTGAAGGTCACGCGGAAGCGGACGGTCTGCCCCTCGCTGACGTACAGGACGCTCGGGGACACCTCCACGTCGAAGCCCGGCACGTCGGCCGTGGCCAGGTACAGGCCGCCGGTGACGGCCGTCACCGACCGGGTGACGGTGCGGCGCCCGGCCAGGGCACCGACCGCGATGGAGGGGGTGTTCAGCTCGCTGGGCGCGACGGCGGGCACGCCGGTGCCGGTGCGCACGCCGGTGCCCTCGAGGAAGGCGACCCAGTCGCGCGGGGTGGAGTCGTAGACCAGGCCCGGGTCGAGGGCCGCGGTCGGGTCGACGAGCCCGGCGCCGCCCGCGAAGGGGTCGCCGGCGGGCTCGCCGTCGGCGTCGACGAGGTCGCGGGCGGTGGTCATCAGGGCGGACTTGACCGCCATCGGCGACCAGCCGGGGTGGACGCCGAGGAGCAGGGCGGCCAGGCCCGCGACGTGCGGGGCGGACATCGAGGTGCCGGACTGGGCGGCGAACAGGTCGCCCCGCGAGGCGTCCGGCGAGGTGCCCGCGACGATCCCGACGCCCGGGGCGGCCAGGTCCGGCTTGAGGACGTCGCCACCGGCGGCCAGGGTCGGCCCGCGCGAGGAGAACCCGGCGGCCTGCGGCGTCTCGGTGGGGGTGCCGGTGGTGTTGCCGGGCTCGAAGCGCACGGTGGCCGCGGGGTGGACCGCCAGGTAGGCCTTCACGGCGTCCCCGGCGGCGGTGTCCAGGTGGACGGTCGGCAGGACGTGGGCGTCGGGGTCGGTGCTGTTCGGCGTCGGGTTGACCAGGACGACGCCCGCACCGCCGACGCGGGCGACCTCGGCGGACTTGTCGACGCGGGCGTCGATCCCCCGGTCGCAGACCACCACGCGCCCGCCGACGCGGGCGGCGTCCAGGCTGCCGGGGCGGCACAGCTGCGCGTCGGCGGCGGTGCGCCCGGCGGCGGCGACGGCGGAGCCGAGGACGGCGCGGGTGCGCGGCAGCGGCTCCTGCACCAGGCGGGCGCCCACGAACGCGGTGCCGTCGCCCAGGACGACGGTGCCCTCGCGCGGGACGGCCGTGGACGCGGCGACCGTGGTGATCCAGGGGCTGGCGTGGTCGAGGGTGGAGGTGCCGGGTCCGCTGTTGCCCGCGGAGGCGGCCACGAAGATCCCGGCGGAGGCCGCGGACAGGAACGCCAGCTCGACGGGGTCGTTCACGGTCGTGGCCGGCGTGCCGGAGCCGATGGAGAAGTTGATGACGTCGACGTTGTCGGCGACGGCGGCGTCGATGGCGGCGACGAGGTCGGAGGTCTGGCAGCCGCTGTCGCCGTCCCCGCTGGTCCAGCACACCTTGTAGGCGGCGACGGCGGCGGCGGGCGCCGCCCCGGACGCCTCGCCGTACCCGCGGCCGTCGATGGTGGCGCTGACACCGGCGAGGCCGGCGGCCGTGGTGGTGGTGTGGGTGCCGTGCCCGTCGCTGTCGCGGGCGGAGAAGTACTCCCCGTCGGCCAGGCCCGCGTCACCGGCGGCGGCCAGGAAGCCCTGCGCGAAGGCGCGCGCCCCGACGACCTTGGTGGTGCAGTCGTCGGCGGTCCAGCCCTCGCCCGTCTCGCAGCGGCCGGTGAAGACGCCGCCGTCGGCCTTCTCCATCCGGATCTCGCCGCCGCTGGTGCGGTAGGCGGTCCCGGGCGCGTCGGCGTCGGGCGCGTCGGCCAGCGGCTCACCGGCCAGGGAGGGGTGCTCGGGCCACACGCCGGTGTCCAGGTCGGCGACGACGACGCCGGCACCGGCCTCCTCGACGCCGCCCACGGCCTCCCACGCGCCGTCCTCGCCCGTGAGGCCGAGGAAGTCGGGGGTGCCGGTGGTGTGCAGCTGGCGGCGGGTGTCGGGCACGACGGACACGACGCCGTCGGTGGCGGCCAGCTCGGCGGCCTGCTCGGCGGTCAGGTCGGCGGCGAAGCCGTTGAGGGCGACGGTGTAGCTCTGCGTGGGCACGACACCGGCGACCTCGGCGACGGAGGTCTGCTCCTCCAGCAGCCGGGCGCGGTGCTGGCGGGCGGCCTCACCGCTGACGTCCACGCCGGCCGGCGCCGAGCGCAGCAGCGGGCGCCCGGGCGTGGCGGTGTCCAGCTCGGCCAGCGGGTCACCGGCCAGGGTGACGACGTAACCGCCGGCCTCCCACCCGCCGGGACGCGCTCCGGCGGCGGGGTCGGCGGGGGCGGCGGCGGCGGTGCCGGCGCCCGTGACGGACAGCAGCGCGGCGGTCCCGGCGGCGAGCACGAGCCGCAGCGGGGTGCGGCGCGGGGCGGGACGGGGGGCGCGGACCACGGGATCCTCCACGGAGGGGCGACGGGGACGGGCGTCGCTCGATCCGAATGACGACCGATTGCACTCAAACCGGTACAGCGCGTTGCGTCAAGGCGCCGTGACCGGACCGAGACGTCGCCCGGAGGCGCTGCTCCGCGGGACCTCCCGGCGAGCCCACCGACTCCGACAGGGCGTCGTAGGTGGGTGCCGGTCCCGTCCGGCCCCCCGCCTACAGTGGCCGGGTGCCGCCCCGCCCGACCCCCCGTCCGACCCCCCGCCCGAGCTCCCGCCGTCCCCGCGCGGCCCGACCCGCCGCGCTCACCGCCGCCCTGGCGTTCGGGCTCGCCGCGCCGCTCGCGCTCGCCGCCCCCGCGCTCGCGCACGACCGGCTGGTCGCCTCCTCCCCCGCCGACGGGGACGTCGTGGGCACCGCCCCCGACACCGTCGACCTGGAGATGTCCGAGACGCCGCTCGCGCTGGGCACGCTGGTCGAGGTCACCGGTCCCGGCGGGCTCGTCTCCACCGGCGAGCCCCGCGTCGTGGACAGCACCGTCAGCCAGTCGCTGGGCGCCGAGCGGCCCGCCGGCACCTACGAGGTGCAGTGGCGCGTCACGTCCTCCGACGGGCACCCGGTCTCGGGCTCGTTCACCTTCGAGGCGACCGGGGCGCTGGCGGAGAGCACCGCGACGGAGCCCGCGGAGCCCACCGCTCCCGCCGAGACCCCCGCCGCCGAGAGTCCCGCCGACGAGCCCGTGAGCGCCGACCCGGCCGCCGGGCTCGGCGGCAGCGGCACCGGCGCGCTCGTCGGGGTCCTCGCCGCGGTCGTCGTCGTGCTCGCCGGGGTGGGCGCGGTCCTCAGGACCCGGCGCGGGCGGCGCTGACCCCGGCACCGCCCGCCCGCGCGCGCCGCTCCAGGCGCACGTCGAGCAGCCACAGCGCGAGCGCCAGCACGCCCAGCGCGGCACCCGTGGCGCTGACCGCCGCCCAGCCGCCCGCCGCCCAGGCCAGCGACCCGGCGACCGAGCCGAGCGCCCCGCCGGCGAAGTAGGCCGTCATGTAGGCGGAGTTGACGCGCGCCCGCGCCTGCGGCCGCAGGGCGAAGACGATGTTCTGGTTCGAGATGTGCACCGTCTGCAGGGCCAGGTCCGACAGCGCGAACCCGACGACGAACAGCGCCAGCGACGTGCCCAGCAGCTCCCACGCCCCGCCCGCGGCGCTCAGCAGCAGCCACGTCAGCACGAGCAGCGCCGCCCCGAGGGCGGTGGCCAGCTGGCCGCGGCCCGCGTCGGCCATCCGGCCGGCGACCGTGGCGGCCAGCGCCCCCAGCACCCCGGCCAGGCCGACGAGGCCGATCTGCGCGTCGCTCAGCCCGAACGCCGGACCGGCCAGCAGGAACGTCATCGTGGCGAAGAGCACCGACACGGCCGCGAACCCCACCGAGCCCAGGAGCGCGCGGCTGCGCAGCCGCGGCTCCTCGCGCACGATGCGCGCGGTCGAGCGCAGCGTGGCCGCGTAGCCGCCCACCCGCTCCGGCACGCTGACCGGCAGCCGCGCGCGCAGCGCCACCGCCAGCAGCACCAGCCCGGCGGCGACCACCGCGTACGGCAGGTGCCAGCCGCCCAGGTCCGCGAGCGCCCCGGACACGCTGCGCGCCAGCAGCGCGCCGATGAGCAGCCCGCTCATCACCGTGCCCACCGCGCGACCGGCCTGTCCCGGCTCCGCCAGCTCCGCGACGAACGGGACGAGGACCTGCGCGGCCACCGAGAACACCCCTGCGACGGCCGTGCCGGCCAGGAACCAGCCGAACCCGGGCGCCACCGCGCACAGCACGTGCCCGGCCGCGGCGAGCAGGGTCAGCGTCGTCAGCAGCCGCCGGCGCTCCAGCAGGTCGCCCAGCGGCACGACGAGCAGCAGCCCGATCCCGTAGCTGACCTGCGCGACGGTGACGCAGACCGCGGCGGCGCCCTGGCTGACGCCCAGCTCGGCGGCCAGGGTGTCCAGCAGCGGCTGGTTGACGTAGTTGCCGCCCACGGTCAGGCCGGTGGCCACGGCCATCAGCAGCAGCAGCGGGCGGGTCAGCGCGGGGCGGGCGGCGGGGTCCTGCGGACGGTGGGGGGCGTCGGGCACGACGGACACTGTGGACCCGGTGCGTACCCGCGCGGGCGGCGGGGCAGGCTCGTCGTCGTGGCGGAGCGCGCGGGTGACTCCCAGCAGGAGCCGGACGACGACCTGGAGGCCGTCCTGGCGGCGGTCGGGGGGCGGCTGCGGGAGGTGCGCCGGCGGCGCGGGCGCACCCTGCGCGAGGTCTCGGCCGCCACGGGGATCTCGGTGAGCACCCTCTCGCGCCTGGAGTCCGGGGGGCGCCGCCCGACGCTGGAGCTGGTGCTGCGGCTGGCCCGCGCCCACGACGTGAGCGTCGACGACCTCGTCGGCGCCCCGCCCACCGGGGACCCGCGGGTGAACCTGCGCCCGGTGACCCGGCCCGGCTGGGGGCAGACCGTCATCCCGCTGACCCGGCGCGCGGGCGGGATGCAGGCGTACAAGCACGTGCTGCCCGGCCGGCGCGCGGGCACGTCGGAGCCGGTGCCGGAGGGCAAGACCCACGAGGGCTACGAGTGGCTGTACGTGCTGGACGGGCGGCTGCGGGTCGTCCTCGGCGAGCACGACGTCGTGCTCGGCCCGGGCGAGGCCGCGGAGTTCGACTGCCGCACGCCCCACTGGTTCGGCGCCGCCGACGAGCGCGGCGTGGAGTTCCTCAGCCTGTTCGGCCGCCAGGGCGAGCGCGCCCACCTGCGGTTGCGGCCGCGCCGCGCGGGGGGCGGCGATCAGGCCGGGGACGGCGACGGGCGGCCCGGGTGACCGGACCGCCCGTCGCGGAACCGCGTGGACCCGCGGGGGTCAGGGGACGATGAGCCCCGCGGTCTGCGTGCGGGCCGCCTCGAAGCGGCGCGCCGCGTCGGCCCAGTTGGCCACGTTCCACCACGCCTTGACGTAGTCGGGCTTGACGTTCTTGTAGTCCAGGTAGAACGCGTGCTCCCACATGTCCAGCACCAGCACCGGCACCAGGCCCAGGGCCAGGTTGGACTGCTGGTCGTACAGCTGGACGTTGAGCAGCTTCTGCCCCACCGAGTCCCAGGCGAGGATCGACCAGCCGGAGCCCTGGATGCCCAGCGCGGTGGCCGTGAAGTGCTTCTGGAAGCCCTCGAACGACCCGAAGTCCTCGTCGATCGCCGCGGCGAGCTCACCGGTCGGCTTGTCGCCGCCGTCCGGGGACAGGTTCGGCCAGAACACCGAGTGGTTGACGTGCCCGCCGAGGTTGAACGCGAGGTTCTTCTCGTGCAGGTTCACCGCGGACAGGTCGTCCTTCGAGCGCGCCTCGGCGAGCTTCTCCAGCGCGGTGTTCGCCCCCGCCACGTAGGTGGCGTGGTGCTTGTCGTGGTGCAGCTCCATGATCGCGCCGGAGATGTGCGGCTCGAGCGCGGAGTAGTCGTAGGGAAGGTCCGGCAGCGCGTAGTCGGCCATGTGTGTGCTCTTCTCCTCGTCCCTGGCGTCGTCCTGGCGGACGTGCGGCGGAGCGCCTCGGGGCGCCGGGCCGCACGGGTCACCACCGGCGACCCTCGCGCAGGCCCACCGGCCCCGCAACCGCTCCGGGGGCAGCGTCCCACCAGGTGATCACGCCCGCCCCGCGGGGTGGGGCGCCGACCCGCCCGGGCCCGCCTACGCTCGCCGGGTGCCCGAGGAGACCGCGTCCCCCACCGCCCCCGCCGCCGGTCCCGCCGCCGGTCCCGTCGTCGGCTTCGACCTCGACATGACCCTCGTGGACTCCAGCGACGGCATCACCGCCACGCTGCGGGCGGCGCTGGGCGAGGCGGGCGTCGAGGTCAGCGCCGAGGACACCTGGCCCTGGCACGGGATGCCGCTGGAGCGCATCCTCGCCGGCCTGGCGCCCGGCCTGGGCGAGGACGAGCTGGCCGCCGTGCAGGAGCGCTACCGCGCGCTGTACCCGGACCTGGGGGTGGCCTCGGTGCGCGCCTTCCCCGGCGCGGCCGAGGCGCTGGCCGCCCCCGCGGCGCACGGCGGGCGCAGCCTCGTCGTCAGCGCCAAGCACGCCCCCAACGTGCACCGGGTGCTCGCGGCGACCGGCCTGGCGGCCGCCCTCGGCCCGGACGACGTGGCCGGGGACCTGTTCGCCGAGGCCAAGGGCGTGCGGCTGCGCGCCGAGGGCGCCACCGCCTACGTCGGCGACCACCCCGGCGACGTGGCCGCCGCGCGGACGGCCGGTGCCGTCGCCGTCGTCGTCCCGACGGGCGCGCACGACGCGGACGCCCTGCGCGCCGCGGGCGCCGACGTCGTCCTCGCCTCCCTGGCCGACTTCCCCGCCTGGCTGGCCGGGCACGTGCGCGAGCCGGCCGGCGCGGGCGGGTTCGGGGAAGGCCGGGTGCCCGGGCGCGGTTAGCCTGGAGGGCGCGGCACCCGCGGGTGCCCGCACCCACGACGAGCACCGACGACGACGGACGAGAAGGTTCCTGTGCCCACTGGCAAGGTCAAGTGGTTCGACGCCGAGAAGGGTTTCGGCTTCCTCGCCGCCGAGGACGGCGGTGAGGTGTTCGTGCACGCCTCCGCGCTGCCCGCCGGGACGGCGACGCTCACCAAGGGCAGTCGCGTCGAGTTCGGTGTCGTGCAGGGCGAGCGCGGCACGCAGGCGCTGTCGGTGCGGCTGCTGGACCCGCTGCCCTCGGTGGCCCGCGCCACCCGCAAGCAGCCCGAGGACATGGTCGTCATCGTCGAGGACCTCATCAAGCTGCTCGACGGGGTCTCCGGCTCGCTGCGCCGCGGCCGCTACCCCGAGCGCGGCGGCGCCCGCAAGGTCGCCACCGTCCTGCGCGCCGTCGCCGACGACCTCGAGGCCGGCGCGTGACGCTGCCCGGCGAGGAGGCCGCCACCCCCACCGGCACGACCACCACCGCCCGGGCCCGGCGCGCGCGCAAGCCCGCGCTGGACGCCGCCGCGGCCGGCGCGGTCGACCTGGCGCGCGCCGCCGCCGAGGAGGTCGCCGACCCCGGCACCGTCGGCGAGCACCTGGGCGCGGTGGCCGAGGGCGACCGGATCGTCACCCACACCTTCGCGTGCGCCCTGCCCGGTTACCGCGGCTGGCAGTGGAGCGTCACCGTCACCCGCGCCTCGCGCGCGCGCAACGTCACCGTCAGCGAGGTGTGCCTGCTGCCGGGCGAGGACGCGCTGCGCCCGCCGACGTGGCTGCCGTGGGCCGAGCGGATCGCCCCCGGCGACGTCGGCCCGCACGACACGCTGCCGCGCAAGGAGGACGACCCGCTGCTGGACCCCGGCTACGAGGTCGTCGGCGAGCAGGTCGCCGCCTCCGAGGCCGACGAGCTGGCGCTGTGGGAGCTGGGCCTGGGCCGCGAGCGCGTCCTGAACCGCACCGGGCGCGACGAGGCCGCGACCCGCTGGTACGAGGGCGACCGCGGCCCGCGCGGGGAGGTCGCCGAGCACGCCAAGGCCCAGTGCTCCACGTGCGGGTACTTCCTGGCGCTGGCCGGCTCGATGCGGCAGGTCTTCGGGGTGTGCGCCAACGAGTGGTCGCCCGACGACGCGCGCGTCGTCAGCGCCGACCACGGCTGCGGCGCGCACAGCGAGACCGACGTCGAGGTGGAGGCCGTCGCGCCCGCTCCGCCGGTCGTGGACGACCTGGACGGCGACCTGGAGCTCGTCCGCCCCGACGAGCCCGCCGGGGCGCCCGGGGCCGTGGAGGCCGCCGGGGCGCCCGGGGCCGTGGAGGCCGCCGGGCCCGCGGACGGCGCCGCCACCGCGGACGCGCCGGAGGGCACCGCGGACACCGCTCCGGGCGAGGCTCCGGGCGACGCGGACGGCGACGACGGTCGCTGAGGGCGCCGGCTCCACCCCCGGGGCCGGTGACCCCTTCGGGACCGCCGCCCACCGCGAGCGCGTCCTCGCCGCCTGGACGGCCTCGCCGGCCCGCTTCCGCGAGGACGCCAACGCGGAGGAGGACGCCGCCCTCGGCGCCTACCGCGACCGCCTGGTCGTGGAGCTGGCGCAGAACGCCGCCGACGCGGCCCTGGCCGCGGGCGTGCCGGGGCGGCTGCTGCTGCGCCTGCTCGACGACCCCGCCGGCGGCCCCGGCGTCCTGCTGGCCGCCAACACGGGCGCGCCGCTGGACGCCGCCGGCGTCGAGGGCTTGGCCACGCTGCGCGCCTCCGCCAAGGGCGGTGGCGCGGACGGCGGCGCCGACGGGACGGTCGGCCGCTTCGGCGTCGGCTTCTCCGCCGTGCTGGCCGTCAGCGACGAGCCGTCGGTGCGCTCGCGCGGCGGCGGGGTCCGCTTCTCCCGGGACCTGACCCGCGCGGCCGCGCTGGCGACCGGTGGCGCGCTGGCCGCCGAGGTCGCCCGGCGCGGCGGTCACGTGCCCGCGCTGCGCCTGCCCTTCCCCGCCGGGCCCGGCGCGGGCCCCGGCCCGGACGTGCCGCCGGAGGGGTTCGACACCGTCGTGGTCCTGCCGCTGCGGGACGCCGCGGCCCGGCGCGTGGCCGAGGAGCTGCTGGACGCCTGCGACGACGTGCTGCTGCTGGCGCTGCCCGCGCTGGACGAGGTCGTCGTGGAGCGGCCCGGCGCGCCCGCCCGGCGGCTGGCCGACGCCGGCGACCGCTGGCACGTCGTGCGCCGCACGGGCCGGCACGAGGGCGCCGCCCTCGCCGGGCGCGGGGTGGAGGAGCGCGCGCGGCTGCGCTTCGACGTCGCCTGGGCCCTGCCCCGCGAGGGGTCCGGCGCCCGCCCGCCGGGCGTGGTGCACGCGCCGACGCCCACCGACGACGAGCTGCCGTGGCCGGCGCTGCTGGTGGCGACGCTGCCGCTGGGGCCGGACCGGCGCCGGGTGGCGCCGGGACCGGCCACCGACGCCGTGCTGGACGCCGCGGCCGCCGCGTACGTGGACCTGCTCGTCGAGCGCGCCGTGGACGGCGCAGACGCCCCGGCGCTGCTGCCGTTCGGGGCGGCCGCCGGGCGGGTGGACGCGCAGCTGCGCGAGCGGGTCCTGGAGCGGGCGCGCACGGCGCCGCTGCTGCGCGCCGTGGAGGACGCGGCGGAGGGGGCCGGCGAGCCGCTGCTGCTGCGCCCGGCCGGCGCCGTCGCGCTGACGGGCCCGGGCGCCGACGACCCCGTCCTGCTGGCCGCGCTGGCGCCGTCGCTGGCGGACCTGATCGCCGCGCCGCGCGCGCTGGACCGGCTGCTGGGCGAGCTGGGCGTGGCGCGGCTGACGCTGGCCGACGCCCTGGAGTCGCTGCCGCCCGGGCGCACCCCGGCCGGCTGGCGCTCGCTGTACGGGGCGCTGCTGCCGCTGGCCGGGGACCTGAGCGCCCGCGAGGCGATGGGCGCGCTGCCGGTGCCGCTGCTGGACGGCCGCCTCGTCCACGGCCCGCGCGGGCTGCTGCTGCCCGGTCCAGCGCCGGAGGACCCCGAGGAGCTGGAGGCGCTGGCGGAGGCGGCGGGCGTGCTCGCCGGGTACGGGCTGCGGCTCGTGCACCCGGAGGCCGCGGCCGGTGCCGGGGCGGAGCTGCTGGAGCGGCTCGGTGCCCGCGCGGGCGGGGCCCGCGTCCTGCTGACCGACCCGGCGGTGGCGGCCGCGGTGCGCGACTCCCCCGACGCCGAGGACCCGGACGCGGTGGCCGAGGCGGTGCTGGCGGTCGTGGCCGCCGCCGTCGGCACCGGTCCGGGCGCGGCCGAGCGCGCGGAGGAGCTGGCGCGGGACCTGCCCGCCCTGGGCGACCTGGCGCTGCCGGACGCCGACGACGAGCTGACCCCCGCGAGCGCCCT
The DNA here is from genome assembly GCF_041020755.1 of Kineococcus terrestris. NCBI lineage: Bacteria > Bacillati > Actinomycetota > Actinomycetes > Kineosporiales > Kineosporiaceae > Kineococcus > Kineococcus terrestris. The sequence goes on along the minus strand of NZ_JBEUEI010000003.1, from coordinate 177,876 downwards.
CGTGCTGCCCGGCACGCTGGCCGGGCGGGCGCTGGACCCGGCGGCCGTCGGCGTGGTCGACGCCGGCCTGCTGGCGCGGTGGGGCCCGGACGTGCTGCGCGCGGCGGGGGTCCTGCGCGCGCCGGCCGCGGTGCACCTGCCGGTCCTCGACCCGGCGGACGGCGCCGGCGGCACCGACGACGACGCGGACGACCCCGCGGCGGGCCTGGACGGCCTGGACGCCTACGCCGACGAGGTCTGGGGCGACGTCCTGGACGCCGAGCCGGGCACGGTGCTGGAGGACGTCGCCGTGGTGCGCGACCTCGACCTCGTCGTGGACGCCTGGCCGGAGGTCGTGGCCGCGCTGGCCGCCTCGCCCGCGGGCGCCGAGGCGCTGACCCGCCCGTGGCGCGCGGGCGGGCGCGCCCGGCAGCCGCACGCGGCGTGGTGGCTGCGGCACCGCGGCCCGGTGCCGCCGGTCAGTCGCTCGGGCGCGTCGCCCGCGTGGCTGCCGGCGGCGCCACCGTGGACGGCGGACCTGCCCGTGCCCGTGCGCCGGGCCCTCGGGGTGCTGGACGCGCCGGCGGACGCGGGGCCCGCCGACGTGCTGCCGCTGCTGGCGGCGCTGGCCGCCGCGCGCGCTCCCGTGCCGCCGGCGGACCTGCTGGCGGTCTGGTCGCTGCTGGCCGTGCACGCGGACGAGCTGCCGCCCGCGCCGCCGCCGGAGCGGCTGCGGGTGCTCGACGCCTCCGGGCTCGCGACGGCGACCGTCCCGGCGCAGGACGTCGTCGTGCCCGACGACCCGCTGTGGGCGCAGCTGGCCCACCTCGGGCCCCGGCTGCTGGTCCCGGCGGCCGCGGCCGCGCGCGTGGCCGACGTCCTCGACCTCGACCTGGCCTCCGACCGCGCCGACGGGGAGCCCTCGCGCACCGGCGGCGAGCCGCAGGAGGTGCCGGGGGCGCTGGCGGCGCTGCTGCCGGGCGCACCGCGCACCTGGCAGCGGGTGGGCGACCTGGCCGTGGACGGGCGGCCGGTGCCCGTGTGGGTGCTGGGGTCCGGGCCGGACGCGGTGGTCCTGGCCCGCGACGCGGCCGCCGCGGCCGACGGTCTCGCGCACGCGGCGGGGCGCTGGGCGCTGCGGCGCGCCGCGGCGGCGGTGCTGCTGGCGCCGGACGCGGCCTCGGCCGACGCCGTCCTGGCCGCGGAGCTGCCCGGTCTGTGACGCGGGCCCCGCGAGGGGTCAGCCGCGGTGCAGCAGCGGGTCGGCGGGGTCGGCGCGCTCCCCCGCGCGCCGGCGGCGCCGGCGCGCGACGACCAGCCCGCCGACGACGCCGAGGGCGAGCCCCGCGACGCACGCGCCCAGCCAGTTGCCCCGCCCGGCCTCCCGCAGCGCGGGCACGGCGAGACCCGCGACGAGCGCCAGCGCCCACGCCAGCGCGCCCACCACGACGGGCACCCGGTCGTCGTGCTGCGGCGGCGCCGGCGGCGGCGCGGCCTTCGACGGCGGCAGGTAGAGCGGCACGCGCCCAGTGTGCCCCGGGCACCGGCGGGCCCACCCCCTACCGGGAGGTGACACCGGACGGCACCGCGGGGTGACGACGCGGGCGGGGCCGGCGACCTACGGTCGCCCGGTGGAGGTCTGGACGCAGGTGGGCGCGGCGCTGTCCCCGGAGGCGGGGGCGGGCGCCTGGACGTACGCGGCGCTGCTGCCGGCGATGGTCCTGGAGGGCCCGGTGGCCACCGTCGTGGGCGGTGCGCTCGCCGGTGCGGGGCACGCGTCGCTGCTCGCGGTGTGGGTGCTCGCGGTGGGTGCGGACCTGGTGGCCGACAGCCTGCTGTTCGCCGTGGGCCGCGCCGGGCACCGTCCGCGGGCGGCGCGCTGGCTGCACCGCCTGGGGCTGCGCGGCGAGCGCCGCGAGCGGCTGTCGCGGCGGGCGCACGAGCACCTGGGCTCGCTGGTGGTGGGCGCGAAGCTCGTCGACGTGGGCGCGGTGCCGGCGTTCCTGGCCACGGGGCTGGCGGGGGTGCCGTTCCACCGGGTGCTGGGCTGGAACGCGGTGTGCACGGCGGTGCGCGCGGGAGCGCTGGTCGCCCTGGGCGTGCTGGCCGGGCGGCACGCGCAGGCGGTGCTGGAGCACTGGTGGGCGGCGCCGCTGGCCGGGCTGGCGCTGGGCGGGGGCGTCCTGGCGGTGCGGGCGCTCGTGCTGCGGGCCCGCTCGGCGGCGGGCCGACGGCGGGGGGTGGCGCGTGCGGCGGCGTGACCGGGCCGGCGGGCGGGCCGGCGGACGGACGGAGGACCGGGTGGGTGCCGGGCCGCGGCGGCGGCGTTGGCGCGAGCGGCGGCAGCGCTGGCGGGCCGCGCACCGCGAGCGCCGCGAGCGGGCGCGGGCGCGCCGGGAGCGGCTGGCCCGGCTGCTGCTGCCGTGGCCGCTGCTGACCGGCCTGGCCGTCGTCCTGGCCAGCGTCGCGCTGCCGGTGCTCAGCGGTGTGCACGACGCCCCGCTGGTGCCGGCCGCGCTCGTCACGACGCTGGCCGCGGGGGCGGTGCCGCTGGCGCACGCGCGGCCCCGGGCGGCCGTGGCCGCGCTCCTGGCGGCCACCGCCCTGACGCCGCTGGTCGCGGCGACGGACGTCAGCCCGTGGCCGTGGACGGTGCCGACGCTGCTGACCGCGTGCGCGACGCTGGCCGTCCTCGGGGTGGGCGGGCGCTGGCGGCCGGCCCTGCTGGGCTGGTGGGGGTCGGTGACGCTGGTGGTGCTGTCGGCGGCCGTGCTGGGCAGCCTGCCCGACGCGTACGGGACCGCCCGGGAGGTGGAGGCGGAGGTGCTGGCGGTGTGGTCGTCGAACACGGCGGCCGCGCTGGCGCTGGGCGGCGCGGCCGGGCACTGGTGGCGCACCCGCGGCGTCGTGGAGCGCTACCGCCGGGACCGCGAGGCCGAGCAGGCGCGCCGGGTCCTGGTGGAGGAGCGCAACCGCATCGCGCGCGAGCTGCACGACGTGGTGGCGCACAGCATGTCGGTGGTGCAGGTGCGGGCGACCACGGCCGCCTACCGGCTGCCGGGCCTGGACGAGGCGGTGCGCGCGGAGTTCGAGGACATCGCGGCGCAGGCCCGCAGCGCGCTGCGGGAGATGCGCGGCCAGCTGGCCGTGCTGCGCGACGAGTCGCAGGCGGTGCTGCTGGCCCCGCAGCCGGGCGGGGAGGGTCTGGTGGCGGGGCTGGAGGAGCTGTGCGCGGGGGTGCGGCGCACGGGCTCGCGGGTGGAGCTGGAGGTGGCGGCGGGCCGGGGCCTGGACGACCTGGGGCCGGGCACGGGCCTGGTGGTGCACCGCATCGTGCAGGAGGCGCTGGCCAACGTGGTGCGGCACGCGCCGGGCGCGGCCGTGGACGTGCGGGTGGGCGCACCGCCGGGCCTGGTGCGCGTGGAGGTCGTCAACGCTCCCGCCCCGGACCCGGGCGACGCCGGGGCCGCGGGGCCCGCCGAACCGGGGGAGGGTGGTGGGCACGGTCTGGTCGGGATGCGGGAGCGCGCGTCCCTGCTGGGCGGCCGGGTCGGCGCCGGGCCGCTGCCGGAGGGCGGGTGGCGGGTGCTCGCGGAGGTGCCGCGCACGGCGCGGCGGGAGGGGGCGTGAACGTGGAGCCGGGGACGCGGACGGGCGGTGACGGCGACGCGGTCCGGGTGGTCGTCGTCGACGACCAGGCGATGATCCGCGCGGGGTTCACCGCGCTGCTGGGCGCGCACGCCGGCATCGAGGTGGTGGGCGAGGCCGAGGACGGTGCGCGTGCGCTGGAGGTCGTGGCGCGCACCGGCCCGGACGTGGTGCTGATGGACGTGCGGATGCCGGTGCTGGACGGCCTGGAGGCCACCCGGCGCCTGCTGGGCGGCGCGGGCCCGCACCCGAAGGTGCTGGTGCTGACGACGTTCGACGTCGACGACTACGTCTTCGAGGCGCTGCGCGCGGGCGCCAGCGGTTTCCTGCTCAAGGACGCCACGGCGCCGGAGCTGGTGCACGCCGTGCACCGGGTCGCGGCCGGCGACGCCCTGCTGGCGCCCGCGGTGACGCGGCGCCTGGTGGAGCACTGGGTGCGCCACCAGGAGCGGCCCGCCCCGCCGGCGGCGGCCGCGGCGCTGGAGGGCCTGACCCCGCGCGAGCTGGAGGTGCTGCGGCTGGTGGCGCGGGGCCTGTCCAACGGCGAGATCGCCGCTGAACTGGTCATCGCCGAGCAGACGGCCAAGACGCACGTCAGCCGCGTGCTGACGAAGCTGGGCCTGCGCGACCGCGTGCAGGCGGTCGTGCTGGGGTACGAGACCGGGCTGGTCGGCCCCGGTCGCTGAACCCGGTCGCTGAACCCGGTCGCTGAACCCGGCCGAGGGACCGGCGGAGCAGTACCTCGGGAGTACGGGGGCGGTACCGGGGAGGCACGGCGGACGTCCGGCGTCGCCCCGGTGACCGACACCGGAACACCTCCCGCGGGCGACGACGGCGAGGGGTCCCGGGCGGTGGGATCGGGGTACCGGCGGCCCCGCCGGGAAACCCCTCCGGACTCCGGGAGAACACCGTGAAGGTCCTCGTCGTCGCCGACACCTACTCCCCCGACGTGAACGGCGCCTCGACGTTCGCGCAGCGCTTCGCCGCCGGCCTGGCGGCCCGCCACGAGGTGCACGTCCTGGCCCCGGCCCGCCGCTGGCGCAGCGGGTCCGCCGTCGTCGCCGTCGCCCCGGGCCGCTCCCTCGTCGAGCACCGGGTGCGCGCGCTGCCCGTCGTGGCCGGCGGGACCGGGTTGCGGTTCTGCCCGCCCGCTGGCCTGGGCCGCGCCGTGGACGCCGTGCTGCGGCGCGCGCGGCCGGACGTGGTGCACGTGCAGAGCCACTTCCTGCTCGGGCGCGCGGCGATCGCCGCGGCCCGCCGGGCCGGGGTGCGCGTCGTGGCCACGAACCACTTCATGCCGGAGAACCTCACCCACCACGTCCCGCTGGGCGCCGGCGTCGAGCGGCGCCTGCACGCGTGGGCGTGGGCGGACGCGGCGCGGGTGTTCTCCGGCGCCGACGTCGTCACCGCCCCCACCCCGTTCGCGGCGCGGCTCGCGGAGTCCTCGGGGGTTCCCGGGCCCGTGCTGCCGGTCTCGTGCGGGCTGGACCTGTCCAGGTTCTCCCCCGACGCCGACGGTGCGCGGCGGCGGGCGTTCCGCACCCGCTACGGCGTCCCGGACCGCCCCACCTTCGCCTACGTGGGGCGGCTGGCGCCGGAGAAGAACGTCCACGAGCTGGTGGACGCGCTGGCGCTGCTGCACGGCGCGCGCCCGGAGCTGGACGCCCAGCTGCTGCTGGTGGGCGACGGCGCCGAGCGGCGCGCGCTGCTGGCGCGGGCCGCGCGCGCCGGGGTCGCCGACCGCGTCGTCACCACGGGTTTCGTGCCCGAGGAGGACCTGCCCGCCGCGTACGCGGCGGCGGACGCGTTCGTCAACGCGGGCACCGCGGAGCTGCAGAGCCTGGTGGTGCTGGAGGCGATGGCCTCGGGGCTGCCGGTGCTGGGTGTAGCCGCCGGCGCGCTGCCGCACCTGGTGCACGAGGGCCGCAACGGGCACCTGTTCCCGCACGGCGAGCCGGCGGTCCTGGCCGGCCGGCTCGGCGCCCTGCTGGGCCCGGACGCGGCGGCGCGGGCGGCGCGGATGGGCCGGTGCAGCCGCGAGGCGGCCGCCGCGCACGACCTGGCCGCGACCCTGGTCCGGTTCGAGGAGCTGTACGGCGCGCTGGTGCGGCCCGCGGACGTGCGGGCGGGTTCCGCGGCGGCGGTGGCGTCTGCTGGGATGGCCGCATGAGCGACACCACGGCCCGTCCCCGCACCGCCCTCGTCACCGGCGCCAGCAGCGGCATCGGCGCCGCGACCGTGCGGGCCCTGGCCGCGGCCGGGTTCCGCACCGTCGCCGCGGCCCGGCGCGCGGAGCGCTGCGAGGCGCTGGCCGCCGAGGTCGGCGGGCGCGCCGTGCAGCTGGACGTCACCGACCCGGCGTCGGTGGCGGCGCTGGCCGAGGCGGTGCCGGAGGTCGACGTCGTCGTGCACTCGGCGGGCGGGGCGTTCGGCACCGACCGCGTCGAGGACGGCGACCCCGAGGGCTGGCAGCGCATGTACGACGTGAACGTCGTGGGCGTGCTGCGGGTGCACCAGGCGCTGCTGCCGGCCGTGCGGCGCGGCGGGAACGGCCACGTCGTCGTCCTGGGCTCCATCGCGGGTTTCGAGGTGTACCCGGGCGGGGGCGGGTACACGGCCGTCAAGCACGCCGTGAACGCGCTGTGCCGCACGCTGCGCCTGGAGCTGCTGGGCGAGCCGGTGCGCGTCACCGAGATCGCGCCGGGGATGGTGGAGACGGAGTTCTCCGTCGTCCGGCTGGGCAGCGAGGAGGCCGCGGCGAAGGTGTACGAGGGGCTGACCCCGCTGACCGCGGAGGACGTCGCCGACATCGTCGCGTTCGCGGTCACGCGCCCGCCGCACGTGGACGTCGACAAGGTCGTGGTGCGCCCCGTCGCCCAGGCCGACGCCGCGCACGTGCACCGCGCGCGCGGCTGAGGAGCGCGCCACGGGGTGACACACCGCGACCCGACCCGCCAGGATGGGAGGACGGACGCCACCCAGCCCCGGAGGGACCACGTGGAGATCGCCGCCGACACGCTGCAGAAGGCCCTGAGGATCAACCTGGACCCCCGCTGGTACGGGACCATCGCCGAGATCGGCGCGGGCCAGGAGGTCGCGCGCTGGTTCTTCCGCGCCGGCGGCGCCGCCGGGACCGTGGCCAAGTCGATGTCGGCGTACGACATGGCCGTCAGCGACGCCGTGTACGGCAAGTCCGACCGGTACGTGTCCCTGGGTCGCCTGCAGGCGATGCTCCAGCACGAGCTGTCCCTGAACGTCGAGCGCCTCAGCGACGCGCGCGGCGACGACACCTGCTTCTTCGCCTTCGCCGACACCGTGGTGGCCCGCAGCTACCGCGGCGGCAACGAGTGCCACGGCTGGATGGGCGTGCGGTTCCAGGCCCACCCGCACGACGAGCCCAGCCAGATCGTGCTGCACGTGCGGATGCTCGACGACGACGCGGGCCTGCAGCAGGAGGCCCTGGGCATCGTCGGGGTGAACCTGCTGCACGCGGCGTTCTTCGAGCGCCACGAGCCCGACCAGGTGGTGGCCAGCCTGCTGGACAAGCTGTCCACCGGGCGCATCGAGATCGACCTCATCCAGTTCCGGGGCATCGAGTTCCGGCACGTGGACAACCGGGTCATGGCGCTGCAGCTGGTGCAGCTGGGCCTGTCGGGCGTGGCGATGTTCGGCCCCGACGGGGAGGTGCTGCAGCCGTCGGAGGCCCTGCGCAAGCACGCCGTCCTCGTCGAGCGCGGCAGCTTCCGCCCGCCGACGGTCGTCAACGTCGACATGCTCTCCTCGGCCGAGGAGAAGTTCCGGCAGCAGGACGTGGGCGACGTCCCCGTCCTGCCCCTGTGCGAGCTGACGATGCGCAACCTGCGCGCGTCCGGCGACACGGTGGACCGCCGCGACTTCCTGGCACGCGCCGACCTGCTCGGCGCGTGCGGCATGACGACCCTCATCACGGACTACTACGAGTACAACCGCCTGGCGGACTACCTGCAGCAGCGCACCAAGGAGCGCATCGGCATCGTCATGGGCGTGCCGAGCCTGGTGAACCTCTTCGACGAGGAGAACCACGCGCACATGCGCGGCGGCATCCTGGAGAGCTTCGGCCGGCTGTTCAAGAACGACCTGAAGCTGTTCGTGTACCCCATGCAGGACCAGGGCACCGGCGAGACGGTCACGGTGGAGGACCTGGAGGTCTCCCCCGACCTGCAGCCGCTGTTCGACTACCTGGCCCGCCGCGGCAGCTTCGTGCACCTGGACAACTACCGGCCCGAGTACCTGCCGATCCTCAGCCGGGACGTGCTGCGCCGCATCGCCGCCGGGGACGAGAGCTGGGAGTCGATGGTGCCCGAGGAGGTCGCCTCCACCATCGTCAAGCGGGGTTTCTTCGGCTACAAGCGCCGCACCGACTGACCGGCGCGGCCGTCAGCGCGGGGGCAGCGGCAGGGCGGCGGCCGGCACGGGGCGGCCGAACAGCCAGCCCTGCGCGCGGTCGCAGCCCATCTCGCGCAGGGTGCGCGCCTGCAGCTCGGTCTCCACCCCCTCGGCGGTGACGACCATCCCGTGCGCGTGGGCCAGCGCGATGAGCGCCTCGACGACGGCGTCGGCGCGCGCGGACTGCCCCAGCGGCCGCACGAACGACATGTCGATCTTCAGGAAGCTCAGGGGGAAGCGGTCCAGGTAGGACAGCGAGGAGTACCCCGTGCCGAAGTCGTCGAGGCCGACGCGGGCGCCGACGCTGCGCAGCTCCCCCAGGCTGGCGCGGGTGGCCGTCGACAGGTCGATGAGGGTGCGCTCGGTGACCTCGGCCAGCAGCGAGGAGCCGGCGGCGCCGGTGGCCTCGACGCTGTGGGCGAGGCGGTGGGCGAACGCGGGGTGCTCCAGCGTCTTGCCGGAGACGTTGAAGCTGACCTGCAGCCCGACGCCCTCGCGCCGCCACTCGCGCAGCTGGCGCAGCACCTCGCCGAGCACCCAGGTGTCCACGTCGACGATGAGGCCGGTGTCCTCGGCGGTGTCGACGAAGGTGGCCGGCTGCAGGACGCCCTCGACGGGGTCGTGCAGGCGCACGAGCGCCTCGGCGGCCACGAGCCGCTCGTCGCGCAGGTCGACGATGGGCTGCCACACCACGCGCAGGCCGTCGGTGCGCAGCGCGCGGCGCACGCGGTGCTCGGCCTGGCGGCGCGACTCGGCGTCCTCGCGCATGACGCGGTCGTAGACGGCGACGCGGTCGCGGCCGGCGTCCTTGGCCCGGTAGAGGGCCATGTCGGCGCTGCGGAACAGCTCGTCGCTGCTGCCCTCGTGCCCGACGGCGACCCCGGCGGAGCTGGTGCACACGAAGGGCTCGGCCAGCCCCGGCAGGGCGATGGGCGCGCGCAGCCGGCGCAGCAGGCTCTGCGCGACGACGGGCACCGCCTCGGGGCGGTCGACCCCGGGGACCATGAGCACGAACTCGTCGCCGCCCAGGCGGGCCAGGGTGGCGCCGGTGGGGGCGGCCTCCTCCAGCCGCGCGGCGACCTGGCGCAGCAGGGCGTCGCCGACCTGGTGGCCCAGGGTGTCGTTGACGAGCTTGAAGCGGTCCAGGTCCAGCAGGACGAGGGCGACGGCGCTCCCGGGCCCGGCGTGCTCGAGGGCCTCGGCCAGCCGGGCGTCCAGGACGGCGCGGTTGGCCAGGCCGGTCAGCGCGTCGCACTGGGCCAGGCGCACCAGCTCGCCGGTGGTGCGGTCGGAGCCGTCCGCGTCCAGCACGAGGCCGCGCACGGTGGCGCCCCCGGCGCCCAGGGGAACGCTGACGCCGATGAAGGTGCGCTCGGCGCCGTCGGGGCAGCGCACGCGGAACGGGTAGGGCGCCGAGCGCCCGAGGTGCCCGGCGGGGTGGCCGGCGGGGTCCTCGACACCGGTGAAGGGGGCGCGGTCCTCCGGGTGGACCCACTCGCGCCAGGTCTCCAGGGCGACGTCGGGCCCGGTGGCGGCCAGGCCGACCATCTGCCGCATCCGCTCGTCGAGCCGGACGACGCCGCCGGCGGGGTCCCACGTCCAGGACCCCAGCCCGGCCAGGTGCACCGAACCGCCGAGGAGGGCCTGCGTGCACTCCAGCTCGCGGGCGAGGTCGCGGGCCTCGGCGGCCGAGCGCAGCGCCCGCCAGCAGGCGCCCGCGACGGCGACCAGGGCGCTGAGGGCAGCCGCGGCGTCCGGGGCGTCGGGCGCGCTCCAGACGGCCAGGCGCGGGCTGGACGCCTCGCCCGGCAGGAGGTCGAGGACGGCCGCGGGCCCCTGGCGGACCAGGTCGGCGCCGGGGAAGCGGCGGCCGGGGACGAGCAGGAGGTCGCCGCGGGCGGCCAGGACCTCCAGCTCGCGCTCGCGGGAGCGGGCGACGGGCTCGACGAGCAGGACCCTGCGGTACCCGGCCCGCTGCACCTCGGCGACGAGGAGGTCGGCGAGCGCGGCGGGCTCGGCGCAGGCCGTGAGGCGCTGGTGCGCGGACGCCGCCGCGCCGGTGGTCCCGGTCGCGCCGGGGGTCCCGGGACCGCCCGCGCCGGGGGTGGTCGCCGTGCGCGGCTGCGCCGCCGCGGCGAGCACCCGTGCTGCGGCCGCCGTCGTCCTGCTCACCGCTCGCCCCCGTCCACCACCGACCCGTGGAACTACTCAACGTCATTGACTGTAACGCCCCGTGCAGGGTCTGCGGTACCCGATCGTCGATGGTTGCCGGTGGCACTTAGCCTGGCTAAGGAGTAGCGTGGCCGGGTGACCACCTCCACCAGCGACCTCCCGGCGGCCCCCGGTGGCGCCGCGGCGGGTGCGGACGTGGGGGCGCTCGCCGCCGACGTGCGCGTCGCCGTGCTGCGCACCGCCCGCCGCCTGCGCGCCACCAAGAGCGACGACGAGCTGTCCGACGCGCAGTTCTCCGTCCTGGCCCACCTGCACACGCACGGCCCGCGCACCCCCGGCGAGCTCGCCGAGGCCGAGCACGTGCGCGCCCCCTCGATGACCCGGACGCTGGCCGCCCTGGAGGGCGCCGGGCTGCTCGAGCGCACCGCCCACCCCACCGACCGGCGCCAGGTGCTCGTGAGCGCCAGCGCCGCCGGCCGCGCCACCGTGGAGGCCACCCGCGCGGCCCGCACGGCCTGGCTGACCGCGCGGCTGCAGCACCTGTCCCCCGCCGAGCGGGAGGTGCTGGCCGAGGCCGCGCGCCTGCTGCGCGAGGTGGTCGCGCCCGCGTGAACCAGACCTTCCGCTCCCTGCGCCACCGCGACTACCGCCTGTGGGCCTCCGGCGCGATCGTCAGCAACACCGGCACGTGGATGCAGCGCGTGGCGCAGGACTGGCTCGTCATCACGGTCCTGACGAACGGCTCGGGCACCGCCGGCGGCATCACCACCGGCCTGCAGTTCGGGCCGATCCTGCTGCTGGCACCGCTGGCCGGCACCATCGCCGACCGCTTCCCCAAGCGCCGCACGCTGATGCTCACGCAGAGCGCGATGGCGCTGCTGGCCGCCGCCCTCGGCGCGCTCGTCGTCTCCGGCGCCGCGCAGCTGTGGCACGTGTACGTGTTCGCCCTCCTGCTGGGCGTCGCCTCCGCGATCGACGGGCCGGTGCGCCAGACGTTCGTCAGCCAGCTCGTCCCGCGCGAGGACCTGTCCAACGCGGTCGGGCTGAACTCGGCCTCCTTCAACGCCGCCCGCCTGCTCGGGCCCGCCGCGGCCGGCCTGCTCATCGCCTGGATCGGCACCGGGCCGGTGTTCCTCGTCAACGCCGCCACCTTCGCGGCGCCGCTGCTGTGCCTGGCGCTCATGCGCCCGGCGGAGGTGCCCGCCGAGGAACGGCCCGGGCGCGGGGCCGGGCGCATGCGCGAAGGCGTGCGCTACGTGCTGGCCCGCCCGGACCTCGTCGCGGTGTTCGCCCTCGTCGGCGTCGTGGGCACCTTCGGGCTGAACTTCCAGCTCACCAGCGTCCTGATGACCGGGGTGAAGTTCGAGCGCGACGCGGCCGCGGCCGGGTTCGCCAGCACCGTGCTGGCCGTCGGCTCGCTGGCCGGGGCGCTGCTGGCCGCGCGCCGCGAACTGCCCCGCTACCGCCTGGTGTTCGGCGCGGCCGCCGCCTTCGGCGTCACGGCCACCGTCGCCGCCCTCATGCCCACCTACGAGCTGTACCTGCTCGTCCTGCCGTTCATGGGCCTGGCCTCGCTGACGCTCATGACGTCGGCCAACGCGACGGTGCAGATGAGCACCGAGCCGGCGGTGCGCGGGCGGGTCGTGGCGATCTACATGGCGCTGTTCCAGGGCGGCACCGTCGTCGGCGGGCCGTTCGTGGGCTGGATGGGCACCCGCTTCGGCGCCGAGTGGTCGATCCTGGCCGGCTCGGTGCCCTCCCTGCTCGTCGCCGTCCTGGCCGCGGCGTACTTCGCCCGCCACGCCCGCGTGCGGGTGCGCTACCGGCTGCGCGAGCGCCCCCACCTGACCGTCGTGCCCGCCGCCGGCCGCGACGAGCGGGACGCCGCGGCCGCCTGAGCGGGCGTCCGGGCGACGCCCCGGGCGGCGTCCCGAGCGGCGTCCCGGGAGCCCCGCGGGCGGGGGGGAGGATGGGGCGGTGCCCGTGTCCGACCTCACCGCCGCCCTCGCCGACGTGCGCGCCCTGCTGCTGGCCCCCGACGACCTCGTGCGGGCCGTGGCCGCCGGGCGCCGCCGCGGCGTCGAGCCGCCCGCCGCCGAGCGCGTCGAGGTGCGCCCCGTCGCCCTGCGCGCGGGCCCGCACCTGCAGCTCGTCTCGCGCACCGGACCGGTCGTCAGCACCGTCAACGCCCCGCTGGGCGAGCGCGCCGCGGCCGCCGTGGACGACCTGCTGGCGCAGCCGTTCGGCAACTTCCACGTCGAGACGTCCTCGCAGGTACTGCAGCTGCGCGTCACCAAGCGCGGCGAGGCGCAGGTGCACCGCTCGGCCACCAGCCGCCGCGCCGTGCAGGCCGGCCCGCAGGCGCACGACCGCACCAAGCAGCGGCTCGTCGACCCCGACGACCCGCTGTTCCGCGTGCTCGGCGCCGGCGGGGACAAGCGCCGCCAGGTCGACGCGTTCGTGCGCCAGCTGGCCCCGCTGGCCCCGCGCGCGCTGGACGCGGCCGCCGGTCGCGAGCTGCGCGCCGTCGACCTGGGCTGCGGCAACGCCTACCTGACCTTCGCCGCGCACCGCTGGCTGGCCGGGCGGGCCGGGGAGGACGGCGCGGCGCTGCGCACCGTGGGCGTGGACGTGCGCCCCGACGTCGTCGAGCGCAGCGAGCGCCTGGCCGGCGAGGCGGGGCTGGCGGGGCTGTCCTTCGCCGTCGGCTCCATCGTCGACGCCGACCCCTTCGACGGCGCGGCGCCCGACGTGGTCCTGGCGCTGCACGCCTGCGACACCGCCACCGACGACGCCCTGGCGCGAGCGGTGCGCTGGGGCTCCCCCGTCGTCCTGGCCGCGCCCTGCTGCCACCGCGACGTGCAGCGGCAGATCGCCGGGGCGCGCGCCGGCGACGGGCTCGGCGGTGGACGCGGGGGCGCGGGCGAGCCGCTGGTGCGGCACCCGATCCTGCGCGAGCGGTTCGCCGACGTGCTCACCGACGCGCTGCGCGCGCTGGTGCTGCAGGTCCTCGGCTACCGCGTGGAGGTCGTGGAGTTCGTCGACTCCCGGCACACCCCGCGCAACGCGCTGCTGCGGGCGGTGCGCACCGGCGGCCCGCGCCCGGAGCACCTGGCGGAGCTGGACGCGCTGCGCGCGCAGTGGGGCGTCGAGCCCGTGCTGGCGCGCCGGCTGGCGCCGCAGCTGGACGCCGTGCGCGCGCTCGCCTGACCCTGCTCGCCCGTGTCAGCCCGGCAGCCGGTCCCGCGCGGCGGCCAGCGCCTGCCGCTCCAGGGCGGCGAGGTCCACGAGCAGGTCCGCGGCTCCGTGCAGGCGGTCGCTGAGGGCGTCCACGCCCGGGGACAGCACCGTCAGCTCCCCGCGCTCGGCCAGGTCGGCGAAGATCCCGTCGTTGCTGACGACGAGGACCTCCACCGGCCCGGGCACGGCCTCCGCGGCGGCCAGCAGCGCGTGGTCGGCGACGTCGGCGCCGTCGGCCACGGCCAGCGCGCGGGCGGCGAACTCCGCCAGCCACGGGCGGGCCCGCGCCACCGCCCCCACCTGCCCGGCCAGGGCGACGTGGTCGGCCTGGCGGGCCAGCTCGACGACCAGCTCCATGCGCGCGCGCAGGCGGCCGCGCTCGGCGCGCAGGTTGTCCAGGTCGACCAGCAGCACCCGCGTCACCCCGCTGCCGGACCACACGGGGTACTCGCGCACCAGCGAGCGCAGGGCCGGGCCCAGGACGCTCGGCTCCGGCTCGGGTTCCGGCGCCGGAGCCGGCTCGGCGGGCAGGTCGGCGAGCCGGACCCACTCGTAGTCGTCCCGCTCACCGCGTCCGCCGCCCAGTCCCACGCGGGGATCGTCCCAGCAGCCGGCGCGGGACGCTCAGCGCGGTCGCGTCAGGCGGCGCTGTAGGTCAGGCAGCGGGTCTCGCCGCCCACGTCGCCGACCTCGACGGCCTGCGCGTGGCAGGTCAGGTCCTCGTTGTGGACGCAGTCGGCGAGCTGGCAGGCGCCCACGTGCCCCTCGGGGGCGGTGCGGTGCTTGGTGGGGATGCCCAGGAACGTCGCGCAGTGGTTCTGCCCGTGGTCGCCGACCGTGATGGCCGGGGCGTGGCAGCTCACGTCGGCGTTGAAGGTGCAGCCGCTGACGGAGCACTGGTGGATGGGGGTGAGGTCCAGGTTCACGGTCGCCATGCGTTCCACGGTATGGACGCGGGGCATTCCCCGCCACCGTCCCGGGCATTTCCGGAAAAGGTAGGGAAGGCGCGCCTCACCCTTTCCCGTGAATCAGGTCAGCCTTTCCTCAGCCCGCCCGCAGCGCCCCCGCGACGTGGTCCACGCACGCCAGCAGGGCCCGCACGTCGTCCGGGTCGACGGCCGGGAACAGCCCGAACCGCAGCTGGTTGCGGCCCAGGCTGCGGTACGGGAAGACGTCCACGACCCCGTGCCGGCGCAGCACCTCCTGCACGGCGCCGGCGTCCACCGAGGCGTCCAGGTCGACGGTGGCCACGACCGCCGAGCGCGCGGCCTCCTCGGCCACGAAGGGGGTGGCGTAGTCGCTGGCCTCGGCCCAGGAGTAGACGGCCCCGGCCGACTCCGCGCAGCGGGCGGTGGCCCAGTCCAGCCCGCCGTTGCCCAGCAGCCAGTCCACCTGCTCGGCCAGCAGCACGAGGGTGGCGATGGCCGGGGTGTTGTACGTCTGGTCGCGGCGGGAGTTGTCCACCGCGGTGGCCAGGTCCAGCGAGGCGGGCACCCAGCGGCCGCTGCGCGACAGCTCCGCCACCCGCTCCAGCGCCGCCGGCGACAGCAGCGCCACCCACAGGCCGCCGTCGGCGGCGAACGCCTTCTGCGGGGCGAAGTAGTAGGCGTCGGCCTGCGCGACGTCCACGGGCAGGCCGCCGGCGCCGGAGGTGGCGTCGACGAGCACGAGCGGGCCGCCGTCGGCGGGACCGGGCCCGTCGGGCCGGCGCACCGGCGCGGCCACGCCCGTGGAGGTCTCGTTGTGCGGCCAGGCGACGGCGTCGACGCCCTCCGCGACCGCGCCCAGCCGCGGCAGCGTGCCCGGCTCCCCGCGCACCACGACCGGCTCGGCCAGGAACGGCGCCGCGGCCGCCGCGGCGGCGAACTTGGCGGAGAACTCCCCCAGCACCAGGTGCTGGGAGCGCTCGCGCACCAGGCACAGGGTCGCCACGTCCCAGAAGGCGGTGCTGCCGCCGTTGCCGAGGACCACCTCGTACCCCTCCGGCAGCGAGAACAGCTGCGCCAGCCCCTCCCGCACCCGGCGCACCAGCGACTTCACGGGCGCCTGGCGGTGCGAGGTGCCCAGCACCGCGCGGCCGGCGCGCGCCAGGGCGTCGACCTGCTCGGGGCGCACCTTGCTGGGCCCGGAGCCGAAGCGGCCGTCGGCGGGCAGCAGGTCGGCGGGGATCGTGGTGTCGGCGCTCACGCGGGCGATCCTGCCGCACCCGCCGCCGGGGGCTCGACGCCCGGACCGCCGCGACCGCCCCCGCCGGTCGCGCGGGCCTACGCTGCCGCGCGTGGCGGGCCGGGACGCTCCAGCGTGGCCGCCGGAGGACGAGGTGCCGCTGGCGCTGCCGTTCACCGGCCCGTGGCGGGTGCGCAACAGCCCGGCCCGGCGGGTGCCCAGCCACGGCACCGACCTGTTCGGCACCCGGTACGCGGTCGACTTCGTGGGCGTGGACGCCCGCGGCCGCGACGCCGCGCACCGGGACTGGCGCACGGCGCTGGCCACCGAGCCGCCGCAGCGCTTCGCCGCCTTCGGCCGGCCCGTCCTCGCCCCCGCGGCGGGTGTCGTCGTCGCGGTGCACGACGGCGAGGTGGACCACGGCGCGCGCCGCTCGCCGCTGACGCTGCTGGCCTACGCGGCGACCCAGGCGGGCCGGGTGCGCGCCGGGACGGCTGCGGTGGCGGGCAACCACGTCGTGCTGCGCCTGCCGGACGGGCGGGCCCACGTGGTCCTCGTCCACCTGCGCCGCGGGTCGGTGCGGGTGGTCCCCGGCCAGGAGGTGGTCGCGGGGCAGCAGCTGGGCGAGTGCGGCAACTCCGGCAACTCCACCCAGCCGCACGTGCACCTGCAGGTGGCCGACGGCCCGGACCCGTGGACGGCGCGCGCCCTGCCGGTGGTGTTCACCGGCTACCGGGAGCGGCTGCGCGGGGCGGAGCGGGTGCGGGTGCGGGGCGTCCCGGCGGAGGACTCGGTGGTGGAGCCGCTCGCCGCGGGTGACCGGGGCGGCTGAGCGGCCGGCTCAGGCGCGGGCGGGCCAGGGCATGCGCGCGGCCAGGCGGTGCCCGCCGGCG
Organism: Kineococcus terrestris; assembly: GCF_041020755.1. Classification (NCBI taxonomy): domain Bacteria; kingdom Bacillati; phylum Actinomycetota; class Actinomycetes; order Kineosporiales; family Kineosporiaceae; genus Kineococcus; species Kineococcus terrestris. The sequence continues at coordinate 161,353 of NZ_JBEUEI010000003.1, read as the reverse complement.
TGCGGGCCGTGCTCGAGCCGGCCCCCCGCCAGGTCGAGGCGCTCGGCCAGCCCGACCAGCCCCAGCCCGGAGCCGGGCGGCGCCCCGGCCGGGTCGGCGGGCGCGGGGCCGTCCTGCGCGTCGACGACCTCCACCACCAGCTCCCCGCCCGGCGCGCCCGCGACGGTGACGACGACGCCGTGGCCGGGGGCGTGCTTGCGGGCGTTCGTCAGCCCCTCCTGCACGGCGCGGTAGGCGGTGCGCCCCTGCAGGGCGGGCGGGACGGCGCCGTCGGGCAGGTCGGTGCGCAGCTCGACCCGGGTGCCGCCGGCGCGCGCCTCCGCCACCAGGGCGGGCAGGTCGGCCAGCACCGGCTGCGCGCGCCCGGCGGGGGCCACGTCACCGGCGCGCAGCACGCCCAGCACGCCGCGCAGGTCCTCCAGCGCCTCGTGGGTGCCCGCCCGCACGACGCCCGCCGCGCGGGCCAGGTCCTCGCGCCCCTCGCCGGCGGCCACCTCCAGGGCCCCCGCGTGCATGCTGACCAGGGACAGCCGGTGCGCCAGGACGTCGTGCATCTCACGGGCGATGCGGGCGCGCTCGGCGTCGCGGGCCCGCTCCACGCGCAGCGCGTGCTCGCGCCGCTCGCGCTCGGCCTGCTCGCGCAGCGAGGCGACGAGCTGGTGGCGGGTGCGCGCGTTCGTGCCCCAGGCCACGACGGGCAGCACGAGCAGCGGCGTCAGGAGCGCCACCGCCCACAGCGGGACGACCGGGTCCGGCCACAGCAGCGCCTGCGCGACGGCGGCGGCCACGGTGCCCGCGGCGACCGCCGCCACGACCGGCCAGCGGCGGCGCACCGCCACCGAGAACAGCGCCACGACGGCCGCCGCGCCCGCGACGGTCGACAGTACCGACAGCGCCGTGAGCCCCGCGGCGACCGCGACGGGCCGGCGGCGGCGGGCCAGCAGGGCCAGGGTCGCGGGCCCCCCGAGCAGCACGTCCAGCGCGAGGACCGCGTCGCCGCGGGTGCGCGGGCCCAGCTCGGGGTCCAGCTCGACGCCGACGAGGACCAGCCCGGCCACCCAGACCGCCAGCACCAGGCCCAGGTCGCCCAGCACCCGCAGCGCCCGGCGCGCCCGCCGGGCCCGCCGGGCGGCGCGCTCCGGGCGACCACCGGCACCGTCCGGGGCCGCCGCCGCGCCGGGGTCCTCCGGCCGCCGGTCCCGCGGGCCGTCGGCCGTCACCTGCTCCAGCGCGCTGCTCACCGGTGCAGGTTAGGCGTGACTACCCTGCCGGTGTGGACGATCCCTACGACCTGCAGCGCTTCGTCGACGCGCAGGACGCCGGCGGTCACGAGGCCGCCGTCGCCGAGCTGCGCGCGGGGCGCAAGCGCAGCCACTGGATGTGGTTCGTGTTCCCGCAGGTGACCGGCCTGGGCCGCTCGGCCACCGCGGTGGAGTTCTCGATCGCCGACCTGGACGAGGCCCGCGCCTACCTGGCGCACCCCGTCCTGGGGCCGCGGCTGCGCGGGTGCGCCCGGCTCGCGGCGGGCGCGGCCACCGGCGACCCGGAGGAGCTGCTGGGGCCGACGGACGCGCTCAAGCTGCGCTCGTCGATGACGCTGTTCGCCGCCGCCGACCCGGGCGAGCCGGTGTTCGAGCAGGTGCTGCAGAAGTTCTACGGCGGCCGGCGGGACCCGCTCACCGAGCGGGCGCTCGCCGACCGCGCCTGACGCGGCCGGCGGGCGCTGCCCCGCGGCGGGCTACTCGCCGTCGCCGCCCGTGTCGCCGTCGCCCTCACCGGTGATGTCGACGTCCGAGGCGTCGGTGCTGTCCGGGTCGTCGGAGGTGGTGTCGGGCGTGGTGTCGTCCGCCGCCTCGGCCTCCTCGGCGAAACCGGTGTCGTTGCCGTATCCGGGTTCCGTGGGCGCCTCGGCGGCGCGCGCGGTCCCGGGTTCCTGGCCTGGCTGCGTGGTCACGCGGTTCCTCCTCGATCGACGGTCGTGCAGGTCCCCACCGGACCACCGCGGCGCACCGCCCGCAAGGCGGGGAGCAGCGGGGCGGGCAGCGCGCTCACGGGCGGAACACCGCCCGCAGGCACCCGTCCTCCTTCTCCTTGAAGATGCGGTACCCCTCCACGGCGTCCTCCAGCGGCATCTCGTGCGTGGCCAGGAACGTCGTGTCCAGCTCCCCGGCGGCCACGTGCTCCAGCAGCCGCGGCACGTACCGCTGCCCGTGCTGCTGCGCCGAGCGCAGCGTCAGCCCCTTGTTGAGCACCAGGCCCATCGGGAAGGAGTCGGTCAGCCCGTACACGCCGAGCACGGCGACGACACCGCCCTTGCGGCAGGCCATCACTGCCTCGCGCAGCGGGGTGGCGCGGTCGGTCTCCAGCCGCAGCGCCTGCTTGGCGCGGTCGACGACCTGCTGCACGCCCGTGCCGTGCCCCTCCATGCCGACGGCCTCGATCACCGCGTCGGGCCCGCGCCCGCCCGTGGTGTCGCGCAGCACCTCCTGCACGCTGTCGACGGCCGTGTAGTCGATCGTCTCGGCGCCCACGTGCGCGCGGGCCGCCTCCAGCCGCTCGGGCAGCCGGTCCACGACGATCACGCGCCCGGCGCCCATGAGGCGGGCGCTGGCCGCGGCCATCAGCCCCACCCCGCCGGCGCCGAAGACCGCGACGGTGTCCCCGGGCGAGATGTCGCAGAAGTCCGCGCCCATGTACCCGGTGGGCACGGCGTCGGAGCAGAACAGCGCGGCGACGTCGCCGACGCCCTCGGGCACCGGGAAGCAGTTCACGTCGCCGAAGGGGACGCGCACGTACTCCGCGTGCGAGCCGGCGTACCCGCCGAAGGGGTGCGTGTAGCCGTAGATGCCGCCGCTGGGGTACCCGAGCAGCGGCTGCTGCGCGGCCGCGTTGGGGTTCGTCGTGTCGCACAGCGACCACATGTCGTGCCGGCAGTAGAAGCACTCGCCGCAGCCGATGAAGGAGGGCACGACGACGCGCTCGCCGACGCGGGTGCGCTCCACCTCGGGGCCGACCTCGACGACCTCGCCCGTGAACTCGTGGCCGATGACGTCGCCGGAGCGCATCCCCGGCAGGTAGCCGTCGACGAAGTGCAGGTCGGAACCGCACGTCGTGGTCGCGCGCACCCGCAGCACGACGTCGTGCGGGTTGAGGACGCGGGGGTCGTCGACGGTCTCGACCGACAGGTCGTTCACGCCGTTCCAGCACAGGGCTCGCACGCCGGTCTCCTGGTTCCCGCGCTCAGCGCGACGCGGCGCGGTGCGCCGGCTGGGGGTCGATGGTCGGGATCTCGCCGGTGACGAGGAGGGCGCGCAGCCGGTACAGCAGCGTGAACGCGGCCGCGCCGGCGGCCAGGTCGCCGACGGGGGCCCGCACGCGCAGGCGCACCTCGGTGCCCAGGTCGGCCGGGGCGGGCGCGGTGCCCACCTCCAGCAGGACGGTGCCCGCGGACAGGCCCTCGGCGTCCCGGGTCGTGGTGTGCCGCACCGCGTCCGGCTGCTCCTCGGCGCGGGTGGCGACCTCGCGCCCGCCCAGCGTCCAGACCAGCGCGCCGTCGGCGGCGTCCTGGCGCACCCCGCCGAGCTCGCCCAGCAGGCGCGAGAGCACGTGCGGGTCGCGGCAGGCGGCCAGCACGTCGCCGGCCGGCCGGCCGATCGTCATCACCTGCTGACCGCTGCTCGCGCCGTCCGCACCCAGCACCGCACCCGCGGTGCCCGGGAGCACCTTGCCCGCCGCGGCGCGCACCCCGCGCACCGCCGCACCGGCCACCGCACCCACGTCCACGTCGACTCCGTCCGCCGTCGGTCGTCCTCGCGGCGGACTGCTCCACCGCGGGCGACGCTACGACCGGCCGCGCCGCGCGGCACCTCGGCGCCGCCGCCCCCGACCGGCCCGCGCCGCCGCGGCCGATGAGTCCGGCGGCCCACCCGGGTCCACCGACCACGAGCACCAGCAGCACCTCGCCCCCTCCCCCACCGCACCCGACCCCGACGGAGACCCGACCACCGTGGACACCACCGCTCCCGGCCTCGCCGCCCTCACCGTGTTCGTCGAGGACCTCGACGCCGTCGCCGCCTTCCACCGCGACGTGCTGCAGCTGCCGCAGGTGTTCGCCGACGAGGTGTCCCGCGTGTTCGACCTGGGCGGGACGCTGCTGAACGTGCTCGCGGTCGGGGCGGCCGGCGAGCTCGTCGCCCCCGCGGCCGCCGCACCCGCGGGCGGGCCGGCGCAGGTCCTGCTCAGCCTGTTCGTCGAGGACGTGGACGCCACCTGCGCGCAGCTGCGCGCGCGGGGCGCGACACTGCTCAACGGCCCCGTCGACCGTCCCTGGGGCAAGCGCACCGCCGCCTTCGCAGACCCCTCCGGCACCGTGTGGGAGGTCGCGCAGGACCTGGCGCCCCGCGGCGGCCCGACGGCCGGTCCGGGCTGAGGGACGCCCCGCGGGACGCGCGCCTACCCTGTCGCCGTGGAGGATCCAGCGCAGCGGCGCGTCGACTACGGCGAGCGCGACTTCGACGTCGCCGACCTCGCGCCCACCCCGCTGGAGCAGTTCTCCCGCTGGTACTCGCAGGTGGCCGAGCCGGGCGCGGCGGTCGGCGAGGTGAACGCCATGACGGTGTCCACGGCCGGGCCGGACGGGGTGTCCTCGCGCACGGTGCTGCTCAAGGGCGTCGACGGGCGGGGTTTCGTCTTCTACACCAACCAGCGCTCGCGCAAGGCGTCCGCGATCGCCGCCGACCCGCGGGTGGCGCTGCTGTTCTGCTGGCACGGCCCGCACCGGCAGGTCGCCGTGCGCGGGACGGCGTCGGTGCTGCCGCGCGCGGAGACGGAGGCGTACTTCGCCTCCCGCCCCTACGGCTCGCGGATCGGGGCGTGGGCCAGCGAGCAGTCGCGGCCGATCGCCTCGGCGCGCGAGCTGCACGAGCGCGAGGCGCAGCTGCGCCGGCGCTGGCCGGACACCGGCTCGGCGGACGACGTGCCGGCCCCGCCGCACTGGGGCGGCTACCTCGTCGCCGCCCGCGAGGTGGAGTTCTGGCAGGGGCGCACCTCCCGGCTGCACGACCGCCTCGTCCACGTCAGCCTCGACGGCGGGCCCGCCCGGCTGGACGAGGCCGGCGCCTGGCGCGTCGAGCGGCGCCAGCCGTGAGCGCGGCGAGCCCGTCCGGCGGGGACGCGGCGCACGCGCCGCTGCTGGGCCGGATGGCGCAGGAGGGCGAGACGGCGCTGGCGGTGCTGACGGTCGCCGGGACCGCCGCCGCGCTGGGCGGGGCGGGCGCGCTGGCGGTCAGCGCGCAGCGGCTGTGGCTGGCGCAGCCGCAGCTGCTGGGCGGCCCCGCCGTCGCGTCCGTGCCGGTCGCCTCCGTCGGCGACGTGCGCGCGCGGCCGGTGCGGTTCCCCCGCGGCGCCCAGCGCCTGGAGGTCGTGGTCGACGGCCGGCCGCTGCGGTTCACCACCCGCGCCGAGCCGGGCGCGGTGGACGAGTTCGTCCGGGCCCTCGAGGCCGCGCGCGGGCGCTGACCGCCCCGCGCGCGGGCCGGATCAGCGGGCGGCGTCGGCCGCCTCGTGCTGGCGCCAGGCCCGCAGCGCCAGCAGCAGGACGGCGGCCTGCTCCGGCACCGTGACGTCCAGACCCGTGCACTCGGCGGTGCGCCGCAACCGGTTCAGGACGGTGTTGCGGTGGCAGTACAGCTGCCCGGCCGCCGCGGCCACCGACCCGGTCGCGGCGTAGGCGTCCACGGCCTCCAGCAGCCGCGCTCGCTCGGGCGGCGCCAGCAGCACCAGGTCGGCCAGCACGTCGCGGGCCACGTCCTCGCGCACGGCGCCCAGCTGGTGCGCGGCCACGTCGAGCGCCGCCTCCGCCGGGCGGCGCGGGCCCGCCGACCCGGGGCCCAGGCAAGCCGCGACCCGCTCGGCCACCCGCACGGCGCGCGGGGCGCGCGCCACCCCGGCCGCCAGCGGCCCCACCCCGCACGCCACCTCGCGCAGCGCCGCCGGCACCACGGGGCGCCCGGGGCCCTGCAGCGGCCACGTCCCCCGCCGCCGGCTGCCCAGGACGACGAGGGCCCCGCGCCACTCGTGCACGTGCAGCCCCTCGGCGCGGGCGCGGCGCACGAGCGCGGCACCGTCCGCAGCGCTGTCCGCGGTGCGCGCGGGCAGGACGGCGACGAAGACGTCGTCGGTGCGGGCGGCGCCCAGCACGGTGGCGGCCCGGCCGACGAGCTCGTCGTCCTCCCCGTCGGAGTCCAGCAGGGCCTCGACGATGCGCCGGCGGTCCCGGTCGCGCTCGTACGCCAGCGCCGTGGCCGCCTCGTGGTACCCGGTCTGCACGTCGGCCGAGTGCTCCTCGACCGCCTGCCACAGCTCCACCGGCAGCTGCACGGCCGTCACGAGGGCGTCCGCGGGCAGGCGGTCCGCCAGCTCCTCCCACACCACCCGGAAGTGCAGCCGGGTGCCGGTGACCACGGCCGCCAGGGGCACGTCGATCCCCGCCCGGTGCCGGCCGACGTCGCGGGAGAGCTCCACGAGGCGCTCGGGCACGGGCAGCTGCACGAGCCGGCGCAGGACCCGCTCGTAGGTGGCGACGGCGTCGGCGACCAGCCGGGCGCGCTCGACGGCGCCGTCGGAGTACGGGACCACCTGCACCAGCGCGGCGACGAACCGCTCGGCGAGCTCGTCGACCTCCCCGAGCAGCTCCAGCAGGACCGACCGGACGGCCGCGGTTTCGGCCACGTTTCCCGGGTTGTGCACCTGCACACCGTACGCGGCGGGAACCGCGCGGCGACGGCATTGCCCGCCCCCGGCGGCGACGGCGATCCTCGTGGCTCACCACCCCCCGGACCCCCGAGACGAGGTTCCCGTGTCGATGCTGCGCGTCGCGCTGGTGCAGGCCGCCTGGACCGGCGACAAGGAGAGCATGCTCAGGGCGCACGAGGAGTACGCGCGCCGGGCCGCCGACGCCGGCGCCGGCATCGTGTGCTTCCAGGAGCTGTTCTACGGCCCCTACTTCGGCCAGGTGCAGGACGCCGCCTACTACGAGTACGCCGAGTCCGTCCCCGGCCCCACCGTCGCCCGGTTCCAGGAGATCGCCGCGCAGACCGGCACCGTGATGGTCCTGCCGGTGTACGAGGAGGAGCAGCCCGGCGTCCTCTACAACACCGCCGCCGTCGTGGACGCCGACGGCCGCTACCTGGGCAAGTACCGCAAGCACCACATCCCGCACCTGGACCGGTTCTGGGAGAAGTTCTACTTCCGCCCCGGGAACCTGGGCTACCCGGTGTTCGACACCGCGGTCGGCAGGGTCGGCGTCTACATCTGCTACGACCGGCACTTCCCCGAGGGCTGGCGCGCCCTGGGCCTGGCCGGCGCCGAGATCGTGTTCAACCCCAACGCCTCCAAGCCGGGCCTGTCGAACCGCCTGTGGGAGCTGGAGCAGCCCACCGCGGCCGCCGCCAACGGGTACTTCGTCGCCGTCCCCAACCGCGTCGGGCGCGAGGTGCAGGAGTTCGGCGAGGACGCGGTGCCGTTCTACGGCACCTCCTACGTCGTGGACCCGCGCGGCAACGTCGTCGGCGAGCGCGGCAGCTCCACCGACGACGAGCTGCTGCTGCGCGACATCGACCTGGACCTGATCCGCGAGGTCCGCAGCGACTGGCAGTTCTACCGCGACCGCCGGCCCGACAGCTACGGCGACCTGGTCCGGCCGTGAGCCGCACCCTCATCGCCGGGGGCACCCTCGTCTCGGCCACCGGGGCGACCCCCACCGACGTCCTCGTCGACGGCGAGCAGGTGGCCGCGCTGCTGGTCCCCGGCGGGGGCGACGCCTTCGCGGTCGACCGCCGGATCGACGCCACGGGCCTGTACGTCCTGCCCGGCGGCGTGGACGTGCACACGCACATGGAGATGCCGTTCGGCGGCACCGAGTCCTCCGACACGTTCGAGACGGGGACGCGCGCCGCGGCGTGGGGCGGCACCACGACGATCGTCGACTTCGCGGTGCAGCGCACCGGGGAGGTCGTCGAGGAGTCGCTGGCCCGCTGGCACGCCAAGGCGGAGGGGAACTGCGCCGTCGACTACGGCTTCCACATGGTGCTCGGCGGCGTCGACGAGGACTCCCTCGAGGCGATGGACTCCCTCGTCGCCCACGAGGGCGTCACGAGCTTCAAGCTGTTCATGGCCTACCCGGGGGTGTTCTACTCCGACGACGGGCAGATCCTGCGGGCCATGCAGCGCGCCGGGGACAACGGCGCGACGGTCATGATGCACGCCGAGAACGGCACCGCCATCGACGTCCTCGTCCAGCAGGCGCTGGCGCGCGGGGACGTGGACCCGGTGTTCCACGGCCTGACCCGCCCGGAGGCGATGGAGGCCGAGGCCGTCAACCGGGCGGTGCTGCTCGCCGAGGTCGCCGGCGGCACCCCCCTGTACGTCGTGCACGTGTCCGCCTCGCGGGCGCTGGCCCGCATCGCCGAGGCCCGCGCCTCGGGCGCGAACGTGTTCGCCGAGACCTGCCCGCAGTACCTGTACCTGACGCTGGAGGAGCACCTCGGCGCCGGCGGCCCGGGCAGCTTCGAGGGCGCCAAGTACGCCTGCTCCACCCCGCTGCGCAGCGGGCGCGAGTCCCACGCCGCGGACCTGTGGCGGGGCCTGCGCACCGACGACCTCGCCGTCGTCTCCACCGACCACTGCCCGTTCTGCTTCAAGGACCAGAAGGAGCTGGGGCGCGGGGACTTCTCGAGGATCCCCAACGGGATGGGCGGGGTCGAGCACCGGCTCGACCTGGTCCACCAGGGCGTCGCCGACGGGAAGCTGTCGCTGCAGCGGTGGGTCGAGACGTGCTCGACCACCCCGGCCCGGATGTTCGGCATGTACCCGCGCAAGGGCACGATCGCACCGGGCTCCGACGCCGACGTCGTGCTGTACGACCCGCGCGGCACCACCCGGATCAGCGCGACCACCCACCACATGAACATCGACTACTCGGCGTTCGAGGGTTTCGAGCTGACCGGCGCGGTGCGCACGGTGATGTCCCGCGGGCGCGTCGTCGTCGACGCCGGCCAGTACACCGGCAGCCCCGGCCACGGGCGGTTCGTCCGCCGCGGCCTGTCCCAGTACCTGCGCTGAGCGCCCCGAGGAGGAGGACCACCGTGGACTTCGGTGTCGTGCTGCAGACCACCCCGCCCGCCGCCCGGGTCGTCGACCTCGCGCAGCGGGCGGAGGCGTACGGGTTCAGCCACGTGTGGACGTTCGACTCCCACGTGCTGTGGGAGGAGCCGTACGTGATCCACTCGGCCGTCCTGCAGGCCACCCGCAAGGTCGTCGTCGGGCCGATGGTCACCAACCCCGCCACCCGCGAGTGGTCGGTGACCGCCTCGACGTACGCGACGCTCAACGAGATGTACGGCCCGCGCACGATCTGCGGCATCGGCCGCGGCGACTCCGCGGTGCGCACCCTGTCCGGGAAGCCGACGACGCTGGCGGCGCTGCGCGAGAGCGTGCACGTCATCCGGGAACTGGCCAACGGCCGGCCCGTCGAGCACCGCGGGCGGACCGTCCGGCTGCCGTGGGCGCTCGACCACGGCCCCGCCCACCAGACCGAGGTGTGGGTCGCCGCCTACGGGCCCAAGGCGCTGCAGCTGACCGGGGAGGTCGCCGACGGCTTCATCCTGCAGCTGGCCGACCCGGACATCGCCGCCTGGACCATCAAGACCGTCCGCGAGGCCGCCGAGCGCGCCGGCCGCGACCCGATGGCGGTCAAGGTGTGCGTGGCCGCCCCCGCCTACGTCGGCGACGCCTCCGGCGCCAGCATCGAGCACCAGCGCGAGCAGTGCCGGTGGTTCGGCGGGATGGTCGGCAACCACGTCGCCGACCTCGTCGCCCGCTACGGCGAGGGCGGCTCCGGGGACAACCCCGTGCCGGCCGCCCTCACCGACTACGTCAAGGGCCGCGAGGGCTACGACTACAACCAGCACGGGCGCGCCGGGAACACCCACGCCGCGTTCGTGCCCGACGAGGTCGTCGACCGGTTCTGCCTGCTGGGCGACGCCGCCGACCACGTCGCCCGGCTGCGCGACCTGGCGGCCCTGGGCGTCGACCAGTTCGCCCTGTACCTGCAGCACGACGCCAAGGAGCAGACGCTGCGCGCCTACGGCGACGTCGTGATCCCGGCCCTGGCGCCCGTCGTGGCGGCCGTCTCGTGAGGGGCCGCGCGTGAGCGAGCTGCTCGCCACCGAGGTCGCGCGCGAGGACCAGCAGCGCGAGCTGCCCCGCCCGGCGCGGGTCCCCGCGGCGGTGCGGCGCACCGCGACCGCGCTGCTGGGAGTGGCCGTCCTCCTCGTCGTCTGGGAGCTGTACCGGGCGCTGGGGCCGGTCACCGGCGTCGAGGTCGGCGGCCAGCGGGTCCTGCCCCGCGCCGACCCGCGCTCCATGCCGGGCGTCCTGGACGTGCTGCGCACGCTCGGCGAGCCGGAGGTCGCGGTCCCCGGCTCGCGCACCGTGGGGCAGGCCGTCCTGGCCGCCTGCTGGGGCACGTTCCGCACCGCGGCCGGCGGCTGGCTGCTCGGGGCGGTGGTCGGGATCGCGCTGGCGCTGCCCATGCAGCGGTTCCGCCTCGCCGAGCGCGGGCTGCTGCCGTGGGTGGTCCTCAGCCAGACCGTCCCCGTCATCGCCGTCGCCCCGCTGGTCGCCGCCTGGGGCGGGCGCCTGCAGCTGACGCCGACGCTGACCTGGCAGCCGTGGACGTCGGTCGTCGTCATCTCCGCCTACCTGGCGTTCTGCCCCGTCGCCCTCGGCGCCCTGCGCGGCCTGCAGTCCCCCTCCCCGGCCGCGACCGAGCTGTTCACCGCGTGCGCGGCCACCCCCCGCCAGACGCTGCTGCGGTTGCGGGTCCCGTCCGGCCTGCCGTTCCTGGTCCCCGCGCTGCGGCTGGCGGCCGCGCAGGCCGTCGTCGGCTCGATCGTCGCCGAGATCTCCACCGGTACCCGCGGCGGCGTGGGCCGCCTCGTCCTGGAGTACGCCCAGCAGGCGACCTCCTCCCCCGGCCGGCTGTACGCCGCCGTCCTGGGCGCGGCCCTGCTCGGCCTGGCCGCCGCCGCCCTCGTCTCCGTCCTCGACGTCGCCCTGCTGCGGCGCCACCGACCGCTGGAGGCCCCGCGATGACCGCCGCCGTCCGCACCACCGGCCTCGACGTGCGCTTCGAGACCGAGCGCGGTCCCGTCCAGGCGCTGAGCGGGATCGACCTCGACATCGCCCCCGGGGCGTTCGTCTCCCTCATCGGCCCCTCCGGGTGCGGCAAGTCCACCCTGCTGCGCTGCATCGGCGACCTCGTGCAGCCCACCGCCGGCGAGGTCACCGTCGGCGGCCTGAGCGCGCACGAGGCGCGCCTGGCCCACCGCTACGGCATCGCGTTCCAGTCCGCCGGGCTGCTGGACTGGCGCAGCGTGCAGCGCAACGTGGAACTGCCGCTGGAGCTGCACGGCGTCGGCCGGCGCGAGCGCGCCGCGCGCGCCCGGGAACTGCTGGAGCTGGTCGGCCTGGGCGACGTCGCGCGCTCGCGGCCGGCCGAGCTGTCGGGCGGCATGCAGATGCGGGTGGCGATCGCCCGCGCGCTGGCGGAGGAACCGCCGCTGCTGCTGATGGACGAACCCTTCGGCGCGCTGGACGAGATGACCCGCGAGCACCTGCAGGCCGAGCTGCTGCGCCTGTGCGAGCGCACCGGCACGACGGTCGTGTTCGTCACCCACTCCATCGCCGAGGCGGTGTTCCTGTCCACGCAGGTCGTCGTCATGTCCGCCCGCCCGGGCCGCGTCGTGCGCGTCGTGGACGTGGACCTGCCCGGCCGCGACGAGGACGCCCGCGAGCACCCGGCGTACTTCGCCGCCATCACGGAGGTGCGCGAGGCCCTGCGCGGGCGCTCCGGCCCTCCCGTCGCTCCCTCGACGCCCGCGGCCCGGAGCGCGGAGCGGTGAGCACCCGCGCGCAGCTGCTGCTGCCCCCCGTCGTCGTCGGCGTCGCGCTCCTCGTGGCCTGGCAGGTCGTCGTGGTCGCCGGCCGGGTCGCCACGTTCGTGCTGCCCTCGCCGCTGGCGATCGCCGCGGCGTTCGGGACGGTCGCCCCGGACGTCGCGCGGGCGGCCGCCGCGACGGGCCTGACCGCCGCGATCGGCCTGCTGGCCGGGTCCCTCGCGGGGATCGTCGCCGCGGTCCTGGCCGCGCGGCTGCGCCTGCTCGACGAGGTCCTGACCCCGCTGTCGGCGGCCGCGAACGCCATGCCGATCGTCGCCCTGGCACCGGTGTTCAACGCGCTGTTCGGCTCCACCAGCCCGGTGCCGCGCCGGCTCGTCGTGGCCGTGGCGGTGTTCTTCCCGCTGTTCGTCAACACCGCGCGCGGGCTGCGGCGCGTCTCGCCCGTGCACGCGGAGCTGATGCGCTCGCTGGCGGTCGGCGGGTGGGCCGTGACCCGGCACGTGCGCCTGCCGGGCGCGGTGCCGTTCGTGTTCACCGGCCTGCGCCTGGCCTCCTCGCTGGCCGTCATCGCCGCGGTGGTCGCCGAGTACTTCGGCGGGCGCCAGGACGGGCTCGGCTCGCGCATCACCTCCGCCGCCAGCGCCACCGCCTACCCGCGCGCGTGGGCCTACGTCCTCGGGGCCGTCCTGCTCGGCCTCGCCTCCTACCTCGCGGCCCTGCTCGCCGAGCGGCTGCTGTCCCCCACGACCCCCTCCAGGAGGACCCGGTGACCCGCACCCCGACGATCGCCCGCCGCACCGCCCTGCTGGGCGCCGCCGGCGGCGCCCTCGCCCTCGGCGCCGCCGCGTGCGGCAGCGCCGACCAGGAGCAGCCCGCCGCCGCCGCGCCCGGCGCCGACGGCCTGACCCCGGTGCGGCTGCAGCTGCAGTGGGTCACCCAGGGGCAGTTCGCCGGCTACTTCGCCGCCCTCGACCAGGGCTACTACGCCGACGAGGGCCTGGACGTGCAGATCCTCGAGGGCGGCGCGGACATCGTCCCGCAGACGGTCCTGGCCCAGGGCCAGGCCGACTACGCCATCGCCTGGGTGCCCAAGGCGCTGGCCTCCCGCGAGCAGGGCGCGATGATCACCAACGTGGCGCAGGTGTTCCAGCGCTCGGGGACCCTGCAGGTCTCCTTCGCCGACGCCGGGATCGGCGACGTGGCCGCGCTGCGCGGGCGCACCGTCGGCAACTGGGGCTTCGGCAACGAGTACGAGCTGTTCGCCGCGATGACGGCCGCCGGGCTGGACCCCAGCGGCGACGTCACCCTCGTGCAGCAGCAGTTCGACATGCTCGGCCTGCTGCAGGGCGACATCGACGCCGCGCAGGCCATGACCTACAACGAGTACGCGCAGCTGCTGGAGGCCGAGGACCCCGCGACGGGCGAGCTGTACCGGCCCGAGGACTTCACCGTCCTGGACTGGAACGAGGTCGGCACCGCGATGCTGCAGGACGCGGTGTGGGCCAGCTCCGACCGGCTGGGCGACAGCGCCTACCAGGAGCAGACCGTCGCCTTCCTCAAGGCCAGCCTCAAGGGGTGGGCGTACGCCCGCGACGAGCCGGAGGCCGCCCGCGACGTCGTCGTGGCGCGGGGCTCCACCCTCGGCGCCAGCCACCAGCTGTGGCAGGTCAACGAGGTCAACAAGCTCGTCTGGCCGTCCCCCGACGGCGCCGGGCTCGTCGACCCGGAGGCGTGGGAGCGCACCGTGCGGATCGCGCTGGAGACCCGCAACGCCGAGGGGCAGACCGTCATCAGCGCCGAGCCGGACGAGGAGGCGTGGACGGACGAGTACGTGCGCGAGGCGCTGGACGCCCTGCGCGCCGAGGGCGTCGACGTGACCGGCGAGTCCTTCAGCCCGCTGACGGTGACGCTCGAACCCGGCGGCGCCTGAGCGACGGCCGGCCCGCCGCCCCCCCGGCGTGCGGGCCGGCGCGCGCGGGCGTAGGCAGGGGCCGTGGACACGCGCGACCTGCTGCTGGAGGCCTACGGGCGCATCCCTCCCCTCGTGCGCGCCGCCGTGGACGGCGCGGACGAGGACCTGCTGGCGGCCCGGCTGGACCCGGAGGGCAACACCGTCGCCTGGCTGGTGTGGCACCTGACCCGCGTCCAGGACGACCACCTGTCGGAGCTGATCGGCGCCGAGGACGTGTGGACGGCCGACGGCTGGGCGGGCCGGTTCGCGCTGCCGCTCGACGACGCGGAGACCGGCTACGGCATGGACGCCGAGCGGGTCGGGCTCGTGCGGGCCGGCGCCGACCTGCTCACCGGCTACCACGACGCCGTGCACGAGCGCACGACCGACTACCTGCGCACGCTGTCCGGTGACGACCTGGACCGCGTCGTCGACGAGCGCTGGGACCCGCCCGTGACGCTGGGCGTGCGGCTGGTCAGCGTGCTGGACGACGACCTGGAGCACGCCGGGCAGGCCGCGTTCCTGCGCGGCACCCTGGAGCGCCGCTGACGCCTCACCCGCCGGTCCCCGGACCCGCGCGGGGGTCGACGGCGGAGGACGGCAGCGTCCGCTCGAGGCGCAGCGTCCCCGCGCCCGCGAGCGCGGTGAGGACGGCCAGCGCCAGCCAGGGGGCGGCGGCGTCCACGGCGAACAGCGTCGTGAAGAACGCCGGCGCCACGAGCGAGGCGACGGCGAAGGAGTACTGGAAGCTCGCCAGGTAGCGCCCGCGCGCGGCCGGCGGCGCGGTGGCCGAGGCGAGCGCCGTGGAGGCGGGGGCGTGCAGCAGCTCGGCGGCCGTCGCGAGCAGCGTGACCGCCGCGAGCGCCACGGCCAGCGGGACCGCCGCCGCCGGTCCGAGGACCGCCAGAGCCAGCGCCCACAGCGTCCACAGGGCGGCCGCGAGGGCGACGACGCGGGTGCGCCGGTGCCGCGGCAGGCGGGCGCCCACGGGTGCGGCCAGCGCGGCCACCAGCGCCGCGTTGCCGGCCAGGACGGCCGCCGTCAGCCACGCCGGTCCCAGCAGGTGCCGCTGCACCACCGTCGGCAGGGCCAGCCCGAGCAGCAGGCTGGCCAGCGCGAAGACGGTGTTGAGCACCACCAGGGCGAGGAACGGCCGGTCGCGCACGAGGTCGCGGTACCCGCCCGCGGGCGCCACCGCCCGCCCCGCGCGGCTGCCGGGCGCGCGCACGAACACGGCGATGAGGACGGCGGCCAGCGCGAACCCCGCCCCGGCGGCCAGCGCCACCGCCCGGTACGTGCCGGGGCGCCCGTCGCCGACGACGACGCCGGTGAGCAGGCCGCCCGCGGCCAGGCCCGCGGTGCGGGCGCCGTTGGCCAGGGAGAACCACGCGTCGGCGGAGCGCCCGGACGGGTCGCCGTCGGCGTGGTCGGCGACCAGGGTGAACACCGCCGACCAGAACGCGCGCACACCGACGGCGACGACGGTCGCGGCGGCCAGCACCCCGGCGGCCGAGGTGACGTGGGCGTGCGCGAGGAAGCCCGCGGCCTGGGCCAGCTGGGCGGCCACGACGACCGGGCGGGCGCCGACGCGGTCGACGAGGGCGCCCACCCACACCGGCACCGGCAGGGCGACCGCGTTCGCGACGGTCAGCAGGAGGCCCAGCGGCCCCAGCTCCACGTCGGTCGTGCGCAGGAAGAACACCAGGGACAGGGGCAGGAACAGCCCGTTGCCCAGGGAGTCCACCGTCAGGGCCGCGACCAGGACGGCTCCGCCGCGCGAGCGCCCGGGAGGCGGGTTCGGGACCACGGTCGGGCATCCTGCCCCGGACGCACGACGGCCCCCCACCCGTGCGGGTGGGGGGCCGTCGTCGCGGCTCGGGTCAGAGACGCGTGACCTGGCTGGCCTGCGGGCCCTTCTGGCCCTGCGTGACCGTGTACTCGACGCGGTCGTTCTCCTCGAGCGAGCGGTAGCCGGAGCCGGTGATCTCGCTGAAGTGGACGAACACGTCGGCCGAGCCGTCCTCGGGGGCGATGAAGCCGTAGCCCTTCTCGCCGTTGAACCACTTGACGGTGCCCTGGGCCATGGTGGCCTCCTCTTGGTGTTGGTGCGCTCCCGCGGGGGGAGCTCGTCGTCGAGGGGCCTACCAGGTGGAAAGCTTCGCGAAACCCTCGAGAACATCCTCGGGGTGCTGTGAACACGTCGAGAACTGCGACTCGGCGTCGACGCTAGCACCCCGTGCGCCCCGGTGGCGACCTCGGTGCCGGGCCGGGCCGCCGCCGGTGGTGCTCAGGCGCGCAGCTGCGCGGCCAGCGGGCAGCTGAACGGGTGGCGGGCCGCGAGCCCGACCTCGTTGAGGTACCGCACGATCGAGCGGTAGGAGGAGAGCAGGCCCTCCTCGGTGTAGGCGATGCCGTGCTCGGCGCAGAAGCGCTGCACGAAGGGGCGGGCCCGGCGCAGGTTCGGCCGCGGCATGCTCGGGAACAGGTGGTGCTCCACCTGGAAGTTCAGCCCGCCCATCACCAGGTCGACGAACCAGCCGCCGCGCACGTTGCGGGAGGTCAGCACCTGGCGGCGGATGAAGTCGACCTTCGCCTCCCGCGGCACGACGGGCATGCCGACGTGGTTGGGCGCGAACGCGCCGCCCATCGCCACGCCGAAGGCGGCCATGTGGACGCCGAAGAAGGCGGCGCCGCGGCCGGGGCCGAGCAGCAGCACCAGGGCCGCCAGGTAGACGGACCAGTGGGTGGCGATGAGGGCCACGTCCAGCCAGCGCCCCTTGGCGCGGCGGCTGGAGGACACGAGCGAGCGGGCGCTGGCCGCGTGCAGGTTCAGGCCCTCCAGCAGCAGCAGCGGCAGGAAGAACCAGCCCTGGTGGCGGGTGAACCAGCGCAGCGGCCCGCGGCGGGAGGCGGCGGCCTCGGGGTAGAAGGAGACGACGCCCGACTCCACGTCGCCGTCGGTGCCCAGCTTGTTGGGCGCCTGGTGGTGGCGGGTGTGCTTGCCCATCCACCAGCCGTAGCCCAGGCCGTTGAGCAGGGCGGCGAAGACGCGCGCGGCCCACTCGTTGCCCCGGTGCGAGGCGAAGATCTGCCGGTGCGCGCCGTCGTGGCCGAGGAAGGCGAACTGGGTCAGGACGCCGGCCAGCGCGACCGCGAGCAGCAGCACCAGCCAGGAGTCGCGCAGCAGGACCGTCCCGGTCAGGACGGCCGCGAAGGCGGCGCTCGTGGCGGCGATGCGGACCCAGTAGCGCCCGGTGCGCCGCTGCATGAGGCCGGCGGCCTGCACCTGCGCCGTCAGCTGGGCGTACGGGGTGACGGGGCGCCGGCGCTCGCGGGCGGGGCCGCCCGGCGCCTCGGGGGTGGTGGTCGTCACGGGGCCTCCCGGCCTGGTCGGGGCCGGTGCGTGCACCGGCTCGCGGTGCAGTGCCCGGGGAGGGTGACCCGTGAGGAGCACGGCGGTGCGTCGTGAGCGGACCGCGGAGCCCGCACGCGACCACGCTAACGCCCCGCACGGCCCCGGCGCGCCCGCAGGCGCCCCCCGGCCGGGGGTCACGCGGGTGTCGCGGGGCCCGGCGGGCGCCGCCGACCGGGTCATCCCCCTCCGCCCGCGCCGCCGGGCGTGACTACCCTCGTCCGGTGCCCTTCCCGGGCACGACGACCGTCACGGGGAGAGACCGTCGAGTGAGCCAGTCCACCGCCCACGGCCGCGCCGGGTCCGCGCACGACGGGACCGGGCACGACGGGACCGGTCACGGGGCCGGGCACGGCAGCGGCGACGAGGTGGCCCGCGAGGACGCCCACGTCGGCGAGCTGTACGCGCGGCTGGACGCGCTGCGCGAGCAGACGGCCGAGCAGCTGGCGCAGGTGCGCCGCACGCGGGCCACCGGCACCCACCAGAGCCGCTTCGAGCGCGACGCCTTCGCCACCCTGTACGAGGACCGCCTGTCCCAGCTGTGGTCGGTGGAGAACCGGCTGTGCTTCGGCCGCCTGGACCTGCGCGAGGGCGTGGCCGACCCGCGCCGCTACGTGGGGCGGCTGGGACTGGCCGACGAGCGGGGCAACCAGCTGCTGGTGGACTGGCGCGCGCCCGCGGCGCAGGACTTCTACCAGGCCACCGCGGCCTCCCCGCGCGACGTGGTGCGCCGCCGGCACCTGCTGACGCGCGGCCGGCACGTCACCGGCGTCGACGACGAGGTCCTCGTGGCCGGCGAGGGCGAGCGCACCACGGGCGACGCGGCCCTGCTGGCCGCGGTCAGCGCGCCGCGCACGGGCCGCATGGGCGACATCGTCGCCACGATCCAGGCCGAGCAGGACCGCGTGATCCGCGCCTCCGAGCGCGGCGTCCTCGTCGTGCAGGGCGGCCCGGGCACCGGCAAGACCGCCGTGGCGCTGCACCGCACCGCCTACCTGCTGTACACGCACCGCGACCGGCTGGCGCGCAGCGGGGTGCTGCTGCTGGGCCCGAGCCCGGTGTTCCTGCGCTACGTCGAGCAGGTGCTGCCCGCGCTGGGCGAGACGGGCGTGGTGACGATGACGCTGGGCGAGATGGTCCCCGGCGTCGTGGCGCGCGGGCAGGACGGGCCCGCCGCCGCGGCCGTCAAGGGCGACCTGCGGATGGTGGACGTCCTGGCCGCCGCGGTCGCCGCCCGCCAGCGGGTGCCGCAGCGGGCGGTGCGCCTGGACCTGGACGGCTCCCGCGTCCTGCTGCGCCCGGACGCGGTGGCCTCGGCCCGCACCCGGGCGCGGCGCTCGCGCAAGCCGCACAACGCCGCGCGGGTCGTCTTCGTGCGCGAGGTCCTCGACGGGCTCGTGCAGCAGCTGGCCCGCGCGCGCGGGGCGGACCTGGCCGAGGAGCGCGAGGACCTGCTGGCCGAGCTGCGCGCGTCCGTGGACGTGCGCCGCGAGGTCAACCTGTGCTGGATGCCGCTGACGCCGCAGAAGGTGCTCGCGGCGCTGTACCGCAGCCCGCAGCTGCTGGAGCGGACCGGTCACGGGCTGGGCGCCGACGAGCGCGCCGCCCTGCACCGCGAGGACGCGGCGGCGTGGACGGAGGCCGACGTCCCGCTGCTGGACGAGCTGGCGGAGCTGCTGGGCCCGCTGGAGGAGGCGGGGGCCGCCGAGCAGCAGCGCGCCGCCGACCGCGAGCAGCAGCTGGCCCACGCGCGCCGCGTGCTGGAGGACTTCGAGAGCTCCGGGGTGGGCAACCCGCTGGTGACCCCGGAGCTGCTGGCCGACCGCTTCTCCGCCGACGGGCCGACCGGGACGGTCGCCGAGCGCGCCGCCGCGGACCGCACGTGGGCGTACGGGCACGTGGTCGTCGACGAGGCCCAGGAGCTGTCGCCGATGGCGTGGCGGCTGGTGGAGCGGCGCTGCCCGTCGCGGTCGATGACGCTGGTCGGCGACGTGGCGCAGACGTCGAACCCGGCCGGCGCGCACAGCTGGGCGCAGGCGCTGAAGCCGGTGGTGGACGACCGCTGGCGCCTGGAGGAGCTGACCGTCAACTACCGCACGCCGGCGCGCATCGCGCGGGTGGCCGCGGACGTGCTGGCCGCCGCGGGGATCGACGCCGTCCCCCCGACGCCCGTGCGCGAGGGCGAGCACGACCCCGTCGCCGTCCCGGTGTCCGGCGCCGGCGACGTCGTCGCGGCCGTGCTCGCCGAGCTGGAGCGCCTGGACGAGGGCCGGCTGGCGGTGCTGACCGCGGACGCCGACGGCCCGCTGGGCGCCGACGCGCTGCGCGCGGCGGTGAGCGCGGCGCTGCCCCCCGGCTCGGTGGCGGCCTCGGCGGACGACCTGGACGCGCGGGTGGGCGTCCTGGACGTGCAGCGGGCCAAGGGCCTGGAGTTCGACGTCGTCCTCGTCGTCGAGCCGGCCGCCGTGCTGCGCCGCCCGCGCGGGGCGAACGACCTGTACGTGGCGCTGACGCGCGCCACGCAGCGGCTGCTCCTGCTGCACGCCGAGCCGCTGCCGCCGGGCACGCGCTCGGTGCGGGCGGCCCAGCGGTCGGGTCAGTAGTCGACGCGGAAACCGCCGATCAGCGTCACGGCGTTGCCGTCGGGGTCGTGCAGGGGGCACAGCCGCACACCCCGCGAGGCCTCCCGCACCTCCCCCGGCGCCAGCCCCCGCGCCACCAGCTCGGCGCGGTGCGCGTCGAGGTCGTCGACGGCGAGGTTCAGCTGCGAGCGCCCCGCGCGCTCGGCGTCGGCGAACACCTGCACCCAGCCGCCGGGGACGACCTGCCACTCGGCCAGCGAGGGCATCGGCCGGTTGTCCGGGGGCCGGCCGAGCAGGCGCTCGTACCAGGCGGCGGCGGTGGGCAGGTCGCCGACGGCGACGACGGACAGGACGTGCTGCACACTCACGGGTCCTCCTCGGCCGGGGTCCGGTGCTGGACGCGGTACCGGGTGGTGACCCGCGCGGGCGCCCGGACTCACCGGTGGACGCTCAGCGCCCCGTCCACAGCCGCACGGCCAGCACCAGCCCGGCCAGCGCGATGAGCACCCGCAGCACGCGCGCGTCGACGCGCCGCACGATCACCGGGCCGAGGCGGCCGCCGAGGTAGCAGCCGGCGCCGAGGGCGAGGGCGGCGGCCCACTGCACCGGCCCGAACAGCGCGAACCCCACCGCGGCGACCGTGTTCGCGGCGCCCGTCATGAGGTTCTTCAGCGCGTTGTTGCGGGCCAGCGACTGCTCGTGCAGGACCTCCACCAGCGCGAGCATCAGCACGCCCGCCGCGGCGCCGAAGTACCCGCCGTACAGGCCGACCGCGAACAGCGCCAGCAGCACCAGCGGGTTGCGCGCGGACACCCGGCCGGGCCGCAGGCGCTGCACCCGCGGCTGCAGCAGCAGCACGAGGGAGGCGCCGGCGACGAGGAAGGGGACGACGACCTCGAAGGTGTCCGCCGGCAGCGCGAGCAGCAGGACCGCCCCGGTGGCCCCGCCCGCGGCCGCGACCGGCAGCAGCCGCGCCAGGCGCCGCCCCTGCCCGCGCAGCTCGGGGCGCGAGCCGGCGGCGGCGCCCACGGTGGTCCCGAACAGGGCGACGGTGTTGGTGACGTTGGCCGCCAGCGGCGGCAGCCCGGCGACCAGCAGCGCCGGGTAGGAGACCAGCGAGGCCAGGCCGGCCGTCGACCCGACGAGCCCGGCCCCCGTCCCGGCGAGCAGGAGCAGGAGCAGCTCGGTCGCGGACACGGTGCTCCAGGGTGCCGCACCGCGCGGCGCGTCCCGCGCGAGGTCCACCGGGACGTCGTCACCAGGTCGCCGACAGGTCCTCCTCGGGGTCTCCCGCCGTGTCGGACCTCCGTGCTTGTCTGTGACCGTGACCACATCGACCGCCACCAGCTCCGTGCCCGGCGGGGTCGCGCCCGCCGACCTCGAACCGCGCCTCGCCGCCCACCGCGGCGAGCTCACCGGCTACTGCTACCGGATGCTCGGGTCCGCCTTCGACGCCGAGGACGCCGTCCAGGAGACGCTGCTGCGCGCCTGGAGGAGCATCGACGGCTTCGAGGGGCGCTCCGCGCTGCGCTCCTGGCTGTACCGGATCGCCACCAACGTGTGCCTGACGATGCTCGAGGGCCGCACGCGCCGCGCGCGGCCGATGGACCTGTCCGCCACGGCGTGGGAGCCGGTCGAGGCGTCGCTGGCGGCCCGCCGCCCGGAGGACACCTGGCTGGAGCCGATGGTCGACGCCCGGGTGCTGCCGGAGGCGGGCGACCCCGCCGACGTCGCGGTGGCTCGCGAGTCGGTGCGGCTGGCGTTCGTGGCCGCCCTGCAGCACCTGCCCCCGCGCCAGCGCGCCGTCCTGGTGCTGCGCGAGGTGCTGCGCTGGCGGGCCGAGGAGGTCGCCGAGCTGCTGGGCACGACGACGGCGTCGGTGAACTCCGCCCTGCAGCGCGCCCGCGCCACGCTGGCCACCCGCCCCGACGTCGACGCTCCGCCGGCGCCCCTGGACGAGCGCCACCGGAAGCTCCTCGACGAGTACGTCGCCGCCTTCGAGAGCTACGACATGCAGCGCTTCGTCGCCCTGCTGGCCGACGACGTCACCCAGAACATGCCGCCGTTCGAGCTGTGGCTGGAGGGCGCCGACGACGTCGTGGCCTGGATGCGCGGCCCGGGCCGGCAGTGCGAGGGCTCCGTCCTGAAGCCGGTCGCCCTCAACGGCGGCCCCGCGTTCGCGCACTGGAAGCCGGTGGGGCCCGGCGGTTCCCTCGTGCCGTTCGCGCTGCAGGCCCTGGAGCTGCGCGACGGGCGGATCCACCGGATCACCTCGTTCCTCGACACCCGCCTGTGGGACCTGTTCGGGATCGACCGCACGCCACCCGCCCGGACCTGACACCGGCGGGCGCGGGTGGTGGGACAGTGGGGCACCGTCCCCGCACCCCCGACCCTCAGGAGCGACCGTGCCGAGCCCGAGCGCGCCCACCCTGGAGTCCGTCGCCGCGCGCGCCGGCGTCTCGCGCGCCACGGCGGGGCGGGTGCTGGCCGGGTCGACGAAGGTCAGCCCCGCGGCCCGCGAGGCCGTGCTGCACGCGGCCGCGGAACTGCGCTACGTCACCAACCAGGCGGCGCGGGCGCTGGTGACCCGCCGCAGCGGCTCGGTGGCGCTCGTCGTCGTCGAGCCCGTGGAGCGGTTCTTCTCCGACTCCTACTTCCCGCTGGTGCTCAGCGGTGCGCAGAGCGTGCTGGCCCAGCGCGAGGTGCAGCTGGTGCTCGTGACGCTGTCCACGGCCGCCGAGCGCGAGCGGTTCGAGCGCTACGCGCGCGGCGGGCACGTCGACGGCGCGATCCTCGTCTCGGTGCACGGGCCGGACCCGCTGCCGGACCACCTGCGCGAGGCCGGCATCCCGGTGGTGCTCTCGGGCCGGCCCTACGACGACGCCTCCGCGGTGCCGTGGGTGTCGGCCGACAACGTCGGCGGGGCGCGCGTGGCCGCGCGCCACCTGCTGGAGTCCGGCTGCCGCCGGGTGGCGACGGTGACCGGCCCGATGGACATGCGCGTGGGCCAGGACCGCCTCGCGGGCTTCGAGGAGGAGCTGCGGGCGCACCGGCGCCGGCCCTCGCGCCGGCTGGTCGCCACGGGCGACTTCAGCGTGGCGGGCGGGCGCGCGGCCACCGAGGAGCTGCTGGGGCGCCTGCCCGACCTCGACGGGCTGTTCGTCGCCAACGACCTCATGGCCGCCGGGGCGCTGCAGGCGCTGGCCGCGGCCGGCCGCAGCGTGCCCGGGGACGTGCGCGTCGTCGGTTTCGACGACGCGCCGCTGGCGGCCGCGGCCACCCCGCCGCTGACGACCGTGCACCAGCCGGTCGTGGAGATGGGCCGGGAACTGGCGCGGATGCTGCTGGTGATGGTCGACGGCTCCCCCGCCCCGGCCCCGGTCGTCGTGGGCACCGAGCTGGTGCGGCGCGCCACCGCCTGACCCCACCCGTCCGCCGCCCCCGCCGGACCGTCCGGACGGGGAGCCGCCCGGGTCCGGGTGAGCACTTCCCCCGAGGGTGTTGACACCCGCCGTGGTTCCCGTCACTCTGGTGCGA
Source organism: Kineococcus terrestris (assembly GCF_041020755.1). NCBI lineage: Bacteria > Bacillati > Actinomycetota > Actinomycetes > Kineosporiales > Kineosporiaceae > Kineococcus > Kineococcus terrestris. The sequence continues at coordinate 137,911 of NZ_JBEUEI010000003.1, read as the reverse complement.
CCCCGTGAGAGCGCTCTCAACTCCACCGCACCACCAGTGAGAGCGCTCTCTCGCACAGACCGATCGACGACGATCAGCCCCGACGGCGGGGCCTGCGAGGAGATCAGCCATGTCCCTGGAGAAGAAGACCCTGGCCGGAGCGGCTGCCCTCGTCTCGGGCGCCCTCCTGCTCACCAGCTGCAGCTCGGCGGGCGCCGACACCGAGAGCAGCGGCACCACCGCCGACGGCAAGACCGTCATCAGCGTCGCGCTGTTCGGCACGATGGGCTTCGAGGAGTCCGGCCTGTTCGACCGGTACGAGGAGCTCAACCCCGACATCGAGATCCAGTACGAGTCGACGCAGGGCGAGTCGAAGTACTGGCCGGCGCTGCAGACCAAGCTGCAGTCCGGCACCGGCCTGGCCGACGTCCAGGGCATCGAGGTCGCCCGCATCGCCGACGTCGTGGCCAACCAGTCCGACAAGTGGGCCGACCTGAGCCAGTTCGAGACCGCCGACCAGGTCCCGAACTACCTGGAGTGGAAGGCCGACGCCGCCACCACCGCCGACGGCAAGGTCCTCGCCCTGGGCACCGACATCGGCCCGATGGGCATCTGCTACCGCAGCGACCTGCTGGAGCAGGCCGGCCTGCCCACCGACCCGGCCGAGCTGGCCACGGCGATGACCGACTGGGACGCCTACCTGGACCTGGGCCGCCAGTACCAGGCCGCCGCCCCGGCGGGTTCCGCCTGGACCGACTTCAGCGGCGGTCTGTACAACGCGATCGTCTCCACCGAGGAGACCATCTACTACGACGAGTCCGGCGAGCCGGTCTGGGACACCAACCCCGCCGTCCGCGAGGCCTTCGACACCGCCGCCGAGGCCGGTCAGGAGGGCCTGACCGCCAAGCTGGAGCAGTTCAACGACCCGAACTGGGACCCCGGCTTCGCCTCCGGCGCCTTCGCCACCATCGCCTGCCCGTCCTGGATGATCGGCTACATCAAGGGCAAGGCCGGTGACGCCGGTTCCGGCCTGTGGAACGTCACCTCGCTCCCCGGCGGCGCCGGCGGCAACTGGGGCGGCTCCTACCTCGCGATCCCGGAGGCCTCCGAGAACAAGGAGGAGGCCGCCAAGCTCATCAAGTGGATGACCGACGCGGAGCAGCAGGCCGAGGTCTTCACCAACGTCGGCAACTTCCCGTCCAACACCCAGGGCATCGAGCTCGTCGGCGACACCACGGACGAGTACTTCCAGGGCGCGCCCATCGGGCAGATCTTCTCCGACTCCGCGCAGGCGGCCCCGACCCAGATCCTGGGCGAGGGCGACGGCGTCATCAAGACGGCCCTGACCCAGGCCCTGCTGTCGGTCGAGGCCAACGGCGTCAGCCCGGACGAGGCGTGGGCGAACGCCGAGTCCGAGATCAGCAACCAGATCGGCTGAGCCGAGCCGGACACGGAGCCGGCCGGCGGGTCCCCCGCCGGCCGGCTCCCCCTCCCCCGCCAGGCCCCGTCGACCAGGAGACGACATGACCACCTCCACCACCACCACCTCACCGCCCGCACCGGCCGGCCCACCGCCGCGGGTGGTCGTGGCGGAGAAGCTCACGTGGAAGCAGCGGCTGTTCCGCGCGGAGGAGAAGGGCGCCCCGTACGCCTACATCGCCCCGTTCTTCCTCCTCTTCCTCGCCTTCGGCCTCTTCCCGCTGGTCTACACGGCGTGGATCAGCCTGTACGAGCAGAAGCTGGGGTCGTCGACCTCGACGTTCGTGGGCCTGGACAACTACCGTTGGCTGTTCGAGAACGAGAAGTTCTGGAACTCGCTGTGGCGGACGCTGACCATCGGCGTCCTGTCCACGGTCCCGCAGCTGATCTTCGCGCTCGTGCTGGCGCACGCCCTGAACTACCGGATGCGCGGGCGCAACTTCTTCCGCATCTCCATGATCATGCCCTACGCCACCTCGGTGGCGGCGGCGACGCTGGTGTTCGCGCAGATCTTCGGCCGCGACGCCGGGTTCGCCAACTGGGTGCTCTCCTTCTTCGGCGTCGACGCGATCGACTGGCGCAACGGCGACTGGACCGCCCAGCTGGCCATCGCGGTCATCGTGACCTGGCGCTGGACCGGCTACAACGCCCTCATCTACCTGGCGGGCATGCAGTCCATCTCGCAGGACCTGTACGAGTCCGCCTCGCTGGACGGCGCCAACCGCTGGCAGCAGTTCTGGCACATCACGCTGCCGGGCCTGCGCCCGACGATCCTGTTCACGGTCGTCGTCTCCACCATCGGCGCCACCCAGCTGTTCGCCGAGCCGCTGCTGTTCGGCGGCGGCACCGCCAACGGCGGCGCGCTGAACCAGTACCAGACCGTGACGCTGTTCATGTACCAGCAGGGCTGGACCTTCGGGTTCCTCGGGCGGGCCGCCGCGATCGCCTGGGTCACCTTCCTCATCATCATCCTGCTCGTCGCGGTCAACACGTCCATCGCCCGGATGCGCGACCGCGACCCCGCGCAGGCCGCCGCCAGGAGGGCCCGCCGGGCCGCCGCGAAGGGAACCCGCTGATGGCCACCACGACCGCCGTGCAGCAGGCGTCGATCGCCGCGCCGATGCCGGAGGGCCGCAAGCGCCGCTACCGGGCGCCCGACCAGGCCGGGCCGTTCACCTACGTCCTGCTGGCCGTGACGGCGTTCCTGTTCATCGTGCCCTTCTACTACATGATCGTCGCGGGCAGCCGGCCCATGGCGGAGATGAACCGGACGCCGCCGCCGTGGCTGCCGGGCCCTGACCTGTGGTCGAACATGGTCAAGGCGTTCCAGCAGCAGAACATCGGCCTGGCCGTGTGGAACTCCTTCCTCGTCTCCGCGGCGATCACCGTCGCCACCCTGCTGTTCTGCACGCTGGCCGGCTTCGCGTTCGCCAAGCTGCGGTTCAAGGGCCGCTCGACGTTCTTCGGCATCACCATCGCGACGCTGATGATCCCGCCCACGCTGGGCGTCGTGCCGCTGTACATGGTCATGGCCGACCTGCAGCTGACCGGCAACCTGTGGTCGGTGATCCTGCCGACGATGGTCACGGCGTTCGGCGTGTTCTTCATGCGCCAGTACCTCGTGCAGACGCTGCCCGACGAGCTGCTGGAGGCCGCGCGCATGGACGGCGCCACCTCCACCCGCACGTTCTTCAGCATCGTCCTGCCCATCGCCCGGCCCGGCATGGCCGTCCTGGGGATGCTCACGTTCATGACGGCCTGGAACGAGTTCTTCTGGCCGGTCATCGCGCTGAACTCCTCCAACCCCACCGTCCAGGTCGCGCTGAACAACCTCGGCAGCGGCTACGTCCCGGACCAGTCGGTCATCATGGCCGGCACCCTCGTCGGCACGCTGCCCGTGATCGTCGTCTTCCTGATCATGGGGCGGCAGATCGTCAACGGGATCATGGCCGGCGCCGTCAAGGGCTGACCCGCCCGCCCGTCCCAGCCCGAGACCCACGACCCGAGAGGAGGCGGGCCGCGCCCCGCGGCCCGACCGGCATGACCACCACCGAAGAACCCGCCACCACCACCGCGGCCGTCCCCGCCGCCCGCCCCCAGCCCCGCGAGGGCGTGCGCGCCTTCCCGCCCGGCTTCGTCTGGGGCACCGCCACCGCCGCCTACCAGGTCGAGGGCGCCGCCGAGGAGGACGGGCGCACCCCCTCGATCTGGGACACCTTCAGCCGCACCCCCGGCAAGGTCCTGGGCGGCGACACCGGCGACGTCGCCGACGACCACTACCACCGCTTCCGCGAGGACGTGGCGCTCATGCAGCGCCTGGGCCTGCGCGCCTACCGGTTCTCCGTGGCCTGGCCGCGCATCACCCCGCAGGTGAGCGCCGACGCCCTGGGCCCGGTCAACCCCGCGGGCCTGGAGTTCTACAGCACCCTCGTCGACGAGCTGCTCGCCGCGGGCATCGAGCCGGCCGTCACGCTCTACCACTGGGACCTGCCGCAGGCCCTGGAGGACGCCGGGGGCTGGACGAACCGCGCCACCGCCGAGCGCTTCGCCGAGTACGCGGGGATCGTCGCCGGCGCCCTGGGTGACCGCGTCAAGACCTTCATCACCCTCAACGAGCCGTGGTGCTCGGCCTACCTCGGCTACGCCTCCGGCGTGCACGCGCCCGGGCGCACCGACCAGGCCGCCGCCCTCACCGCCGTGCACCACCTCAACCTCGCCCACGGGCTGGGCGCCGCCGCCGTGCGCGCCGCGGCCCCCGGCGCGCGGGTGGCGCTGACGCTGAACCTGGCGTGGGTGCGCACGGACCGCGGCACCGACGCCGACCACGACGCGGTCCGCCGCGTCGACGGCCTGCAGAACCGCGTGTTCCTCGACCCCGTCCTGCGCGGCAGCTACCCGGCCGACGTGCTGGCCGACACGGCCTCCGTCACCGACTGGTCGTTCGTGCGCGAGGGCGACCTGGAGCTGGTGCACCAGCCGCTGGACGTCCTGGGCGTGAACTACTACAGCCCCACCGTCGTGCGGCACTGGGACGGCGCGGCGCCGCGCGCCGAGGCCGACGGGCACGGCGCCTCCACGCACAGCCCGTGGCCGGCGTGCGAGGACGTGGAGTTCCCCGAGCTGCCCGGGCACAAGACCGCGATGGGCTGGAGCGTCGACGCCCGCGGCATGCGCGAGCTGCTGCTGCGGATGCACGCCGAGCACCCCGGCCTGGAGCTGCTGGTCACCGAGAACGGCGCGGCCTACCCCGACGTCCTCGTCGACGGCCACGTCGACGACGCCGACCGGATCCGCTACCTGCGCGACCACCTGGGCGCCGTGCTCGACGCCGTGGAGGCCGGCGCCCCGGTGCGCGGGTACTTCCTGTGGTCCTTCCTCGACAACTTCGAGTGGGGCTACGGGTTCTCCAAGCGGTTCGGCATCGTCCACGTCGACTACGACACCCAGGTGCGCACCCCCAAGGACAGCGCCTGGTGGTACTCCGGCGTCATCGGCGCCAACGCCCTGCCCACCGGGGACTGAGCGGCGGGCGAGCGGCGGCGGGCGCCCGTACCCTCGTGCGGTGCCCGCCGCCACCCCGCGCACGCTCGCCGAGGACCTGCGGGCGCGCCCCGACGAGGGGCTGGAGGAGCTGCTCGCCCTCCGGCCCGACCTCGTCTCCCCCCTGCCGACCTCGACGACCGCGCTGGCGGCGCGCGCGACGACCCGCGCCAGCGTCCAGCGGGCCCTGGACGCGCTGGACTCCCCCGCCCTGCAGGTCGCCGAGGTCCTCGCGGTCCTGCCCGGCCCGGTGGGCGTGGGCGCCGTCTCGCGGGCGTGGGGCGCGAAGGCCGGCGAGCAGGTGGACCGGCTGCGCCGGCGGGCGCTCGTGTGGGGCACCGACCGGCGCCTGCACCTCGTGCACGCCGTGCGCGACCTGCTGGGCCCGCACCCGGCCGGGCTGGGCCCGTCGCTGGCCGACGCCCTGGGCCGGCGCTCGCCGCAGCGCCTGGCCGAGCTGCTGGAGGACCTGGGCCTGGAGGTCAGCCACGACCCCGAGACGGCGCTGCCCCGCCTGGCCGCCCACCTCGGCGACGCCGACGTGCTGGCGGACCTGCTGGGACCGGCGCCCGAGGGCGTGCGGGCGCTGCTGGACCGCCTGATGTGGGGCCCGCCCACCGGCGCGGTCGAGCGCGCCGACCGGCAGGTGCGCACGGCCACCTCCAGCACCCCCGTCGACTGGCTCCTGGCGCGCGGGCTGCTGGCCGTGTCCGGGCCGGGCACCGTCGTCCTGCCCCGCGAGGTCGGCCTCGCGCTGCGCGGCGGGCGCGTGCACCGCGCCCCCGACCGCGAGCCGCCGCCGCTGCCCGCGGCGGCGCGCCGACCGGCGCTGGTCGCCGGCGGGTCCGCCGAGGCCGCGGCCGAGGCCGTCCGCCTCGTCGACGCCCTGTGCTCCCTGTGGTCGGACGCCCCGCCGCCGGTGCTGCGCGCCGGCGGGGTGGGCGTGCGCGAGCTGCGCCGCACCGGCACCGCCCTGGAGGTCGACGAGACCACCACCGCGCTGGTGGTCGAGCTCGCCCACGCCGCCGGGCTCGTCGCCGACGACGGCGACGTGGAGCCGCGCTGGCTGCCGACCCCCGCCTACGACGACTGGCGCGAGGAGGACGTGCCGCGCCGCTGGCGCGTCCTGGCCGCCGCCTGGCTGGCGACCACCCGGGTGCCCGGGCTCGTCGGCAGCCGCGACGCCCGGGACGCCCCCCGCAACGCGCTCGGCGCCGACCTGGACCGCGCCGCCGCCCGCGCCGTGCGCCGCGAGGTGCTGGACCTGCTCGCCTCGGCACCGGCCGACCACGCCGTCGAGGCCGACGCGGTCGTGGCGAGGCTGCGCTGGCGGGCGCCGCGGCGCACCGGACGGCTGCGCGAGGACGTGGCCCGCTGGAGCCTGCGCGAGGCCGGCTGGCTGGGCGTGCTGGGCGCCGGGGCGCTGTCCGCGGCCGGGCGCGCGCTGCTGGCCGGTGACGAGGAGGACGCCGAGCGGGCGCTGGCCGCCGCGCTGCCCGTGCCCGTCACCGAGGTGCTGCTGCAGGCCGACCTGACGGCCGTGGCGCCCGGCCCGCTGCGCGCCGACCTGGCCCTCCGGCTCGGCGCGGTCGCGCGGGTGGAGAGCCGCGGCGGCGCGACCGTCTACCGCTTCGACGACGCCAGCGTGCGCCGCGGCCTGGACGAGGGACTGACCGCCGACGACGTCCTGTCCTTCCTGGCCGGGGTCTCGGCCACGCCCGTGCCGCAGCCGCTGGAGTACCTCGTGCGCGACGTGGCCCGCCGCCACGGCCGCGTGCGGGTCGGGCGGGCCGGGGCGTACGTGCGGGCGGAGGACCCGGCGCTGCTGGCCCAGCTCCTCGCCGACCGCCGCTGCGCCGGGCTGGGGCTGCGGCTGCTGGCGCCCACCGTGCTGGCCGCGGCCGCCGGCCCCGAGGAGGTCCTGGCCGCGCTGCGCGCCGCCGGGGTCGCCCCCGCCGCCGAAGGGCCCGACGGCGAGCTGCTCGTGCGCGCCGCCGAGCAGCTGCGCACCCCGCCGCGGCCCGCGCCGCGCCCGGCGGCCGGCGAGCCGGGGCCGCCGGCGCCCGTCCTGCTCACCGCCGCGGTGCGGGCGCTGCGCGCCGGGGACGAGGACGCCGCCGCCGGCGAGCAGCGCCGCGCCGCGCACGCCGACGCCCCGCCGCTGCCGCCGCTGGACCCGGCCACGTCCCTGGCGCTGCTGCGCGAGGCCGCCGGGCAGCGCCGGGCCGTGTGGGTCGGCTACGTCGACGCCGACGGCCTCGGCAGCCGGCACCTCGTCGAACCCGTCGGGGTGGACGGCGGGCGGGTGACCGCCTACGACCGCGCCTCCGGCGCCGTGCGCTCCTTCTCGGTGCACCGCGTCACCGGCGTGGCCGCCGCGAGCTGACCCCGGCGGCCCGGCCCCTGGCCCGCCGGCGGGTGGGGCCGGCGGCCAGCGCGGGCGCCGCGCCCGCCCGCCCCCAGGGCTACCGTCGTCCGGTGACGACGTCCCCGCCGCCCGCGCCGCACCCGCCGCCCGCGCACCCCGCGCACCCCGCGCCACCCGCCCCCGCCCCCGGCGCGGCGCACGCGGTGCTGTGGACGGGCATCGGCTCGCTGGTGCTGCTCGGCACGGGGCTGGGCTGGGTCGCAGCGATCGTCGCGCTCGTCCTGGCCCCCGGCGCGCGCCGCGCCGTGGCCGCCGCTCCCCCGCCGCCGGGGGCGCCGCCGGGCGCACCGCCGGCCGGGCGCGGGCTCGTCACGGCGGGCGTGGCGTGCGCGTGGGCGACCCTGGCGCTGACGCTGCTGCTCGTCCTGCTCGTCGTCGTGTGGGCCGCCGCCCTGTGGCAGCTGCTGCAGGGCGTCGCCCCCGCGCCCCTGGACGTCGGCGGCACCGTGGACGTCTGAGCGCGGCTGAGCGCGGCGGGAAGCCGCGCGCCCGCCGCGCCGTTGCACCCTGGAGCACCCCGGTGAGCACCCGGGAGGACCCGCCCCCGACCCCCTGGAGCCCCGGCCCGTGAACGACGGCCCCCTCATCGTCCAGAGCGACAAGACGCTGCTGCTCGAGGTCGACCACCCCCGCGCCGCCGCCGCGCGCGCCGCCATCGCGCCCTTCGCCGAGCTGGAGCGCGCCCCCGAGCACGTGCACACCTACCGGCTGACGCCGCTGGGCCTGTGGAACGCCCGCGCCGCCGGGCACGACGCCGAACAGGTCGTCGACGTGCTGCTGGAGTTCTCCCGCTACTCGGTGCCGCACGCCCTGCTGGTCGACGTCGCCGAGACGATGGCCCGCTACGGCCGCCTGCAGCTGGTCGCCGACCCCGAGAACGGCCTCGTCCTGCGCGCGCTGGACGCGCCCGTGCTGGAGGAGGTGCTGCGCTCGAAGAAGGCGGCGCCGCTGCTCGGGCAGCGCCTGAGCGGCGACACCGTGCTCGTGCACCCCAGCGAGCGCGGCAACCTCAAGCAGGTGCTGCTGAAGCTGGGCTGGCCCGCGGAGGACCTGGCCGGCTACGTCGACGGCGAGGCGCACCCGGTGGACCTGGCCGAGGACGGCTGGACGCTGCGGCCCTACCAGTCGCAGGCCGTCGACGGCTTCTGGCACGGCGGCTCCGGCGTCGTCGTCCTGCCGTGCGGGGCGGGCAAGACCCTCGTGGGGGCCGCCGCGATGGCCCGCGCGCGCGCCACCACGCTGATCCTCGTCACCAACACGGTCTCCGCGCGCCAGTGGCGCGACGAGCTGCTCAAGCGCACCTCGCTGACCGAGGACGAGATCGGCGAGTACTCCGGCGCCCGCAAGGAGGTCCGCCCCGTCACGATCGCCACCTACCAGGTGGTGACGACCAAGCGGAAGGGCGTCTACCCGCACCTGGAGCTGTTCGACGCGCGCGACTGGGGCCTCATCGTCTACGACGAGGTCCACCTGCTGCCCGCGCCGATCTTCCGGATGACCGCCGACCTGCAGGCGCGCCGCCGGCTGGGCCTGACGGCGACGCTCGTGCGCGAGGACGGCCGCGAGGGCGACGTGTTCTCGCTCATCGGCCCCAAGCGCTACGACGCGCCGTGGAAGGACATCGAGGCGCAGGGCTACATCGCGCCCGCCGACTGCGTCGAGGTGCGCGTCACGCTGCCCGAGCACGAGCGGCTGCTGTACGCCACGGCCGACGACGAGGACCGCTACCGCCTGTGCGCGACGTCGGCGGAGAAGTCGCGGGTGGTGGAGAAGCTCGTCGCCCAGCACGCCGGGGAGCCGACGCTCGTCATCGGCCAGTACATCGAGCAGCTGGACGACCTGGCCGCGCGGCTGGACGCCCCCGTCGTCAAGGGCGACACCAGCGTCAAGGAGCGCCAGCGGCTGTTCGACGCGTTCCGCGCCGGGGAGGTGAGCACCCTGGTGGTGTCCAAGGTGGCGAACTTCTCGCTGGACCTGCCGGAGGCGAAGGTCGCCATCCAGGTCTCGGGCGCGTTCGGCTCGCGCCAGGAGGAGGCTCAGCGCCTGGGCCGCGTCCTGCGCCCCAAGGGCGACCACGGCTCGGCGCGCTTCTACACGGTCGTCTCGCGGGACACCAAGGACCAGGACTTCGCCGCCCACCGGCAGCGGTTCCTGGCCGAGCAGGGCTACGCCTACCGGATCGTGGACGCCGACGACATCGACGGCGGCGTGCCGGACGCGGACGGCGTGCTGCCGGGCTGACCGCCGCCGCCCGCGCCGGGGGTCCCGGCGCGGGCGGTGGTCAGTGGTGTCAGCGGATCGTGTAGCCGCCGTCGACGACGAGGTCGGCGCCGTTGACCATGTCCGCGGCGCCGGAGGCCAGGAACAGGGCGGCGCCGGCGATCTCGCGCGGCAGGGCGAAGCGGCCGGTCGGGATCTGCGCCTTCGCGGCCTCCCCCTTCGGGCCCTCCCACGCCTTGCGGCCCAGCTCGGTGAGCACGACCGTCGGCGAGATCGCGTTGACCGTGATCCCGCGCCCGCCCCACTCGGAGGCCAGCACCCGGGTCAGCCCGAGCACGCCCGCCTTGGAGGCGCAGTAGGCGGCGTGCCCGTCCAGCGCGACCGTGGCCGCCTGCGAGGCCATGTTGACGATCTTCCCGCCCCCGGCGGCGAGCATGTGCCGGCCGACGGCCTGCGAGACGTGGAACGTGCCGCTGAGGTTGATGGCCAGCGTCCGCTCCCACGCCCGCTCGCCCAGCTCCTCGGCGGGTGCCAGGTCCACGATGCCGGCGCAGTTGACGAGGACGTCGACGCGACCGGCGCGCGCGACGGCCTCCTCGACGGCCGTGCGCACCGACTCCGGGGAGGACACGTCGACCTCGACGGCGAAGGCCCCGCCGCCGAGCTGCTCGGCGCGCTCGCGGGCGGCGTCCAGCTTGAGGTCGGCGACGACGATCCGGGCGCCGCGGTCGGCGAACACCTCGGCGATGGCGCTGCCGATGCCGGAGGCCCCGCCGGTCACGAGCGCGACGCGCCCGTCGAGGCGGAGACCGAGGTCGACGTCGGCGTCGGACTGGGGTGCGGTGCTCATGGCGCGCTCCTGGAGTGGGTGGGTGGGCCCGCTGCCCCGCGGGCGGGGGCGGGTGTCACTGCTCCTGGCCGGGGATGCCCTCGTAGGCGATGTTCCCCGACTCCAGGTTCTGCGCGATGAGGTCGGGCAGGTCCGCCAGGAAGGCGTCGCGGCCGGTGACGACGTGCTCCTTCGCCACGGCGACGTTCTCCTGCGTGATGCGCGGCATCACGTACACCGGGTCGCTCGGCACCTCCTCGCCGCGGGCGAGGGCCGCGGCGACGGCCAGGCCGGCGGCGAGCTCGACGGTGCCGTTCTGCAGCATGGTGCCGATGAAGTCGCCGCTCTCGACGGCGTTCAGCCCGTCCTCGATGCCGTCGATGCCGACGACCGGCTTGTCCATCCCGGCCTCCTTCAGCGCCGCCAGGGCGCCCAGGCCCATGTCGTCGTTCTGGGAGACGACGCCGTCGATCTCGTCGCCGAAGCCGGAGATCCAGTTCTTCATCTTGTTGACGGCCTCGTCGCGCTTCCAGTTCGCGGTGTCCTGCGCGAGGACGGTGATGCCGGGGTACTCGGCGAGGACCTGGTCGATGCCCTCCTGCCGGTCGATCTGGCCGGACTGCCCGAGCGGGCCCTGCAGGACGACGATGTTCCCCTCGCCGCCCAGCTCCTCGGCCATCATCCGCATCTCCTCCGCGCCCGCCGCGACGTCGTCGGGCAGGACGCTGGCCGACAGCGCGTCGCTGTTCAGGCTGGCGTTGACGTCGAGGATGGGGATGCCCGCGGCGTTGGCGGCCTCGACCTGCGGGCCGAGGGAGTCGGCCTGCACGGGGACGACGATGATGGCGTCGACGCCGGCGTTGACGTACTGCTCGACCTGGCTGGCCTGGGTGTTGACGTCGAGGTTGGCGGAGTTCCACAGCAGCTCGATGTCGTTGGCCTCGGCGTAGGCCTCCATGCCCTCGCGGCCGGCGGTGATGAACGAGCTCATGTCGTAGACGCTGACGCCGACGCGCAGCCCGCCGCCGCCGTCCTCCCCACCGCCGCCGGCGGTGGGATCGCCCGCCCCGCAGGCGGTCAGGGACAGGGCGAGGCCTGCGGCGGCGATGCCGGTGAACGTCCTGGTGAAGCGCAGCACGGTGGTCTCCTCCGGGGGTGGGGGTCGTGGGTGGGGTCGTGTCGGGGTGGTGGGCCGCGTCAGGTGCGGCGCTTGGTGGACCAGACGTCGACGGCGACGGCCGCGACGATCAGGACGCCCTTGATGACGTTCTGCCAGTACGCCGGGACCAGCAGCAGGTCCAGGCCGTTGTTGAGGGTCTGGATGAGCAGCAGGCCCAGGGCGGTGCCCCACACGGTGCCGCGCCCGCCCATGAGGCTGGCGCCGCCGATGACGACGGCGGCGATGGCGTCCAGCTCGTAGCCCTGCCCCAGGTTCGGGGGCCCGGAGATGACGCGGGAGGCGAGCATCACGCCGGACAGGCCGGCCAGCAGGCCGGAGATGGCGTAGACGCTGAACAGGGTCCGGCGCGCGGGCACGCCGGCGATCTCGGCGGCGGTGCGGTTGCCGCCGACGGCGTAGATGCGCATGCCGTAGGCGGTGCGGCGCATCATGACCCCGAAGCCCACGATCCCGACGATCATCACGATGACCGGGATCTGCAGCCCGGCCACGGTGGTGTTGGCGATGCTGCCGAACTCCGCGGGCAGGCCGTTGATGGGCGCGCCGCCGCCGATGACGTAGGCGGTGCCGGAACCGGCGGTGAGCATGCCCAGGGTGGCGATGAAGGGCGGGACGTCGATCCGGGAGACGAGGAACCCGTTGACCGAACCGGCCAGCAGCCCCACGAGCATCGCGGACAGGACCGTCAGCCACACCTGACCCGGGTTGGCCTTGGCGACGGCGGCGGCGGTCATCCCGGAGACGGCGATGACGCTGCCCACGGACAGGTCGATGCCGCCGGTGAGGATGACCAGCGTCTGCCCCAGCGCGATGAGCGCGAACGGCGCGGCGGCGATGAGGATGGTCTGCAGGTTGTCCGGGCTGGTGAAGCGCAGGCTGCGGTAGCTGAAGAAGGCGATGACCAGCAGCATCACGATGAGCATCGCCCGCCGGATCAGCTGGGCCACGATCCACTCGCGGCTGAAGCGGCGCCTCGCCTCGGGCGCCGGCGTGGCCGGTGCCTGGTTCACGTCGGTGGTCATCGCGGTCCGTCCTCTCGCGGGGTGGTGGCGGCGTCGGCCGCCGGGGTGCCTCGGCGCTGCTCCAGGCCGGAGCTGAGGCGGAAGATGAGGTCCTGCACGTCGGAGCGGTCGAGGGCGTCGCGGTCGAGCTCCCCGACCACCTGCCCGCCGCGCACCACCAGCGCGCGGTGGGACAGCCCCAGGACCTCGGGCATGTCGGAGGAGGCCATCACCACGGCCATCCCCCGCGCGGCCAGCTCGGTGATGATCCGGTAGATCTCCGAGCGGGCGCCGACGTCGACGCCGCGGGTGGGTTCGTCGAGCAGGAGGACCTGGACGTCGCCGGTGAGCCAGCGGGCCAGCACGACCTTCTGCTGGTTGCCGCCCGAGAGGGTGCCGACGTCCTGGCCCAGGCCGCGGCTGCGCAGCCGGACCGAGCTCATCGCCTCGCCCACCGCCTCGCTGCGGGCGCGGCCCCGCAGCCACCCGGCGACCGAGAACGCGGACAGCCGGGGCAGGGACCCGTTGTCCAGCACGCTCATGCCGAGGACGGCACCGGCGTGCTTGCGGTCCTCGGGCACGAGGGCGGCCCCGGCGGCGATGGCCGCCGCGGGCGCGTTGCGCCGCACCTCGCGGCCCGCGACGCGCACGGTCCCGCCGTTCGTGCGGCGCACGCCGAAGAGGGCCTCGAGCAGTTCGGTGCGCCCCGCGCCGACCAGTCCGGCCAGCCCGAGGACCTCGCCGCGGCGCACCTGCAGCGACACCGGCGCGGGCGCGCCGGCGACCTCGAGGTCGCGCACGTCGAGCACCACGTCGGCGTCGGCGGGGACGGTGCGCACCGGGGGGAACAGGTCCTCCAGCTCGCGGCCGATCATCGCCGTGACGATGTCGTCGTCGCCCGTGGCGCTCATGGGCGCGTCGAGCACGAGACCGCCGTCGCGCAGGACCACGACCCGGTCGGCCAGGGCCCGGATCTCCTCCATCTTGTGGGTGGTGAACACCATGGCCACGCCCTCGTCGCGCAGCTTGCGCACGACCCGGTAGAGGCCCTCGACCTCGCGCTCGGAGATGGCGGAGCTGGGTTCGTCGAGGAGCAGGACCCGCGCGCCCCAGCTGGAGTTCTTGACGATCTCGACGATCTGCTGCACGCCGACCGGGAGCGTGCCGACGCGCGCGCCCGGGTCGATGTCCACGCCGAACCCGTCGAGCAGCCGGGCGGCCTCGCGCGCCATGGCGCGGCGGTCCAGCGTTCCCAGGCGGGTCTTCAGCTCGCGGCCCACGAAGAGGTTCTCGTAGACCGTCATGTGGGCGATGGAGGCCAGTTCCTGCGGCACGATCGCGACCCCGAGGCGGCGCGCGGCCCGCAGGTCGCCGGGGTGCAGCTCCTCCCCCCGCACCGCGACGGTGCCGCCGTCGGCGCGGTACTGCCCCGAGGCGATCTTCATCATCGTCGACTTGCCGGCGCCGTTCTCCCCGGCCAGGGCCGTGACGGTGCCCGGTTCCAGGGCGAGCGAGACGCCCTTGAGCACGGGGACGCCGCCGAAGGACTTGCGCAGGTCCCGGCACTCCAGGACCGCCGGTGCGGCGCCGCTCACCGCGGGCCGCCGGGGGTGCGGCGGGGGGTCCGGGACGTGCGGCGGAGCGGGTGCTCCGGGCTCATGGGTCCTCCGTCGGGGCGTGGGGGGACGTGGGAGGGGACGGCGGACGCGCGCCGCGGGGGTGTGCTGCGGGGGTGTGCTGCGGGGGTGTGCTGCGCCGGGCGGCGGCCGGGTGCGGGCGGTGCGGCCCACCTTCGGACCGCGCCGGTGCCTCACCGCGGCCGGTGCGTCCGCCCCGGCGAGACGTAACATCACACACGTTCCAAACCACGTCAAGCGCGTGGGATGTAACATCCCGGGCACGTTCCCCGCGCCCCCGCCGTTCGCTCCCGCGGAACCCCGCGCCGCGGGGCCGGGCCGTCCGCGCGGCGGCGGGCGGGAGCACGGAGGGAGGGCACGTGGACCGGGACAGGAGCGGCGCGAGCGGCCGGGGCGGCGGCGCGGGCGCGCGCCGGCACGGCCTGCGGCAGGCCGAGCGGCACGAGGCCATCACGGACCGGGTGCTGGGCGCGGGCTCGGTGCGCATCGAGGACCTGGCCGAGGAGTTCGGCGTCAGCTCGATGACGGTGCACCGCGACCTCGACGCGCTCGCCGCGCAGGGCCTGCTGCGCAAGTCGCGCGGCGTCGTCACCGCCGAGGCCACGAGCCTGTTCGAGGCGAGCACCGAGTTCCGCACGCGCCAGCAGGAGCGCGCCAAGCGGGCGGTCGCCGAGGCGGCGGCGGCCTTCGTCGAGCCGGGCCAGGCGGTGATCCTCGACGACTCCACCACCGGGGTGCACCTGGCGCGCCTGCTGCCGCAGCGCCAGCCGCTGACGGTCATCACGAACTTCCAGCGCGTCCTGGACGAGCTGACCGGCCAGCGGGGGATCAACCTGATCTCCACCGGCGGGCAGTACTTCCAGTGGTGCGACGCCTACATGGGCAGCGTCAGCATCGGCGCGCTGCGCGGCATGCGCGCCGACGTGTCGTTCATGTCGACGTCCGCCATCACCGACGACACGTGCTTCCACCAGCACCACGACACGGTGCTGGTCAAGCGGGCCATGCTCGAGGTGGCGCGCAAGCGCGTCCTGTACGTGGACTCCACGAAGTTCCAGCGCCGGGCCCTGCACGCCCTGGCCCCGCTGAGCGACTTCGACGTCGTGGTGGTCGACGGGAGCACCCGCGCCGAGGACGTCCAGCGGCTGCGGCAGGCCGGGATCGAGGTGGTCGTCGCCCCGCCGCCCGGCACCGCGCAGGCCCCCGGCGCGGCCCCACCGCGCCGGGGGTGATCGACGGGAGTCCGGGACGGTACCGGGCTAGCATCCGCAGGGCCCGCGCGGTCCCGGCCGCCCGTCCCGTCGAAGGCAGCGCATGTCCCGTTCCGCCGGCCCGGTCGTGCTGGCCGTGGACTGCTCGACGACCGGCGCCAAGGCCGTCGCCTTCGACGCCGCCGGCAGGACCGTCGCCGAGGCCCGCGTCCCCTACCACCGCACCTCCCCGCGACCGGGGTGGCAGGAGCAGGACCCCGCCGACTGGTGGGGGGCGACCGCCGGCGCCCTGGCCGGCGCGGTCCGGGCCCTGGGCCCGGACCACCGGCCCGCCGCCCTCGCGGTCACCCACCAGCGCGAGACCTTCGTGTGCCTGGACGCCGACGACCGCCCGCTGCGCCCGGGCGTGCTGTGGCTGGACACCCGCGCCGGCGAGCAGATCGCGCGGCTCGGCTCCGCGCGCGTGCACGAGCTGTCGGGCAAGCCGCCCTCGACGGCCCCCAGCCTGTACAAGCTCGCCTGGCTGGCCGAGCACGAGCCGCGGGTGCTGCGGCGCACCGCCCTCGTGCTGGACGTGCACGGCTACCTCGTGCGCCTGCTGACCGGCACCCGGTCCACGAGCTGGGCCAGCGCGGACCCGCTGTCGCTGCTGGACATGCAGCACCTGCGCTGGTCGCCGGAGCTGGTGGCCGCCGCCGGGCTGGCGGTGGACCAGCTGCCCGCCCTGGTGGCGCCCGGCGCCTCCCTCGGCGGCCTGGGCGCCGCGGCCGCCCGCCGCACCGGGCTGCCCGAGGGCCTGCCCGTGGTGGCCGGCGCCGGCGACGGCCAGTGCGCCGGGCTGGGCTCGGGTGCGCTGGTGCCCGGCCGGGCGTACCTGAACCTGGGCACGGCGCTGACGCTGGGCGTGCACTCCCCCGGCTACCGCTGGGCCGCCGCCTACCGCACCCTGGCCAGCCCGCTCGCCGGCGCGTACGTGCTGGAGGCGCTGCTGCCCTCGGGCGCCCTGTCGATCGGCTGGTTCCGCGACGCGCTGTCCGGGCTGACCGGCGAGCGGCGCGAGGAGCGCCTGGAGCGGCTGGCCGCCGACGTGCCCGCCGGCGCGCGCGGGCTGCTGTTCCTGCCGTACCTCAGCAGCGCCGAGACGCCCCACTGGGACCCCCACGCGCGCGGGGCGTTCGTCGGGCTCGCCGAGGAGCACGGGCGCGCCGAGATGTACCGGGCGGTGCTGGAGGGCCTGGCCTACGAGGAGCGGGCGAACCTGCACCTGCTGGAGCAGGACACCGGCACGGCCGTGGAGGAGGTCGTGGTCACGGGCGGCGCGGCCCGCTCGCCGCTGTTCACGCAGATCCTCGCCGACGTCCTGCAGCGCCGCGTCCTCGTCGCCCGCGAGCCGGAGACGACGGCGCTGGGCGCGGGCGTGCTGGCCGCGGCCGCGGTGGGGCTGACCGGCTCGGGCGACCTGGGCGACGTCGTGGGCGCCATGACGGGCACCGGCGCCGTCCTGGAGCCCGACCCGCGCCCGCGCGCGGTCTACGAGGAGGCCGCCGGGCTGCACGCGCAGCTGTACCCCCGGCTGCGGCCGCTCTTCCCGGGCCTGTCCCGCCTGCGCACCGGGACGGCCGGCGACGGGGCCGGCCCGGCCACCTGACCCGTCCACGCCGCCCACCGGCCGCGGCGCCCCCGCGCGGCTACGCGGACCGGAGCGCCGGCACGGGCACCGGTACCGGCGGGGGGCACCCACCGCGGTCGGCGCGCGAGCGCTGCGCCAGGGCGGTCAGCAGCAGGGCGGACGGGTCCGCCGGCCGCTCGTCGCGCGGGCGCCGGGCCTCCAGCCAGCCGCGCAGCCCGTCGGGGCGGTTGGTGATGACACCGTCCACGCCGAGCCCGACGACGTGCTCCCACAGCGCGGGCGCGTCCACCGTCCAGGGCCAGACCTGCAGCCCGGCCCCGTGCAGGTCGGCGACCAGACCCGGCCGGGTCACCAGCGCGGCCGCGCCCGGGTTGCACGCCACGACGCCGAGGTCGCGGCGCAGGACCCGCGCCCGGGCGGCGGCGTCGGCCGGCAGGTCGTCCACCAGGACGGCGAGGCGCACCCGCGGGGCCTGGTCGCGCACCCGGCGCAGGGTGAGCAGCTCGAAGCTCTGCAGCACCACCCGGTCCGCGGCCCGCGCGCGGTGCACCTGCCGCAGGACGGCGGCGACCTGCTCGGGGGTCCACACCTCCTTCAGCTCCAGCAGCAGCCGGGCGCCGGGGTGCTCGGCGAGCAGGTCGAGCAGGTCGGCCAGCAGCGGCAGGCGCTGGCCGCGGTAGGCGCCGGAGAACCACGAGCCGGCGTCCAGGTGGGCCAGGTCGGCGGCGGTCAAGCCGCCCACCGGCCCGCGGCCGTCGGTGGTGGCGTCGACCTCGGCGTCGTGGACGAGCACGACCTGGCCGTCGGCGGCCGGGCGCAGGTCGGTCTCGACCACGTCGGCGCCGGCGCGCAGCGCCGCCTCGAACGCGGCCAGGGTGTTCTCCGGCGCGACCGCGGAGTAGCCGCGGTGGGCGATGACGAGCGGCGGCGCGGTGGTGTCCCGGCGCTCTCCCACGGTGACCTCGGATCGTCTCGGTCCGGCGCTGCGGGGAGCGCCGGAGGCGGGTACCGGCGCGGCGGGCGGGCCGGTGACGTACCCGTGCGGCATCGGCACGCCCGGCCCGGCGCTGGAGCCGCGCCGCCGGCGCCCGTCATCCGGACGGGTGCCGTGAGAGCGCGCGCTGTCAACTCCCCGACCCGGCCCGCCGATGACGCTCCCGTGACCGCAGACCGCTGGGTGTCCGTCAGCTCCGCCCGCGCCGTCGCCGGCGACAGCGCCGGCACCGCCGCCGCGACCGCGCGCGCCGTCGAGGAGGCCCGCGCCGGCCGCCCCGCCGCGCTGCTGCTCGTCATGGCCCGCTGGGACCTGGACCTGCGCGCCGTGGCCCGCGGCGCGCAGGAGGCCGCGGGCGGTGCCGTGGTCGCCGGCACCAGCACCACCACCACGTTCGCGGGCCGGGCGGACGCGCCCGCCGACGTCGTCGTCACGGCGCTGGGCGGCCCCGGCCTGGAGGCGCGGGCCGCGGCCAGCACCGCCGCCGACCCGTTCGCGCGCGGCGCCGAGGTGGCCGCCGCCTGCCGCGGGGCCGAGCGCGCCCACGCAACCCACGTGCTGCTGCCGGCCGGCACCGACGGCCAGCAGCAGGCGGTCGTGCGCGGCGCCTACTCCGAGCTGGGCCCGGGCGTGCCGATCGTCGGCGGCGGCTCCGACGGCGACCTCGTCGCCTTCCGCAGCTGGCAGCTGCTGGGCGGTCAGGTGCTGGAGAACGCCCTCGTGGGCGTCACCATCGCCACCGACCGCCCGCTGGGCGTGGGCGCCGCGCACGGCCTGCACCGCGTCGGCGACCCCCTGGTCGTCACCGACTCCGACGGCCTGACCGTGCGCGCCCTCGACGGCCGCCCCGCCCTGGACGTCTACCTGGAGCGCCTGTCGGCGCTGCTCGGCGAGGACTGCGCCGCGGCGTCGCTGGCGCCCGGGCGGCTGGCCGCGCTCGGCTACGCGCACCCGCTGGGGCTGGTGCGCCGCCGCCGGGAGGAGGTGCGCACGGTCACGGGCACGGACCCGGTCGCGCGCACGCTGTCGTTCGTGTCCGAGGTGCCGCTGGGCAGCCTCGTGCACGTCATGGCCGGCGACGAGGAGCAGATGGTCGCCGGTGCCGGCGAGGCCTGCGAGCAGGCGGTCGCCGCGCTGGAGGGGGCGGACCCGGTGGGCATGGTCGTCTTCAGCTGCGTGGCCCGGCGCGAGCTGCTCAGCAGCACCGGGCACGTGCGCGAGGCCCGCTCGGCGCTGACGGCCGCCGCCACGGACGACGTCGTCCTGTCGTACAGCTGTGGGGAGATCGCGCGGGTCTCGGGCGCGGCGGGCTGCCACAACCAGACCGTCGTCGCCCTGGCGCTGTGAACGGCGCGCGCAGCGCCGCCGAGGGCGCCGCGGTCGCGGCCGGTCTGCAGCAGGGCCTGCAGCTGGTCGAGCTGCTGGCCGCGCTGGCGCACGCCGGCGGCCCGGAGCGGATGGCGCAGCGCGCGGTGCAGTGGATCGCCGAGCAGCTGGACTGCGAGGTGGCCGCCGTCGTCGAGGGCGACCGCGTCCTGGCGGCGCTCGGCGTGGTCGCCGGGCCGGCCGGCGAGGCCGTCGTCACCGCCCTGGGCGTGGACCCCGCGGCACCGGCGCGGCTGGCCGGGATGAGCGACGTGGACGTGGCCTCGGCCCCCGTGCCCACCGAGGCGGCCGGACCGGACACCGCCCCCGGGACCGCCCGGCTGGTCGTCGCGCGCGCCGAGGAGCCCCTCGACGCCGCCGAGCGGCTGCTGCTGCTGGGCACCGGCCGCCTGCTGGGGCAGGCGGTGCAGGCCGCGCGGGCCCTGCTGCGCGAGCGGGAGGCGCGCCGGCGCGGTGAGGAGCTGGCCCTCGAGCGCGAGGAGCTGCTGCGGACCCTGCGCGAGCGCGAGCTGGTCCTGAGCACCCTGCTGACGCTGCAGCGGGCCGTGTCGCACCGGTGGGCGCTGGAGGAGCTGCTGGACCTGCTGTGCGACGGCGCGCAGACCGTGCTGGGCGGGGACGCCGTCGCCGTCGTGCTGGAGAACCCGCTGCGCGCCGCGGCCGGGCGCCCGGACGAGCGCCCGCAGGAGCGCCTGGAGGTGCGCGCGGTGCGCCGCGGGGACGGCGCCCCCGACTGCCCCGACGTCCTGGAGCACGCCGCGCGGGCCGTCGAGGCCGGCAGCGAGGTCTCCGGCGAGCACGGCGGGTGCCGGTGGCGGGCCGCGCCCGTGCGCGCCCAGGGCCGCCCCGTGGGCGCTCTGCTGCTCCTCGACGGCCCCGGCACCGCCGAGCCGGCGACGCGGCACCTGCTGACCACGTTCACCGAGCAGGCCAGCGTGGCCCTCAACGACGTCTACACCGAGCGCAGCCTGCAGGAGTCCTACTACGACCAGCTGACGCGGCTGCCCAACCGGGCCCTGTTCCTGGACCGGCTGTCGGCGGCGCTGGCGGCGCACGAGCGCGACGGCGGGGCGCTGGCCCTGCTGTACCTGGACCTGGACGGGTTCAAGGCCGTTAACGACCGCTACGGCCACGAGGCCGGCGACGCGGTGCTGCGCGCGTGCGCGGACCGGGTGCGCGACTGCCTGCGCCAGGACGACACCGCCGCCCGGCTGGGCGGCGACGAGTTCGCGGTGGTGCTGCGCGGGGCGGACCTGGCCGCCGCGCAGCAGGTGGCCGAGCGGCTGGTGGCCCGGCTGCGCCAGCCCGTCGAGCACGAGGGGCACGCGCTGAGCGTGGGCTGCAGCGTGGGCGTGGCCGCGCCCGGGCACGAGGGGACGGTGGGCGCCACGCTGCTGCGCGACGCCGACACCGCCATGTACGAGGCCAAGCACGGCACCTGCCGGCCCGCCGAGCCCGGCCGCGCCCGCGTCGAGGTGTTCCGGCGCTCGCTGCACGAGGCGCGCGCGGACCGGCTGGAGCTGGAGGCCGACCTGGAGGGGGCGGCCGCGCGCGGGGAGCTGGTGCTGCACCACCAGCCGGTCGTGCGGCTGGCCGACGGGCGCACCACGGGCGTGGAGGCGCTGGTGCGCTGGCAGCACCCGCGCCGCGGGCTGCTGGGCCCCGACCGGTTCATCGGCGCCGCCGAGCGCAGCGGCGCCATCGCCGAGGTGGGCCGCTGGGTGCTGGCCACGGCGTGCGCGCAGGCCGCGGCCTGGCGCGCCGGGCCGGCCGGGCACCCCGACCTGACGGTGGCGGTGAACCTGTCGGTGGCGCAGCTGGCCCCCGGGCTGGTCGAGGAGGTGCGCGCCGTGCTGGCGGACACCGGCCTGCCGGCGACCGCGCTGGTCCTGGAGATCACCGAGACGGTGTTCGTGCAGGAGGGCGACACCGCCCGCGAGGTGCTGGCGGCGCTGCGCGCCCTGGGCGTGCGGATCGCCGTGGACGACTTCGGGACGGGGTACTCCTCGCTGTCGTACCTGCGCCGGCTGCCGGTGGACGTGCTGAAGATCGACCGCTCGTTCGTGCGGGCGATGGGCCGCGACGAGGACACCGCCGTCGTGCGCACGGTCATCGGCCTGGCGCAGGCGCTGGGGCTGGAGACGGTCGCCGAGGGCGTGGAGAGCGCCGAGGAGGGGGCGCTGCTGCGCCGGCTCGGCTGCGACCAGGCACAGGGCTACCACTGGTCCCGGCCGGTGCCGGCCGCCGACCTGCCCGCCGCCCTCAGCCCGCCGGTCCCGGCGGCGGTACCGGCGGGCTGAGGGCGAGCGGGCTCAGGCCGCGTCCAGGCCCCGCCGGCGCAGCAGCGGCTCGATGCGCGCGTCGCGGCCGCGGAACTCCCGGTAGGCGGCCAGCGGGTCGACGCTGCCGCCGCGCGAGAGGACGGTGCGGCGGAACCGCTCGCCGTTCTCGCGGCGCAGCCCGCCGTTCTCCCCGAACCACTCCACGGTGTCGGCGTCCAGGACCTCGCTCCACACGTAGGAGTAGTAGGCGGCCGCGTACCCGCCGCCGAAGACGTGGTGGAAGTAGGTGCTGCGGTAGCGCGGCGGGACCTCCTCCAGCGCCACCCCGGCCTCCGCGAGGGCGGCCGCCTCGAACTCCTGCACCTGCTCCGGGCGCGGCGGGTCCAGCACGTCGTCCAGGGCGCCGGCGCTCAGCCGGTGCCACGCCTGGTCCAGCAGCGCGGCGGCCAGGTACTCCAGCGTGGAGAACCCCTGCCCGTAGCGGCGCGCGGCGCGCAGCCCCTCGACCGCCTCCTGCGGCAGCGGCTCGCCCGTGACGTGGTGGCGGGCGTAGCGGGCCAGGACCTCCGGCTCGAACCCCCAGAACTCGTTGACCTGCGAGGGGAACTCCACGAAGTCGCGCGGTACGGACGTGCCGGAGAACCGCGGGTAGCGCACGTCGGACAGCAGCCCGTGCAGGGTGTGCCCGAACTCGTGGAACAGCGTCTCCACCTCGTCGACCGTCAGCAGCGCCGGGTCGCCGGGGGCGGGCGCCGGCACGTTCAGGCAGTTCACCACCACCGGCGCGGTGCCCAGCAGCCGCGACTGGTCGGCGAAGGAGCTCATCCACGCCCCGCCGCGCTTGGAGGCGCGCGCGAACGGGTCGAACAGGTACAGGCCCAGGGGCCGGCCGTCGTCGGTGACCTCGAACACCCGCACGTCCGGGTGGTAGGCGGGCAGGTCGGGGCGCTCGGAGAACCCCAGCCCGTACAGGGCGGTGGCGGTGGCGAACACGCCGTCGACGAGCACGCGCTCCAGCTCGAACCACGGCCGGAGCGCCTCGGTGTCCACGGCGAAGCGCTCGCGGCGCAGCCGCTCGGCGCAGTGCGCCCAGTCCCACGCCCGCAGCGGACCCTCCTCGCCGTCGGCGCGCAGGACCTCCTCCAGCTCGGCGGCCTCGGCGCGCGCGTTCGCGACGGCCGCCGGGGCCAGGCGCCGCAGCATCCCCACGGCGGCCTCGGCGTCGCCGGCGGTCTCGTCGGCCACCACCCACGCCGCGTGGTGCGCGAACCCCAGCAGCTGCGCGCGCTCGGCGCGCAGGGCGGCGGTGCGCTGCAGCAGGACCCGCGTGTCGTGCGGGCCGCCGCGGCCCCCGCGCGCCAGCGACGCCTCGTGCACGCGGCGGCGCACGTCGCGCCGGCGCAGCGCCTCCAGCACCGGCTGGCCCGAGGGCAGCACGAGCGGCAGCAGCCAGCCGTCCAGGCCGCGCGCCTGCGCCGCCTCCCGCGCCCGGGCGACGCCGGCGGCGTCCAGGCCCTCCAGCTCCGCCTCGTCCTCGAGGTGGACGGCCAGGTCGTTCGTGTCGTCCAGCAGGGCGGTGTCGAACGCGGTCGTCAGCCGCGACAGCTCGGCGTTCAGCTCGCGCAGCCGCCGCTGGCCGGCCTCGTCCAGCAGCGCGCCCTCGCGGGCGGCGTCGGTGTGCAGGCGCTCCAGCAGCCGGCGCGCCTCGGCGTCCAGGCCGGCCGGCGGGTCGGCGTGGTGGCGGGCGACCTGCGCGACCAGCCGCGGGTCCAGGCGCACCGCGTCCTCGTGCGCGGCCAGCCGCGGGAACCACTCCGCCTGCACCGCGCGCAGCTCGTCGTCGGCGTCCGTGCCGACGAGGTTGGCGAACACCGCCACCGCGCGCCGCAGCAGCTGCCCCGAGCCCTCCAGGCCGTCCAGCAGCTCCTGCGCGCCCGGCTCGGCGTCCAGCAGCGCGTCCAGCTCGGCCAGGTGCTGCGCCGTGCCGGCCGCGAACGCGGGCGCGAAGTGCTCCGCGCGCACCCGGTCGAAGGGCGGCAGCCCGAACGGCAGGTCGCTGGGCGCGGCGAACGGGTTGTCGGCGGCCAGCTCGGACGTCGTGTCGGCGCTCATGGACCCATGATGGACCCGCGGTCGCCGCCGGTCCCGGGAGCGGACCGGGTGAGGCGAGGCTCACCGTGCTTCGCGACCCTCACCGACGGTTCACCGCGCGCTCACCCGGACGTCGTCGGCAGACCCCCGCGGCGTCCCTAGCGTCCGGCGCGGACGACCGCCCCCCGCGGTCGGAGGACCCGCGAGGAGAGAACCGCGTGAGCACCACGGACACCCCCCGTCCCGCCCTGCCCCTGCTGCCCTACGTGCCCGCCGGGCGGCGCAGCTCGATGACCTGCCACTACCGCTGCGGCAGCCAGTGCGCCGCGCCCGTGGCCAACCGCTCGCAGAACGCCTACTTCGGCGACGTCGTGCGCGGGGTCGTCTCGCGCCGCGGCGTGCTCGCCGGCCTGGTCGGCCTCGGCGTGGCCGGCGCCGCCCTCGGGCAGGCCCCCGCCGCCCGCGCCGCCGCCGGCGACCCGACCCCGCTGGCCGCCCCCTTCGACCCGGGCCACCAGGTCGACTTCTCCGCCATCGCGCCCGTGCCCGCGGGCTCGGACTCCTTCGACGTGCCGGCCGGTTTCGCCTGGGCGGCCGTCCTGTCGTGGGGCGACCCGATCCTGCCCGGTGCGCCGGAGTTCGACTTCGACGCGCAGACCCCCGAGGCGCAGGCCGGGCAGTTCGGCTACAACAACGACTACGTCGCCGTGCTCCCCCTCGCCGGGGACGAGCACCGCGCCCTGCTCGTGGCCAACCACGAGTACACCAACGAGGAACTGATGTTCCGCGGGTTCACCGGCAGCGACGAGGCCACCGACGAGCAGCTGCTGACGGCGATGGCCGCGCACGGCGTGTCGGTCGTGGAGCTGCGCCGCTCCTCGGCCCGCGCGCCGTGGGGCTACGTGCGCCACTCGGACCACAACCGCCGCGTCACCCCCGCCACCCCGTTCCGCGTCACCGGCGCGGCGGCCGGGTCCGCCCTGCTGCGCACCAGCGCCGACCCCGAGGGGCGCACCGTCCTGGGCACGCTGAACAACTGCGCCGGCGGCACGACGCCGTGGGGCACCGTGCTGTCCGGGGAGGAGAACTTCCACCAGTACTTCGCCGTCCCCGAGGACCTGGAGGACCCGGCGCTGGCCCGCTACGGCGTCACGGGTTCCGGGCGCGGCTGGGAGCGCGTCGACGAGCGCTTCGACGTCGCCGTCGAGCCGAACGAGCCGAACCGCTTCGGCTGGATCGTCGAGGTCGACCCGTACGACCCGGCGTCCACGCCGCGCAAGCACACCGCGCTGGGCCGCTTCAAGCACGAGGGCGCGACGGTCTCCCTGGCCGCCGACGGGCGCGCCGTGGCCTACATGGGCGACGACGAGCGCTTCGACTACGTCTACAAGTTCGTCTCCAAGGAGCGGTTCCGCGAGGGCGACCGCGCCCACAACCTCACCCTGCTGGAGGAGGGCGACCTGTACGTCGCGGCCTTCGACGGGGACGGCACCGAGGACGGGCGCCACGACGGCACCGGCCGCTGGATCCCCCTGGTCACCGACGGCGTCTCGCGCGTGCCCGGGTTCTCCCTCGAGCGCGTCCTGGTGCACACCCGCCTGGCCGCCGACACCGTCGGCGCGACGAAGATGGACCGCCCCGAGGACGTGGAGCGCAACCCCGTCAACGGCCGCGTCTACGTCGCCTGCACCAACAACACCCAGCGCGGCACCGAGGGGAGGGCCGGCGTCGACGAGGCGAACCCGCGCCCGGAGAACAAGGACGGGCACGTCGTCGAGATCACCGAGTCCGGTGACGACGCCGCGGCGACCTCGTTCTGGTGGAACCTCGTCCTCGTCTGCGGCGACCCGGCCGACGAGACCACGCACTTCGGCGACGTGGACCGCTCGCTGGTCTCCCCGATCTCCTGCCCCGACAACGTCGCCTTCGACAGCGTCGGCAACCTGTGGATCTCCACCGACGGCAACGCGCTGGGCTCCAACGACGGCCTGTACGAGGTCGCCGTCGACGGCCCGCGCCGCGGCCTGGTCCGGCAGTTCCTGTCCGTGCCGGCCGGGGCGGAGACGTGCGGACCGGTCATCGCGCCGGACGGCAGCGTGTTCGTCGCCGTGCAGCACCCGGGCGAGGACGACGAGGCCACCCCGGAGGCCCCGGCCTCGCTGTTCCCCTACGACGGCAGCGGCCAGCCGCGCCCGTCGGTCGTGCAGGTCTACCGGGCCTGATCCCCGGCCGGGTCCCCGGGCGGCGCGCCGCCGCAGCGGAGGCGGTCGGTCACGAGAGCACCCGTGAGCGACCCCGCCGCCGCGGCGGCGACGTCGCGCAGCGAGCCGTCCACGCCCGGCAGGACGGCGTGGCGGACCAGCTCCCCCACCACGGCCCACAGCAGGACCGCGGCCAGGACGGCGTCGCGCCGGCCCGTCCACCACAGCGCCGCACCGGCCAGGGCGGCGAACACCGCGGCGCGCAGCGCGAGCCCGAGCCAGCCCCCGACGGACCCGCCGGGGGTGAACAGGACGACGACGCTCGCGGCGAACGCGGCGTGGACGGCCAGCGCCCGCTCGTTCACCCCCGGCTCACCCCCGGCCCGGCTCCCCCGGCACGAGCGCGGCGAGCAGCCGGCGCACCTCGGCCGCCGGGTCGGCGGTCAGCCCGCAGTGCACCGGCGAGGTCTGCACGACCGTGCTGCGGGGGGCGGTCAGCCAGCGGAACCGCGCCCCGGGCGCCTCGGCGGCCGCGGCCCCGGCCGCCGGGTCGCCGCTGCACAGCCCCTCCAGCGCGGCCACGTGCCGGGCCACCGCCGCGGCGTCCACGTGCGGGGCGAACGCCCGCAGCCGCACGAGGTCCAGGCGGACGCGGGCCTCCAGGTGCTCGCGGGCGCGGCACCACAGCAGCACCCCGGCGTTGAGGAACTCCGCGCGCTCCACCCGCGGCACGACCCGCACGACGGCGTACTCGTAGACGTCCAGCGCGGGGGCGTCCGGGCCCGGCTCAGCCACGGCGGGCCCCCCGCTGCGCCTCGGCCAGCGCCGCCACCCACGGGCGCTCGCCCGCCAGCCGGGCGGTGAACCAGTCGCGGTAGGCGGCGCGCACCTCCTCGGCCGCGCCGAAACCCGGTTCGCCCTCCAGCCACACCCCCGGCACGTCCGCGACCGCCGCGGCGAGCACCTGCGGCGTCAGCGCCGCCGCGCAGTCCGCGTCCACGGCGGTGACGTCGTCGGCCGCGGCCAGCAACAGGTGGTCCTCGGCGTGGCGCAGCGGGCGCTGCACCGAGGCGGCCGCGCGCGGCCAGTCGTGGTGGAAGTACAGGGCCGCGCCGTGGTCGATGAGCCACGGCTGCCCGCCCCACCACAGGGCGTTGGGGTTGCGCCAGGAGCGGTCGACGTTGAGCACGAGGGCGTCGAACCACAGCACCCGCGCCGCCCACGCGGGGTCGACGGGGTCCACGGCCGGGTCGAAGGACAGCGCCCCGGGCAGGAAGTCGGCGCCCAGGTTGTCCCCCGGCGAGCGCAGCAGCAGGTCCTGCACCTCCTCGTCCGGCTCCCCGCGGCCGATGACCGGGTCGACGCGGGCGACGACGAGCTCCGGCACCCGCAGGTCCAGCGCGGCGGCCAGGCGGGCGGCCAGGACCTCGGCGACCAGGACCCGCCGGCCCTGCCCGGCGCCGTGGAACTTCACCACGTACGTGCCCAGGTCGTCGGCCTCGCACAGCCCCGGCAGGCTGCCGCCCTCGCGCAGCGGCGCCACGTAGCGGGTCGCGGTGACGGAGCGCAGCACGCCGGGGAGTCTGCCAGCCGCCCGGCGCGCCGCGGGGCGCGGCGGGCACGGACGGCGGAGCGGGCACGGGCGGCACCCAGCGCCCTCCCAGGATCGCGGCGCACACTGGGCCGGGTGAGGTCAGCGAGCACCGGTCCCGAGGCGAAGCTGCTCGTCGTCGACGACGAGCCGAGCATCCGCGAGCTGCTGGCCACCAGCCTGCGCTTCGCGGGGTTCGAGGTCACCGCGGCCGCCGACGGCGCGCAGGCGCTGGAGCTGGCCGAGCAGGTGCGCCCCGACCTCGTGGTGCTCGACGTCATGCTGCCCGACCTGGACGGGTTCACCGTCACCCGCAAGCTGCGCGAGCGCGGCCGGGCGGTGCCCGTGCTGTTCCTCACCGCCCGCGACGACACCGCCGACAAGGTCGCCGGGCTGACGGTGGGCGGCGACGACTACGTCACCAAGCCGTTCAGCCTGGAGGAGGTCGTGGCCCGCATCCGCGCGGTGCTGCGGCGCACCGGCGCCGGGGAGGGACCCGACACCGGCCGGCTGGTCTTCCACGACCTGGAGCTGGACGAGGACTCGCACGAGGTGCGCCGCGCCGGGCGCGTCGTGGAGCTGTCCCCCACCGAGTTCAAGCTGCTGCGCTACCTCATGCTCAACCCGCAGCGGGTGCTGTCCAAGACGCAGATCCTGGACCACGTGTGGGACTACGACTTCAACGGCGAGGCCGGGATCGTGGAGTCCTACATCTCCTACCTGCGCCGCAAGCTGGACACCGAGGGCCTGGCGCCGCTCATCCACACCAAGCGGGGCGTCGGCTACGTGCTGCGCGTGCCGCCGGGCGCGTGAGCGCGCTGCACCGCTGGCGCGCGCGGGCCCTGGCCGCCGAGGCGGGCCTGCCGCTGCGCGCGCGGCTGCTGGTCATCGTCGTGCTGCTGCTGGTGGCGGCGATGTCGGTGACGGCGCTGGTGTCCACGAACCTGCTGCGCGCCAACCTGCGCGCGCAGGTCGACGCGGAGCTGCAGGGCAAGGGGGCGACGGCCGTGCGCGGGGCGTTCGCGCAGTTCTCGCAGAGCCGCGCCGAGCAGCTGCTGCTGTCCGACTACTACGTGCTGTTCGCCTACCCGGACGGCACGACGCGCGTCTCGTGCGAGCGCGACGACGCGGGCCGGTGCGTGGACGCCCCGCAGCTGCCCGCGCTCAGCGCGCCGGCGGTCGCCGGCGGGGACCAGGAGCCGTTCACGGTGCCCGACGCCGACGGCGGCGACCCGTGGCGGGTGGTGCTGCTGCCGGCCGCGGTCGGCGACGTGCCGGTGGCGGTGGCGGTGGCGCTGCCGCTGTCGGGCGCCAACGCGACCCTGGACCACTTCCGCACCGTCTCGCTGGTGGTGGCCCTGCTGGTGCTGGCCGGCGGGACGGGCCTGGCGGCGCTGGCGATCCGCCGCTCGTTCCGGCCGCTGTCGGACATCGAGGAGACGGCCTCGGCGATCGCCGCCGGGGACCTGTCGCGGCGCGTGCCGCCGGCCCCGGCCGGCACCGAGATCGGCCGGCTCAGCGGGGCGCTGAACACGATGCTCGGGCAGATCGAGCGCTCCTTCCGCGCCCAGCAGCGCTCGGAGGAGCAGATGCGCCGGTTCGTCGCCGACGCCAGCCACGAGCTGCGCACCCCGCTGGCCGCGATCCGCGGGTTCGCCGAGCTGTACCGGCAGGGCGCGGTGCGCGAGGAGGCCGACGTCGCCCACGTCATGGGCCGCATCGAGGGCGAGTCGACCCGGCTGGGCCGGCTGGTGGAGGACCTGCTGGCGCTGGCCCGCCTCGACGAGGCGCAGCGGCGGCGGGCGGCGGCTCCCGAGCCGGTGGACCTGGCCGTCGTCGCCTCCGACGCCGTCCACGACGCCCGCGGCCTGGCCGCCGACCGGCGGGTGCGCCTGGTGGGCGTGGACGACGAGCACGGGCCCTCCTCGGCGGTGGTGCTGGCCGACGAGCCGGGGCTGCGGCAGGTGATGACGAACCTGCTGGCCAACGCGCTGCACCACACGCCCGCCGGCACGCCTGTGGAGGTCGCGGTGGGCCGGGTGGCCGGGCCCAGCGGCCCGGAGTCGGTGGTGGAGGTGCGCGACCACGGCCCGGGGCTGACGCCGCAGGAGGCCGAGCGGGTGTTCGAGCGCTTCTACCGCGTGGACGCCTCCCGCCAGCGCGGCACGGGCGGCGCCGGCCTGGGCCTGGCGATCGTGTCGACCATCGTCACCGGGCACGGCGGGACGGTCTCCGTCGTCCCCACGCCCGGCGGCGGCGCGACCTTCCGGGTGCGCTTCCGCGCCGTGGACGCCCCCGTCGGCGACGAGGACCCCGAGGAGGAGGACGCCGCCGAGGACGTCGCCGAGGACGTCGCCGGCACCGGTCCCGAGGTTCACAGGTGACGTCCAGCCGGTTCCGGGTCCACCTGCAGGGGGGCGTCCGATCCTCGTGGTGAACGGTCGCCCGCGACGGGCGGCGCGGACCTCCACGAGCACGGGGTGAGCAGGATGAACGGTCAGGACGAGCGCACCCGCACCGACGTCACCGGCGGCGCGGCGGGCACCGGGACGGCGGGCACGGGCTGGCCCGCGCCGGCGGCGGACGCGCGGCGCTTCGACCCGTGGACGACGCCGGGCGGGCCGGTGCCGCCCACCGGCGGGGACGGCGGGACGGGCGGCGGCGGGCGGGGCCCGCGGCGCCGGCCGGGCTGGCTCGGGCTGACCGGCACGGCGTTCGTCAGCGCGGTCGCCGCGAGCGTCCTGACCGCGGGCCTCGTGGGGGCCTTCGGGCAGGACACGAGCACGAGCACCGGCGCCACCACCGGCGCGTCCAGCGCGGCCGTGGCCGGGGTCAGCGAGACGACGGTGAACTGGCAGGGCGTCGCGAGCGCCGTCGGCCCCAGCGTCGTGGCGATCGACGTGCGCTCGGCCACCGCCGAGGGCCAGGGGTCGGGCATCGTCTACGACACCGACGGGCACGTCGTCACCAACAACCACGTCGTCACCGGCGCCGGCAGCGGCGCCACGATCACCGTGACCCTCAGCGACGGCCGGCGCTACGGGGCGACCGTGGTGGGCACCGACCCCTCGACCGACCTGGCGGTCATCCAGCTGACCGACCCGCCGTCGGACCTGGTGGCGGCCACCTTCGCCGACTCCGACGACGTGGTGGCCGGTCAGGCCGTCATGGCGCTGGGCAACCCGCTGGGCCTGGCCGGCAGCGTGACGACGGGTGTCGTGTCGGCGGTCGACCGCCCCGTCCTCACCGAGGCGGCCACCGAGCAGGAGCAGCAGACCTCCCCGTTCGGGCAGCCGGGGCTGTCGGCCCCGCAGCGGACGACGGCGGAGACGGTGGCGACCAACGCGATCCAGACCGACGCGGCCATCAACCCCGGCAACTCCGGCGGCGCGCTGGTCGACAGCTCCGGGCGGGTGGTCGGGGTGAACTCCTCGATCGCCTCCCTGGGCTCGGGCAGCGGCGGGCAGGCCGGCAGCATCGGCCTCGGCTTCGCCATCCCCTCGAACGAGGTGCGGATGATCGCCGACCAGCTCGTCGCGAGCGGCTCGGCGCAGCACGCGTGGCTGGGCGTGAGCCTGGCCTCGCAGGACCCCGCCGTGACCGCGGACGGCGTCACCCGCACGGGGGCGCAGGTGGCGGCCGTGGAGGACGGGACGCCGGCCGCGGAGGCGGGGCTGCGCGCCGGGGACGTCGTGACGGCCGTGGACGGGCGCGAGACCCCCGGCTACGAGTCGCTGACGGCCACCGTGCGCGGCACCGCGGTGGGCACGAGGGTCGAGCTGACGGTGGTGCGCGACGGGCAGCAGCTCGCGCTGACGACGACCCTCACGGCGCGCCCGGAGCGGTGAGCCCCGCGGGGGTGGTGGGGCCGCGCCACAGCGGGCTCCACCACCCCGCGGGCAGCGGCCCGTTGCCCGGGCCGCCCGCGGCCAGCTGCACGGCGTGGTGCTCGACGCGGCGCAGGCCGCCGTCCCACCACCAGCGGCGCCGGAACCCCAGGACCTCCAGGGCGGGGTCGGGCGCGGCCAGCGGCGCGACGAGTCCCCGGGCGGGGTCGAGGACGACACCGGGCCCGTGCGGGGCGGGGACGGCGGCCGCGCTCAGCAGGTCCTCGCGCACGCCGTCCGCCTCGCGGGTGGCGACGACCCTCTCCCCGCGCCGCTTGGGGGTGCGCAGCCCCGCGGCGCGCACGCGGCGCAGCAGCTCGCGGGTGGGCACGGCGACCGCGCCGCGGGCCAGGGCCCGCGGGACGAGGTCGGCGGCCACGTCGTAGTGGTCGCCCTCGAAGGCGCGCCGGGGCAGCCCCAGCGCCTCGGCGAAGGCGTGCAGCTCGGCCAGCGAGGTGTCGCTGGCCAGGTGCGCCCAGAGGCGGCCGTGCGCGGGCCAGCGCGGGTCGTCGACGAGGACGGTCACGGGCGGGTCCACAGGCGCGCTGCGCCCGGTCGCGGGGACCGGGGTGTGGACGGCGGCGGCGTGCCGATCGGGCGCTCCCTAGCGTCGCGGGCGGCGGGTCGGCGCAGGGCCGGCCCCGGAGTGCGGGCGGGTCCCGCGGGCAGGAGCGTGCCATGAGCCGGTTCGAGGTGGACAGCGACCGCGTGGCCGCGGCGAGCCAGGTGGTGCAGGCCTCGGTGCAGACCCTGGGCGGCGAGGCGGAGGCGCTGATGCGCCACCTGCTGGACCTGGAGGCGGTGTGGAAGGGCTCGGCCGCCACGGGTTTCCAGGCGCTGAGCGCGAGCTGGCGCTCGACGATGGAGCGGGTGCGCGTGAACCTGGAGGAGATCCAGCGGGTGCTGGCCGCGGCCGGTCAGCAGTACGCGGAGGTGGAGGCGGCCAACGCCCGCATGTTCGCGGGCTGAGCACCCGCGCGTCCCCGCCGGCCGTCGCGGCCGCCGGACGCACGAGGGCCCGGGACGCTCGTCGGTGGGCGTCCCGGGCCCTCGCGGCCGGTGCGGGCGGGTCAGGCGGCGCGGGCCGCCGGTGCCGCCGCGGTCGCGCCGGGCACGTCCCAGCGCATCTCCAGGTGCGGGCGACCGCTGTCGTCCCGCACGGTGATCCAGTGCACCGTCGGCGTGCTCGGGCGGACACGCTCACGGCGAACCGTCATGGTCAAGTCAGCCATGAGGAACCTCCTGTTCATCTTCCGTTCACCTGAACCATAGCTCACGATCGCGCCGAGAGCGAGCCACCCGGCCATCACGGTGCGGTCACGGTCGCCCGCCGGGGTCTGCCGGCCCACCCGCTGCCCGGACCGCGCCGCGAACCGCGCCAGATGTCGACGCAGCGTCCACATCGGTGACTGCTCGTGGTGGCCGACGCGGATCGCGCCAGCGCCGCCGGCCCTCCGCGTTCACCTCGGGTTCACCCGCGTCCCGGCGCCTACGCTGGGGCGGTGACGATCGTCGACCTCGGGGTGCCCGCGGTGCGCCGGCCCACCGGGTCCAGCAGCTCCACCGGGTCCGGCCCGGGCAGCGCCTCCCCGGCCCCGCCCGTCCCGGACAGCTCCTCGGGCCCGCTGCGCGACCGCTACGGCCGCACCGCGACCGACCTGCGGGTCTCCCTGACCGACCGCTGCAACCTGCGCTGCCACTACTGCATGCCGCCGGAGGGGCTGCCCTGGCTGGAGCGCCCCGCCGTCCTCACCGACGACGAGGTCGTCCGGCTCGTCGCGCTGGCCGTGCGCGAGCTGGGCGTGCGCGAGGTCCGCTTCACCGGCGGCGAGCCGCTGCTGCGCCGCGGCCTGGAGGACGTCGTGGCCGCCGCGGCCGCGCTGCGCACCGCCGACGGCGCCCCGGTCGGCACCTCCCTGACCACCAACGGCATCGGCCTGGCCCGGCGCGCCGCCGGCCTGGCCGCCGCCGGGCTCGGACGCGTCAACGTCTCCCTGGACACCCTCGACCCCGCCCGCTTCGCGGCCATCACCCGCCGCGACCGGCACGCCGACGTGCTGGCCGGCGTCGAGGCCGCCGCGGCCGCCGGGCTGGCGCCGGTGAAGGTCAACGCCGTCCTGCTGCGCGGCGTCAACGACGACGAGGCGCCCGCGCTGCTGCGCTGGGCCCTGGAGCGCGGCGTCGAGCTGCGCTTCATCGAGCAGATGCCGCTGGACCCCCACGGCACCTGGCGGCGCGAGGACATGATCACTGCCGAGGAGGTCCTGGCCTCCCTGCAGGGCGCGTTCACCCTGGCGCCCCGCCCCGCCGGCGCGCGCGGCTCCGCCCCCGCCGAGACGTGGGACGTCGTCGAGGGCGCCACCGGCCGCGCGCTCGGCCGCGTCGGGATCATCGCCTCGGTCACCCGGCCGTTCTGCGGCGACTGCGACCGCACCCGGCTGACCGCCGACGGGCAGGTGCGCACCTGCCTGTTCTCCACCACCGAGACCGACCTGCGCGACGCCCTGCGCGCCGGCGCCGACGACGCCGAGCTCGCGGCGACGTGGCGGACGGCGATGTGGGGCAAGCTGCCCGGCCACGACATCGACGACCCCGGCTTCCTGCACCCCACCCGGCCCATGAGCGCCATCGGAGGATGACGAGCCCGTGACCAGCAGCACCCCCTCCCCCACCGCCACCGTCCCCGCGACCGT
This sequence comes from Kineococcus terrestris, assembly GCF_041020755.1. Lineage (NCBI taxonomy): Bacteria > Bacillati > Actinomycetota > Actinomycetes > Kineosporiales > Kineosporiaceae > Kineococcus > Kineococcus terrestris. The sequence goes on along the minus strand of NZ_JBEUEI010000003.1, from coordinate 103,652 downwards.
GCGGGTGCGCTTCTTCGCCGGCGCGGCCTCCGCCGCCGGGCGCGAGGAGGAGGACGTCGCCCTGCCCGCCGCCGCCGGAGGCGAGCCCACCGTCGGGGACCTCGTCGACGTCCTCGCCGCGCGCGGCGAGCCGCTGGCCCGCGTCCTCGCGGCCTCGACGTTCCTGCTGGACGCCGAGGCCGCCGAGCGCGGGGACCGCTTGCGCCCCGGCGCCCTGCTCGACGTCCTGCCCCCCTTCGCCGGCGGCTGAGCCCCGCGGCCGGGGCCGCCGCACCGCTCCTCAGGCGGCGAACGGCGCCGGGTCGAACACCCCGTTGCGCTCGCGGAACTCCGTCGCGGTCCCCGGCCACAGCAGCGTCAGCCGGCCGCTGCGCGCGTCGACGTACCAGCTCGTGCACCCGCCGCGCAGCCACACCGTGGAGCGGGCGCGCTCGTCGATCTCGCGGGTGTACTCGCGCTCGGCGCGCTCGCTGACCTCCAGCGCGCCGGCGCGCCCGGCCAGGTGGTCCAGCGCGCCCAGCACGTAGCCGAACTGGCTCTCGATGACGTGCACCGCCGAGTTGTGGCCCAGGCTCGCGTTCGGGCCGTCGAGGACGAACATGTTCGGGAACCCGTGCACCACCGTCGAGGCGTGCGCGGTCATGCCGTCGCGCCAGTGCTCGGCCAGGGTGCTGCGCCGCCCGCGCACGCGCTGCGCCCACAGCGGCCGCGTCGAGCGGAACCCCGTGGCCAGCACGAGGACGTCCAGGCCGAACCGCCGGCCCGCCGCCGACACCGCCGCGCCGGGTTCGAGGCGTTGCAGCGCAGCCGGTTCGAGGTCCACGTGGGGTTCGCCGAGCGCTGGGTAGAACTCGTCGGACAGCAGCACCCGCTTGCAGCCGACCTCGTGGTCGGGCGTCAGCAGCGCCCGCAGCCGCGCGTCGGGCACCTGCGCCGCCAGGTGCGCCAGGGCGCGCTCGCGCAGGGCCTCGACGTCGGGGCGCACGAGGCGGCGCGCGGCGTGGCCGCGCTCCATCTGCGCGAACTGCTCCTCGCGCAGGCGCCGCACCAGCTGCGGGTCGGCGCGGAACGCGGCGCGCTCGGCGTCGCTGTAGGCGCGGTCCTGGCGCGGCACGACGTACGGGGCGCTGCGCTGGAACACCACCACCCGCCCCGCGGTCCGGGCCAGCTCCGGGACCAGCTGCACGGCCGAGGCGCCGGTCCCGACCACGCCCACCCGCTTCCCGGCCAGGTCCACCGACGGGTCCCAGCGCGCGGAGTGGAACACCGGGCCGCCGAAGGCGTCCAGGCCCTCCACGTCCGGCAGCCGCGGGTCGGACAGCCGCCCCCCGGCCAGCACGAGGACCCGCGCGCGCACCGGCCCGCGGCGGCTGGTCACGTGCCAGCAGCCCGCGTCCTCGTCCCAGCGGGCGTCCGTCACCTCCGCCCCGAACCACGGGCGCACCCCCGCCGCGCGGGCGGTGGCGCGCAGGTACTCCTGCACCTCCGCGCCGGGGGCGAAGACGCGCGACCAGTCCGCCCGCGGGGCGAAGGAGTAGGAGTACAGGTGCGAGGGGACGTCGCAGGCCACCCCCGGGTAGCGGTTGTCGCGCCAGGTGCCGCCGACGTCGTCGCCGCGCTCCAGCACGACGAACGACTCGCGGCCGCGGCGGGCCAGCAGCACCGCCAGCCCCAGCCCCGCGATGCCGGCGCCCACGACCGCGACGTCCACCGCGGTCCGCGCCGACGGGTCCGCCGGGGGGCTCGGCGAGAGGCCCGGCGAGGCGTCCGGCGAGCGTCCCGGGGAGGTCACCAGCGCCCGCCCGGGGCCGCCGGGACGTCCCCGTACAGCGTGGTGCGCTGGCGCACCCGCCGGCCCAGCCGCTCCCCCAGCGCCGCGACGTCGGCGCGGGTCAGCTCCCGGCCCGCCTCGGCGCCGGCGCCCGGGCGCAGCGCGCCGTCGACCAGCAGCCCGCCCAGGTCGTCCGCGCCGCCGCGCAGCAGCTGCTCCACGACGTCCGGGCGCACCTTCGTCCACGCCGTCTGCACGTGGTCGATGCGCCCGTGCAGCAGCAGCCGCGCCACCGCCGTCAGCGCCCGCACCTCGCGCGCGTCCGGGCCCGGGCGGCAGCCGGGCGGCAGCGGCCCGGCCGGCGGCAGGAACGGCATGGGGATGAACTCGGTGAACCCGCCGGTGCGGTCCTGCAGGTCCGCCAGCAGGCGCAGGTGCGCCACCTGCTGCGCGGGCGTCTCGACGTGCCCGTGCACGACCGTCGCCGTCGAGCGCAGCCCCGCGGCGTGCGCGGTGGCCACCAGCTCCAGCCAGCGCGCCACCGGCAGGTCCGGCACCCCGCCGTTCAGGCGGGTGCGCACGTCGTCGTCCAGGACCTTCGCGGCCGTCCCGCACACCGAGCCCAGCCCGGCGGCGCGGGCCGCGAGCAGGAACTCGCGCGGGCTCGTGCCCAGCCGCGCGGCCGCGTCGGCGACCTCGGCGGGGCGGAAGGCGTGCAGGTGCACGCCCCGGGCGTGCTCGGCGACCAGCCGCACCAGCCGCAGGTAGCCGTCGGCGGGCGCGTCCTCGGGCAGCGGGCCCTGCACGCACACCTCGGTGGCGCCCAGGGCGACGGCCTCGGCCAGCAGCTGCGGCGCGTCCTCCTCCAGCACCACGGCCGTGTCCAGGTTGCGGTTGACGACGAAGGTCAGCTCGTCGCCGACGGCGTCGCGGCGCACCCCGTCGGCCAGCGCGCACAGCGCCTCCAGGTCGCCGCCGTCGGCCACCAGGAGCGCGGCGTACGCGGCGTCGCCGAGGCCGGCGGGGTCGCGCTCGACGGCCCGCAGCGCGGCGCGGACGGCCGGGTCCGACGTGCCGGCGGAGGGTGCGGGGGCGCGGGGCGCGCTCAGGGGCCGGGCGGGCGCGTCGGGGGTGGTGCCGGGGGCGGCGTCGGGGCGCGTCACGGGCAGGCGACCCACTCGCTCGTCCCGTCGGCGAAGCGCTGCCGCTTCCACACCGGCAGGTGCTCCTTGACCTCGTCCACCAGCCGGGCGCACGCCGCGAACGCCTCCGCGCGGTGGGCGGCGGAGACCGCGACGGCCAGCGCGCAGTCGCCCACCGCCAGGTGCCCGAGGCGGTGGCTGACCGCGACGGCGTCCACGGCCTCCTGCGCGCTCACCCGCGCCACGACCGCCGCCAGGACGTCGGCGGCGCTCGGGTGGCCCGTGTACTCCAGGTCCAGGACGGCGCGGCCGTGGTCGTGGTCGCGCACCACGCCGGCGAAGGTGACCACGGCCCCCGCGGCGGCGTCGCCGACGAGGCGCGCGTGCTCGTCGACGTCGAGCGCGTCGGCGGTCACGGCGGTGCGCACCACGCGCCGGGCCGGCTCGCTGCGGCGGGAGGTGTCCAGGCTCACGGGGCCACCCTAGGCGCGCGGCGCGCGCCCGGCCGGGGCCGCCCGGGCGCCCGCCCGGCGCCTGGGGGAGGATCCCCCGGTGGTCGCGAGCGCACGCTGGCGGGTCGTCGTGCCGGTCAAGGGCGGGGACGGGGCCAAGTCGCGCCTCGGGCTGCCCGTCGCGCAGCGGCGGGCTCTGGCCACCGCCATGGCGCTGGACTGCCTGGCCGCGGCCCTGGCCGCCCCGCCCGTCGCCCTCGTCGTGTGCGTCACCGACGACCCGGACGTCGCCGCGGCCGCCCGCGGGGCCGGGGCCGCCGTCGTGGCCGCCGGTGGTCCGGGCCTGCACCGGGCCGTGGAGGCGGGGCTGGCCGCCGTCGGCGCCGGTCCCACCGCCGTGCTGGTGGCCGACCTGCCGGCGCTGCGGCCCGGCGACCTGGCCGCCGCGCTGACCGGTGCGGCCGCCCACCCCGGCCCCGTGCTCGTCACCGACGCCGAGGGCACCGGCAGCGTCCTGGTCGCCGACCGCGCCGGGCACCCCCCGCACCGCTTCGGCCCCGGCTCGGCGCGCGCCCACGCCGAGGCCGGCGCGGTGCCCCTGCCGGGCGCGCTGCCGACCCTGCGCCGCGACGTGGACGTGCCCGCCGACCTGGCGGCCGCCCGCGCGCTCGGCGTCGGCCCCCGCACCCGGGCGGCCCTGGACGCCGCCGCGCCCACGACCGCGCCCACGACCACGTCCGCGCCCACGTCCGCGCCCGCCTGCCGCTGAGCCCCCGACACCGGACCGGAGGTCCGTCCCCGTGACACCCACCGCCCTGCCCGCGCCGCGCCGTCGCGCCCGCCACGCCGCCCCCGCGGTGCCCGCGCCGCCGGCGCCGCGGCTGCGCAGCGCCCTGGACGCCCTCGACGACCTGGACCCGGGCGCGGGCACCGCCCCCTCCCCCGGCGACGCCGAGGTGCTGCTGCACGCGCGCGGGGAGGACCTGGCGCGGCTGTGCGCGGCGGCCGCGCCCGTGCGCGACGCGGCGATGGCCGCCGCCGGCCGGCCGGGCACGACCACCTACTCCAAGAAGGTGTTCGTCCCCGTCACCCGGCTGTGCCGCGACCGCTGCCACTACTGCACGTTCGCCACCACGCCCGGGCGCCTGCCCGCCGCCTACCTGGACGAGGAGGAGGTCCTGGCGATCGCGCGCGCCGGGGCCGCGGCCGGCTGCAAGGAGGCCCTGTTCACCCTGGGCGACGCGCCCGAGGACCGCTGGGGCGCCGCGCGCGACTGGCTGGCTGCCCGCGGCTACGCCTCGACCTTGGAGTACGTGCGGGCGCTGGCCGTCCTCGTGCTGGAGGAGACGGGGCTGCTGCCGCACCTGAACCCCGGGGTGATGAGCGCGCAGGCCCTGGCGCGGCTGCGGCCGGTGGCCCCCTCGATGGGGATGATGCTGGAGACCACCTCGGCGCGGCTGTTCACCGAGCCCGGGCAGGTCCACTTCGGCTCTCCCGACAAGGACCCCGCGCTGCGCCTGCGGGTGCTGCACGACGCCGGCCGCGCGGCCGTCCCGTTCACCACCGGGATCCTCGTCGGCATCGGCGAGACCCCCGCCGAGCGCGCCGAGTCGCTGTTCGCGCTGCGCGCGGTGGCCGACGAGCACGGCGGCACGCAGGAGGTCATCGTGCAGAACTTCCGCGCCAAGGACGACACCGCCATGCGCGGCGAGGACGACCTCGGCCACGAGGAGTACCTGGCGGCGCTGGCCGTGGCCCGCCTCGTCGTGGGCCCGTCGGTGTCGCTGCAGGCGCCGCCGAACCTGTCCGACCCGGAGCAGCGCGCGCAGCTGCTGGCCGCGGGCGTCGACGACTGGGGCGGGGTGTCGCCGCTGACGCCCGACCACGTCAACCCCGAGCGGCCGTGGCCCCAGCTGGACTCCCTGGCCGCGACCACCCGGGAGGCGGGCTTCCGGCTGCGCGAGCGGCTGACCGCCCACCCCCGCTTCGTGCTGGACGCCCTGAGCGGCAGCGAGCGCTGGGTGGACGCGCGCCTGCACGCCCACCTGGCGGCCCTGGCCGACCCGGTCACGGGGCTGGCGCGCGAGGACGCGCGGCCGGTGGGCCGGCCCTGGCACGGGGCGGGGGTGAGCGCGTGAGCCTCGTGGAGCCCAGCGACGCGGAGGTCGCGATGGCCCGCTACGTCGCCCGGCGCCTGTCGCCGGGGGCGTGGCCGCTCATCGAGCCGTACCTGGACCGCACCCAGGAGCACGAGCTGCACCTCATGACGTGCCCGGACGCTCCTCGGCCGGGGCAGGTGACGGTCTCGACGCTGTCCCTGCACCGGCGCCGGAACCTCGTCGACGGCGAGGACGTGCGGGTGGAGCTGGTGACGACGCTGCGGCACCCCGACGTGGACCTGTGCAGCGGCCTGGTGGTGGCGTGCGCGTTCACGGCCGTCAAGGAGCGCCTGCCCGTGCGGGCCGGGACGGTCTTCCCCGACGTGGTGGGCGAGCTGCTGGACGGGCGGGCGCGGCACCTGCTCGTCACCGCCCCGTGGTCGTTCCCCACGCTGGCCCGCTACCCGCTGAGCGAGGGGGTGGAGGTGCGCTGGCTGCAGGCCGTGCCGGTGCACGACGGCGAGCGCGAGCACGCCGAGCGCAGCGGCGCCGACTCCCTCGTGGAGCTCCTGCACGCCGCGGGCGCCGACCTGGCCGACCTCGACCGCGACCCCGTGCCGCTGCCCGCCTGACGACGGGCCCGGGGACGCCGCGAGGGCGGCCCCCTGCCGGGGACCGCCCTCGCGGGTGGTGCTGGTGCGGTGCGCTCGCGCGCGCCGCGCCTCAGGCGCGGATCAGAAGTCCATGCCGCCCATGCCGCCGTCGCCGGCCGGGGCCGCAGCGGCCTTCTCCGGCTTGTCGGCGATGACGGCCTCGGTGGTCAGGAACAGGCCCGCGATCGAGGCGGCGTTCTGCAGCGCGGAGCGCGTCACCTTGACCGGGTCGTTGATGCCCGCGTCGAGCAGGTCCACGTACTCGCCGGTGGCGGCGTTCAGGCCGTGACCGGTGGGCAGGTTGCGGACCTTCTCCGCCACGACGCCGCCCTCGAGGCCGGCGTTCACGGCGATCTGCTTCAGCGGGGCCTCGACGGCGACCTTGACGATGTTCGCGCCCGTGGCCTCGTCACCGGTGAGCTCGAGCTTCTCGAACGCCGCGGTGCCGGCCTGGATGAGGGCCACGCCACCACCGGCGACGATGCCCTCCTCGACGGCGGCCTTCGCGTTGCGGACGGCGTCCTCGATGCGGTGCTTGCGCTCCTTGAGCTCGACCTCGGTGGCCGCGCCCGCCTTGATGACGGCCACGCCGCCGGCGAGCTTGGCGAGGCGCTCCTGCAGCTTCTCGCGGTCGTAGTCGGAGTCGCTGCGCTCGATCTCGGAGCGGATCTGCGCGACGCGGCCGGCGATCTGGTCGGCGTCGCCGGCGCCCTCGACGATGGTCGTCTCGTCCTTGGTGACGACGACCTTGCGGGCGCGGCCCAGCAGGTCGAGGTCGGCGGTGTCGAGCTTGAGCCCGACCTCCTCGGAGATGACCTGGCCGCCGGTGAGGATGGCGATGTCGTTCAGCATCGCCTTGCGGCGGTCGCCGAAGCCCGGGGCCTTGACGGCCACGGACTTGAAGGTGCCGCGGATCTTGTTGACGACGAGCGTGGCCAGGGCCTCGCCCTCGACGTCCTCGGCGATGATGACGAGCGGCTTGCCCGACTGCATGACCTTCTCCAGCAGCGGGAGCAGGTCCTTCACCGTGGAGATCTTGGAGTTGAGGATCAGCAGGTACGGGTCCTCGAGCTCCGTCTCCTGACGCTCGGCGTCGGTGACGAAGTAGGGCGAGATGTAGCCCTTGTCGAAGCGCATGCCCTCGGTGAGCTCGAGCTCGAGGCCGAAGGTGTTGCTCTCCTCGACGGTGATGACGCCTTCCTTGCCCACCTTGTCGAGGGCCTCGGCGATGAGCTCGCCGATGGAGGAGTCGCCCGCGGAGATGCCGGCGGTGGCGGCGATCTGCTCCTTGGTGGTGACCTCCTTGGCGGCGCCGAGCAGCTGCTCGGTCACGGCCTCGACGGCCTTCTCGATGCCGCGCTTGAGGCCCATCGGGTTCGCGCCGGCGGCCACGTTGCGCAGGCCCTCGCGCACGAGCGCCTGGGCCAGGACGGTCGCGGTCGTCGTGCCGTCACCGGCGACGTCGTCCGTCTTCTTCGCGACCTCCTTGACGAGCTCGGCCCCGATCTTCTCGTAGGGGTCCTCGAGCTCGATCTCCTTGGCGATGGAGACACCGTCGTTGGTGATCGTGGGGGCGCCCCACTTCTTCTCCAGGACGACGTTGCGGCCCTTGGGGCCGAGCGTCACCTTGACCGCGTCGGCGAGCTGGTTCATGCCGCGCTCGAGGCCGCGACGGGCCTCCTCGTCGAAGGCGATGATCTTGCTCATGCCTGGTGTTCCTCCCAGAAGGCGGGCGGGGGTCGGCCGGAGCGGTGCCCGCGACGGACGGCCGGCGGCGGCGGGGTCACGTCCCCCGCGCCGACGACCTCACCGGACCGGCCGGGAGCTGTCGCTCCCGTGTCGAGGTGCTGGTCGTGCTGTCACTCTCGACTCGAGAGTGCCAGCGCCAATGTTGGCACTCGGGGCGGGCGAGTGCAAACCACCCCCCGCCGTCCGGGGGCGTCCGGAGGGCACGACCGGTGCCCGCGCGGCCGGGTCCGGGCGCGCGAAGGCCCCGCGACCGGGCTGCGGCGGCAGCGGTCGCGGGGCCGGGACGCTTCAGAGGCCGCGGACGCTCTCGGCCTGCGGGCCCTTCTGGCCCTGGCCGACCTCGAACTCCACGCGCTGCCCCTCCTCGAGGGAGCGGTAGCCGTCGGCCACGATGGCCGAGTAGTGCACGAACACGTCCGCACCGCCGTCGTCGACGGTGATGAAGCCGTACCCCTTCTCGGCGTTGAACCACTTGACGGTGCCCTGAGCCATTGCCTTCTCCTGGTGGTGCCACGAGCGGAGGACGCCTCCGGCACGCACCGGACGCGGGTCTCACGCTGCCCGCGGCGGTGGTCGCCGTGGGCGACGCCCGGCGCTCGCGCCCGCGGGGGGCGCGAGGGCCGGACGGCTCGACCGGGACCGAGGCTAGTGCGGCGGACGCCCGCGCGGACAGGGTTCGCGCAACCCGTGGCCGGACGGTGTCACAGCAGCGAGCGCGCCAGGTCCAGGAGGTCACCGGCGACGCGGTCCAGCGCCCAGGCAGCGGCGGCGACCACGGCGGCGGCCACCAGCAGCCAGAGGAGCACCAGGAGCAGCACGCCCAGCGGCCCGCGCCGGGTGCGGTGGGCGCCGCGGCGGGGGGCCAGCGGCCGGGCGGGACGGGCGGCGCGGCGCGCGCTCAGGGCTGCACGCCCAGGCGGCGCGCCGAGCGCGCGCGCTGGCGGGTGGCGCGCATCCGGCGCAGCCGCTTGACGAGCATCGGGTCGTGGGCCAGGGCCGCCGGGGAGTCGATGAGGGCGTTGAGCACCTGGTAGTACCGGGTCGGGGACAGGTCGAACAGCTCGCGGACGGCCTGCTCCTTGGCGCCGGCGTACTTCCACCACTGCCGCTCGAAGGCGAGGACCTCGGCGTCCCGGGGGCTGAGCCCGCCGGCCGCGGCACCGGCGTCCCCGGCCCCGTCCTGACCGGCGCCGATCGTGCGCGCCGCCGCCTCGTCCATGCCGTCCTCCAGCCCTCGTGCGTACCGCCGACGTCCCCACCGGCGTGCGCCACTGTAGGTCCTGGCACCGACACGAGCCCCTCCGCGCGCCCCCGGCGCGCCCCGCCCGCAGCGCTCACGACCGCTCGCCGCCGGGCGCCCGCGCGGGGCGCGGGTTAGCGTCGCGGCCGTGGTGCAGCCCCCCCTCGACCTGGACCTGCCCGACCCCGGCGACGGCGGTGCCGGCAGCGGTGGCGACGACCCCGCCGGCCTCGGCCTGGACGACCTGGACCCCGGCTGGGCGCGGGCCCTGGCGGGCGTGCGCCCGCAGCTGCGGGCGCTGTCGCAGCGGCTGGCCGCCGAGGAGGGGCCCTGGCTGCCGGCGCCGCAGCACGTCCTGCGGGCCTTCCGCCAGCCGTTCGAGGACGTGCGGGTCCTCCTGGTGGGGCAGGACCCCTACCCCACCCCGGGCCACCCCATCGGGCTGTCCTTCGCCGTCGAGCCGCACGTGCGGCCGCTGCCGCGCAGCCTCGTCAACGTCTACCGGGAGCTGCGCGAGGACACCGGCGTCCAGCCGCCGGCGCACGGCGACCTGTCGGCGTGGACGGCCTCGGGGGTCCTGCTGCTCAACCGCGTCCTGACGGTGCGCTCGGGCGCCTCCGGCTCGCACCGGCGGATCGGCTGGGAGGCCGTCACCGACGCAGCGGTGCGCGCGCTGGCCGCGCACGGCGGCCCGCTCGTGGCGCTGCTGTGGGGCCGCGACGCGCAGACGGTGCGGCCCCTGCTGGGGTCCGTGCCGGTCGTCGAGGGCGTGCACCCCAGCCCGCTGTCGGCCTCGCGGGGCTTCTTCGGCTCCCGGCCGTTCAGCGCCGTGGACCGGCTGCTGCGCGAGCAGGGCGGGGACGGGATCGACTGGCGGCTGTGAGGGGGCCGGACGCGACGGGGCGCCGCCCCCTCGGGGACGGCGCCCCGGGAGGGCTGGCGCGGTTCAGCCGCGGAAGACGTCCTTGACGTTCTCCCCGGCCTGCTTGGCGCTGGCGGTCGTCTGGTCCGCCCGACCCTCGGCCTGCAGGTCGCGGTCGTCGGTGGCCTTCCCGGTGGCCTCCTTGGCCTTGCCGGCCGCCTTCTCCGCGGCGTTGTTCAGCTTGTCCCCGATGCCCATGAGGACGCCTCCTTCTCGACGTGCTGCTCGACGTGGTCGACGGACCCCCACGCTAGGTCGGTGCGGGCCCGGGCGCGCGCCGGGAGACCGCCGGGGTGCGGCAGCATGCGCGCATGGACGCCGAGAGCACCACGACCCCCGCCCCGGGCGCGGCGAGCGCCACCAGCGCCCCCTGGGGCCGCACCCGCCGCGGCGAGCCGGTCGAGCGCTGGGAGCTGCGCCTGCCCTCGGGCGCGGGCGCGTCGGTGCTGACCCGCGGCGCCGCGCTGGCCTCGCTGCGGGTGCCCGACGCCGCCGGGCACCTGGACGACGTGGTCGTCGGCCTGGCCGACGTCGGCGCCTACGAAGAGGCCTCCGGCTACCCCGGCGCCGTCGTCGGCCGGGTGGCCAACCGGATCGCCGGCGGCCGGTTCGTCCTGGACGGCACCGAGCACCGGGTCCCCGTCAACGACGGGGCGCAGGCCCTGCACGGCGGCGCGGAGGGCTTCGACCAGCGGGTGTGGAGCGCGCGGGCGGTGGACGTGCCCGGCGGCGCGGGCGTCCGCCTGGAGCTGGTCTCCCCCGACGGCGACATGGGCTTCCCCGGGCGGCTGGAGGCGGCGGTCGTCTACGCGCTGACCGAGGAGGACGGCGCGGTCGTCCTGGCGCTGGAGTACGAGGCGCGCGCGGACGCGCCCACCCCCGTCAGCCTCACCAACCACGCCTACCTCAACCTCGACGGCGCCGGGTCCGGCAGCGTCGAGGACCACGTGCTGCAGCTGCGCGCCGCGCGGTACCTGCCCGTGGACGCCGGCCTGGTGCCGGCCGGCGGGCCCGCCGACGTGGCGGGCACCCCGTTCGACTTCCGCGAGCCGGTCCGGGTGGGCGAGCGGCTGCGCGAGGCCGACGAGCAGCTGCGCCGCGCGGGCGGCTACGACCACGACTGGGTGCTCGACGAGCCGGCGCCGGGCCGGCCCGGCACGGCGGCCGTGCTGCGCGCCGGGCGCAGCGGGCGCGTGCTGACGGTGACGACCGACCGGCCGGGCGTGCAGTTCTACTCCGGCAACTTCCTCACGGGCGCCTGGCGCACCGCCGACGGGCGCGCCGTCCGGCAGGGCGACGCGCTGTGCCTGGAGACGCAGGCGCACCCCGACGCCGTCAACCAGCCGGAGCTGGGGAACGTGGTGCTGCGCCCCGGCGCCGTGTGGCGCTCGACGACGGCGCTGCGCTTCACGGCCGGCTGAGAGCGGCCGGACGCGCGACCGGCCCCCGCCCGTCCTCGGGCGGGGGCCGGTCGGGGTGCGCTCAGGCCCGGCGGACGGTCAGCTGCGGGGGCGTGCGCAGGGTCTGCGCGATGACGCAGTAGCGCTCGGCCAGGGAGACCATCTTCGCCTCGGTGGCCTCGTCGGCGTCGGAGGTGAAGTCGAAGGTGACGGTGACGTCGGTGATGCCGACGGGCACCTCGCGGGAGACGCCGAGGGTGCCGCGCGCGTCCCAGGTGGCCTCGGCGGTGACGGAGGCGTTGCGCAGCTGGACGCCCATCGCGGTGGCGACGCTGCGCAGCGTGACCCCGGCGCACGCGGCGACGGCCTCGCAGAGCATGTCCGCCGAGCACGCCTCGGTGCCGTCGCCCCCGGCGGCCGGGTGCAGGCCGGCGCGCGTGGTGCCCGCGAAGCCGTCCACGGACACGCCGATCGAGGAGCCGTCGAGGACCGCGACGGCCCTGGCCGGCACCTGCGCGGTGGCGGGGTCGTCGCGGTACTTGTCCTTCAGCGGCTTCTGCAGGGCCCTCAGCTCGGTCGCGTCCACCGGGTGAGGATAGGCCGACGCCGCGGGGCGGGCGACAACCCCCGCACCCCGCCCCGCAACCCGCCCCGCACCCCGGGCGGGGGTCCGCCGGTGCCCGGGGGCCGGGACCGCGCCCGGCCGCGCGAGCATGGGGCCGTGAGGTGGACGACGGCCGCGCGGCAGCTGGAGAAGGTCGCGGCGGGGTGCGCGCACGCGGCCCGGCTGCCGTTCCTGGGCCTGCGGGTGGAGGAGGCGTGGGTGCACGGGCGCCTGCTCGGCCCGCGCGAGGACGACGTGCCCGACGGCGCGGTGGCCGTGGCGCTGGTGTGCGACGCGGCGCGCGACGACGTGCCGTGGGGGCGCGCACCGGCCGGGGCCCAGCACTGGCTGGGCGCCGCCGGCCTGGCGACGCTGCCGGTCGCGGTCGTGTTCCGCTCCGCGGCCGGGCCGGTGGCCGGGCACGCCGTCCAGCGGCCGGTGCGCTTCTGGAGCCGGGAGGACGCCGTGGACGAGGACGTGCTGCGCGCCGTGCGCGACGGGGACGCGGAGCGGCTGCGCCCGCCGGCCCCGGAGCCGGAGCGGGCGGCCGCGGACCTGGCCGAGGAGGCGCGGGTGTCGCTGGCCGCCCTGCGCCGCGCGAGCGCCGACTACCGCGAGCACCGCTGGGGCGGGGGCTCCCCCGTGGCGCGCGCCGACGTCCTGGCCGACGTGGTGGCCGGCTGGCTGGACCTGCTGGACGCGGGTGCCGCGCCGCCGGGCGCGCAGGGCGGGCGGGCGTCCTAGGGTGCGGGCGTGAGCGAGGAGAAGCTGCGCTACCGGCTGCTGACGGGACCGGACGACCGGTCGTTCTGCGAGCGCGTCAGCGCCGCCCTGGCCGACGGCTACGAGCTGCACGGCAGCCCGTCGGTGACCAGCGTGGACGGGCGGGTGGTGGCCGCGCAGGCGGTCGTGCTGCGCACCCCGCCGGCCCCGCGCACGCTGCCCGCCTGAGCCCGCCTGAGCCCGCGGGGCCGGCTCGTGAGCCGGGTCAGCCGGGGCAGACCGCCCGCCAGGCGTCGGCGCGCATCTCGAAGCGCTCGCGCACCTGCTCGCCGCTCACCTCCCCGTCGGCGTTGAGGCGGAACGGCCCGCCCGCGGAGGTGATCTCCACGACCGTGCCGCGGGCGGTGCGCACGTCCTGCCGCTCCACGTGCACGCCCTGGCGCAGCCCGGCGGCGAAGCCGACGCGGGCCAGCGGCCCCGTGGAGGTGGACACGACGACGTCGGCGACGCCGTCGTGCGGGTCGGCGCCGGGCACCAGGGGCGCGCCGCCGCCGATGGTGCCGCCGATGCCGATGCCCACGAGGAGCACCGGGTCGGACGGGTCGGCGACCTCGCGGCCGTCGACCTGCACGCGCAGCCGGTAGCCGCGGCCGATGCCGACGCCCGCCCACAGCGCCCCGACGGGGTAGGCGGCCGGGCCCAGCAGGCGCTTGAGGCGCTCGGCGCGCGCGGTGGCGGCGGCGCCGATGCCGGCGTGGACGGTGTTGACGGTGATCCGGTCGCGGCTGTCGACGAGCAGCTCCAGGTCGCGCACGCACCCGCCGAGGGCGGTGCGCGCGGCGCGCACGGGGTCCAGCGGCAGCCGCAGGGAGCGGGCCAGGTCGTTGCCGGTGCCCAGCGGCACGATGCCCAGCGGGCCGACGTCGCGGGCGGCCCCGGCGCTGTGCAGCACCTGCAGGGCGGCGTGCAGGGACCCGTCGCCGCCCATGAGCACCACGCGGCGCCCGTCGTGCTCGAGCAGCGCCCGGCGCAGGTCGTCCAGGGTGGCGGTGCGCCGCAGCTCCACCGGGGTGCCGCCGCCCGCGCGGCGCAGCTCGTCGAGGACGGCGGCGACCGTCCGCGGCTGCGCCGAGCCGGCGCCGGCGTTGACGACGGCCACCACGCCCTCGACCTCGGACCGGGCGGGCTCCCCCGCCGGTCCCGCGGGTCGTGGCTGTCCTGACGGTCCTGCTGCGTCCACGGGGTCCTCCTGTCCTCCGGCGGTGCCAACGCCGGGCGGGTCGCGGACGTGCCCGACACCCGGTACCGGCTCGGCCGGACGGGTGCCGCTCAGCCGGCCGGGCCGGCGAGACCGGTGGGGCCGGTCAGCCGGCCGTCGCCGCGGTCGGTGACCACGGGCGCGGCGTGCGGGGCCCCGCGGTCCCGGTGCAGCACGACCCGGCCCTCCAGGACGGTGGTCAGCACCCGCGAGGTGACGTCCATCGGGTCGCCCGACCACAGCACGAGGTCGCCGTCCAGGCCGGGCGCCAGCGAGCCGACGCGGTCGTCGAGGCCGAGCAGCCGCGCGGGCGAGGACGTCAGCGCGCGCAGCGCCTCGTCGCGGTCCAGGCCCTCGCGGACGGCGACGGCGGCGCTCAGGGCCAGGTGCTGCACGGGCACGACGGGGTGGTCGGTGGTCAGGGCCAGCGGCACCCCGGCGGCGGCCAGCGCGGCGGGCACGGCGGGTGTGCGCCCGCGCAGCTCGGCCTTGGAGCGCGAGGTCAGCAGCGGGCCGACGACGGCGGCCGCGCCGTGCTCGGCGAGGAACCCGGCCACCAGGTGGCCCTCGGTGACGTGCTGCAGCAGCAGGCGGTAGCCGAACTCCTCGGCCAGGCGCACGGCGGTGACGAGGTCGTCGGCGCGGTGGGCGTGCTGGTGCCACAGCAGCTCACCGGCCAGGACGCGGGCCAGGACCTCCGCGTCGCGGTCGGCGCCCGTGGCGGGCAGGACCTCCTGGCCGGCGGCCAGGCGCTCGGCGCGCCGGGCGGTGAGGGCCTGCGCGGCGGCGAAGGAGTCGCGCAGCGCCGCGGCCACGCCCATCCGGGTGCCGGGGCCGGGGTTGCCGGCCTTGCGGGGGTTCTCCCCCAGCGCGCTCTTCACCCCCAGCGGGGCGCGCACCAGCATGTCGAGGACGGTGCGGCCCCACGTCTTCAGCGCGGCCGTCTGCCCGCCGACGACGTTGGCCGAGCCGGGCATCACCACGGCGGTGGTGACCCCGCCGGCCAGGGCGTCGGCGAAGCCGGGGTCGGCGGGGTCGACGGCGTCCAGGGCGCGCAGCCGCGCCCCGCGCGGCTCGCCCTTCTCGTTGACGTCGGCGCCGTGCCAGCCCTCCCCCTCGGCGTGCACGCCCAGGTGGGTGTGCGCCTCGACGAACCCCGGCAGGACCCAGCAGCCGGTGGCGTCCAGCACCGGGACCCCGTCCGGCACGGCGACGTCGGGGCCGACGGCCGCGACGACCCCGCCGCGCACGAGCACGGTGACCGGCTCGCGCTCGCCCGCCCACCCGGGCGTCATCCGCAGGACGCTCCCGCCGACGACGGCCAGGTCGCGCCCGCGCGGGGTGGTGCGCGGGGCGCCCGGCGCGGCGGGCGGGTGGACGGGCGGGACGGGGACGGTCACCGGGCCAGCCAACCAGCGGCCCGGTGAGCCGACCACCGCGCGGGGCTCAGCCCGCGCGCCCGCCCGCCCCCACGGCGCGCCCGTGGGACCCGTCGTGCCCGTCCAGCTCGGCGCGCACGGTGCGGGCGGCCTCGACCAGCGCCCGCAGCGCCGGCTCCACCTCCGCGTAGCCGCGGGTCTTCAGCCCGCAGTCGGGGTTGACCCACACCTGGCGCGCGGGCACGGCCGCCACCGCCAGCCGCAGCAGGTCGGCGACCTCCTCCTCGCCCGGCACGCGCGGGGAGTGGATGTCGTACACGCCGGGCCCGATGCCGCGGGCGAAGCCCTGCCGGGCCAGGTCGGGCACGACCTCCATGCGCGAGCGGGCGGCCTCGATGCTCGTGACGTCGGCGTCCAGGCCGTCGATGGCGTCGATGACCTCGCCGAACTCCGAGTAGCACAGGTGGGTGTGCACCTGGGTGGCGTCGGCGGCGCCGGCGGTGGCCAGGCGGAACGAGCCCACCGACCACTCCAGGTACGCGCCCTGGTCGGCCTCGCGCAGCGGCAGCAGCTCGCGCAGCGCCGGCTCGTCGACCTGCACGACGCGGGTGCCCGCGGCCTCCAGGTCGGCGACCTCGTCGCGCAGCGCCAGCGCCACCTGCCGGGCGGTCTCGCCCAGCGGCTGGTCGTCGCGCACGAACGACCACGCCAGGATCGTCACCGGGCCGGTGAGCATCCCCTTGACGGGCTTCGCGGTCCGCGACTGCGCGTGCTGGGCCCAGCGCACGGTGATCGGCTCGGGGCGGACCACGTCGCCGAACAGGATCGGCGGGCGCACGCAGCGCGAGCCGTAGGACTGCACCCACCCGTTGCGGGTGACGGCGAACCCGTCCAGGTGCTCGGCGAAGTACTGGACCATGTCGTTGCGCTCGGGCTCGCCGTGCACGAGGACGTCGAAGCCGAGGTCCTCCTGCAGCGCCACGACGCGGTCGACCTCGGCGCGCAGGAACTCCTCGTACGCCTGCGTGCTCAGCTCCCCGCGCGCGTGGGCGGCGCGGGCGGCGCGGATCTCGCGGGTCTGCGGGAACGAGCCGATGCTCGTGGTGGGCAGCAGCGGCAGGCCCAGGACCTCCTCCTGCGCGGAGCGGCGCACCGCGTAGTCGCTGCGGCGGAACGCCTCCGGGGTCAGGGCGGCCAGGCGCTCGCGGACCTCCGGGCGCACGACGCCGGGGGCGCCGGCCCGGTCGGCGCGCACGCGGGCGCTGGCGGCGAGCGCGTCGGCGACCGACGCCTCGTCGCGCAGCGCGCGGCCCAGGACGACGACCTCGGCGACCTTCTGGTCGGCGAAGGCCAGCCAGCTGCGCAGCCGCTCGTCCAGCTGCGGCTCGTCGGCCACGTCGTGCGGGACGTGCAGCAGCGACGTCGACGTGCCCGCCGCGACGTGCGCCGCGCTCCCCTCCAGCGCGCGCAGCGACGCCAGGGCGCGCGGCAGGTCGCCGGCCCACACGTTGCGCCCGTCCACGACCCCGCCGACGACGAGCGTGCCGCGCAGCGCCTCGCGCAGCCCGGCGTCCGCGTCGACCTCCGGCAGCCGGCCGCGCACGAGGTCGAGGCCGATCCCCTCCACGCCGGTGCGGGCCAGCGGCTCCAGCAGCTCGCCCAGGTCCCCGTACGGGGCGGCCACCAGCAGCTGCGGGCGCTGCGGCAGCGCGACCAGCCGCTCGTAGGTGCGGCGCACCAGGCCCGGCAGGTCCGCCACCCCCGCGGTGGCCGAGTCGCTGACGAGGGCGGGCTCGTCCAGCTGCACCCACGTCGCGCCGGCGGCCGCGTGCGCGGCGAGCAGGTCCGCGTACGCGGGCAGCAGGTCGTCCAGGCGGTCCAGGGGCCGGAACCCGGCGGGCGCGCCGTCGACGGGCTTGGACAGCAGCAGGAACGTCAGCGGCCCGACGAGGACGGGCCGGGTGAGGAACCCGTCGGCCAGCGCCTCGGAGAACTCCCGCACGCTGCTGTCGTCGGCGAAGCGGAACGCGGTGTCCGGGCCGATCTCGGGGACGAGGTAGTGGTAGTTCGTGTCGAACCACTTCGTCATCTCCAGCGGTGCGTCGGCGCCGCGCCCGCGGGCGATGGTGGAGCGCCCGGCGACGTCCACGCGGCCGTCGGGGCCGACGACGTCGGCGAAGCGCGGCGGGACGGCCCCGAGGGTGACGGCCGCGTCGAGGACGTGGTCGTAGCTGGAGGCGGCCGAGGGGATGGACGCGTCGTGCGCGTGCAGGCCCAGGGCGTTCAGGCGGCGCAGGGTGCGCGCGCGCACCGCGGCCAGGGCCTCCTCGGTGGCGGCGACGTCGGCGCGCCCGGCCCACAGGGCCTCCAGGGCCTTCTTCGCCTCGCGGCGCGGGCCGGTGCGGGGGTAGCCGAGGACGGTGGCGCCCCACGGCGCCGAGGCGGTGGTGCGTCCGGTGGTGGGGTGGTCGGTGGTGCTCATGCGGTGCCTCCAGCCGGCTGCGCGGCGGGTTCGGGGAGGGGTGCCTCCGGGGAGCTGCCGGCCTGCGGCCGTCCGGCCGCCGGCGGGACCGTCGGGGTCCGCGTGTCGAGGTGGGCGCCCTCGAGCAGGTCCAGCGCGTGGTCGTGGGAGTTGAAGGTGTAGACGTGCACGCCGGGCGCGCCGGCGTCGAGGAGCTCGCGGACCAGCCGCGCCCCCCAGGCGGTGCCGGCGCGGCGGCGGGCGGTGTCCCCGGACTCCTGCGCCGTCTCCAGGACGGCGAGCAGCTCGCGGGGCACGGGCACGCCGGTCAGCTGCTGCAGGCGCAGCAGCCGGGCCGGGTCGGTGGTGGGCACGACGCCCGGCAGCACGGGGATCGTGATCCCGGCGGCGCGGGCGCGCGCCAGGTGGTCGGCGTACTCGCTCGCGCGGTAGCAGACCTGCGCGACGGCGAAGTGGGCGCCGGCGTCCTGCTTGGCGCGCAGGGCCGCCAGGTCGTCCGGCCCGCCGGAGGGGAAGGCCGCCACGGCGATGCTCAGCGGTTGCTCGTCCACGGGGCGGGCGCCGCCGCGCTGGGCGAGGTGGCGCCGGTCGGCGACCTGCAGCAGCTCGACGAGGTCGCAGGCGCGGTGGACGCCGTCGGGGTGCGGGCGCCAGTCCTCCTGCCCGGCCGGCGGGTCCCCGCGCAGGGCGAGGACGTCGCGCACCCCGGCGTCGAAGAACGCCGTGGCCAGCTCGACGACCTCGCGGCGGGAGGCGCCCACGCAGGTCAGGTGCGCCAGGACGGGCACCGGGGTGCTGGCCAGCACGTGCCGCACCAGGTCGGCGCTGGGCCCGCGGGTGGCGCCGGAGGCCCCGTAGGTGACGGAGAAGAAGTCCGGCAGGACGGCGGACAGCTCGGCCACGGTGCGGTGCACGGCGTCCACGCCCGCCGCCGAGCGCGGCGGGTACAGCTCGAAGCTGACCGTGGGCCGGTCCGTCCCCCGCAGGCGCGGGGCGAGGCTCACCGCCGGGCCCGGGCGCCGGCGCAGGCGGGGGTGGCGGGGGTGCGTGACATCGACATCTGAACTCCATCGGCCTGGCGTTAGCACCCTCGCCCGGGCTCGGGGGGTTGCTGCGGCGTCACGGAGCCAGGACTCTCGACCGCTCTGGATGGGCTGCGTCGATGCTAGGGGCACGGGGCCCGCGCTTCAACACCCTTCGTGTCGGCCGTGCGCGGGGCGGGCTCGATCGCCCGGGCGGGTGAGGTGCCGGCCGGGCGCGCAGCCCCCCGCGCCGAGCGCCGGGGTCTCGCGCGGACCTGCCATAGTCATCGGATGGTCACCCGGCGTTCACCGATCAGCCACCGAGCGGAGGACCAGGGCCCTGCTCAGCTCTCCGTCGCGCCCGCCCGCGGGCACGGGGAGGCGGTGCTCGTCGGCTCGGTCGTGGCGGCGAGCGTCGCGGCCGCTGCGGCGCTGACCGTGGTGATCGGGCTGGAGCCCGAGTGGTACGGGGTCGCGGTGCGCGACGTCCTCGCGGTGGCGCGCGCCGGGGACCCGCTCACGTTCTACGCCGGGTGGGTGACCTACCTCGGCGCGCTGGGCTGGTTCGCCGCCGCGACGGCGGGCGTCCTGACGGGCCTCGTCCTGCGGGGCCGGGCGCCGCGCCGGCGCACCTCCCTGCTCCTGTGGGGCGGGCTGGTCTCCCTGGCCATGGGCGTGGACGACCTGTTCATGTTCCACGACGGCGTGCTGGCGTGGCAGGGGGTGCCCGAGGAGGCGACGATGGCCGCGCTGGGCCTCGCCGCGGCGGTGTGGGCCCTCACCTTCCTCGGCTCCTGGGCGCGGGAGCTGACCGGCCTGCTGCTCGTCGCCGCTGGCGCCTGGTTCGCGCACTCGGTGCTCGTGGACGTGCTGGACGTGTCCCTGCTGGTGCACGAGGAGGCCAGCAAGCTGGCCGCCGTCCTGTGCTGGACGGCGTGGTTCACCGCGGTCAGCGCCCGCGAGCTGCGCCGCGCGACGGCGCCCGCCGCCCGCTGAGGGGTCTCGCGCGAGCGCACGGGCACGTCTTCCGGAAGCCCTCTCGGCGCGTTCGGTGGCCGGGAGTCTCGACGTCGAGCTACCGTCGGCGCCCTCACAGCCGGGGCTCGGGGTCCCGGCGCTGACGAGGAGGTCACCGTGAGCACGACCGACCACGGCCGGTCCGGGCCGGCCGGCGAACCGCCCGGCGGGTCCGGGCCCCTGGACGGGCGCACGCCCTACCAGGAGGTCCAGGACTCCCCCGAGTTCGCCGCGCTGCGACGGCGCTTCCGCCGCGTCGTCTTCCCCCTGACCGCGCTCTTCCTGTTCTGGTACCTGCTGTACGTCCTGCTGGCCGACTACGCGCACGGCTTCATGAGCACGCGCCTGGGCGACAGCAACATCACGATCGGGCTGCTGCTCGGGCTGAGCCAGTTCGTCATGACGTTCGCCATCACCACCGTGTACGTGCGCTGGGCGAACAAGAGGTTCGACCCGGCGGCCGAGGAGCTGCGCCAGCGCGTCGAGGGGGTCCGGTGAGCGCTCTGACGACGGGCCTGTCCACCGCGGCGGCCGCGGGGACCGACATCGGCAACCCCTGGGTCAACATCGCCATCTTCGGCGCGTTCGTCGCCGTCACGCTGACGGTGGTGCTGCGGGCCAGCAAGAACAACCGCACGGCCGCCGACTTCTACGCCGGCGGGCGCGCCTTCACCGGCCGGCAGAACGGCGTCGCCATCGCCGGCGACTACCTGTCGGCCGCCAGCTTCCTGGGCATCGCCGGCGCCATCGCCCTGTACGGCTACGACGGGTTCCTGTACTCGATCGGCTTCCTCGTCGCCTGGCTGGTGGCGCTGCTGCTGGTCGCCGAGCTGCTGCGCAACACCGGCCGCTTCACGATGGCCGACGTCCTCAGCTTCCGGCTGCGCGAGCGGCCCGTGCGCACGGCCGCGGCGATCTCGACGCTGGCGGTGTCCTTCTTCTACCTGCTGGCGCAGATGGCCGGCGCGGGCGGGCTGGTCTCGCTGCTGCTGGGCATCGACTCGCGCGCCGGGCAGAACGTCGTCATCGCCGTCGTCGGCACGCTGATGATCCTGTACGTGCTCGTCGGCGGCATGAAGGGCACCACCTGGGTGCAGATCATCAAGGCGTGCCTGCTGGTCACCGGCGCCGGGATCATGACGGTGTGGGTGCTCAGCCGCTACGGCTTCAACCTGTCCGACCTGCTCGGCGCGGCCGTGGCCGCCCCCGGCTCGGCCGGTGAGGCGCTCATCGGGCCGGGTGCGCAGTACGGCGCCAGCGAGGTCTCCAAGCTGAACTTCCTGTCGCTGTCGCTGGCGCTGGTGTTCGGCACCGCGGGCCTGCCGCACGTCCTCATGCGCTTCTACACGGTGCCCTCGTCCAAGGAGGCCCGCCGCAGCGTCGTGTGGGCCATCTGGATCATCGGCGTCTTCTACCTGTTCACGCTCGTCATCGGCTACGGCGCCGGCGCGATCGTGGGCGCCGAGGTCATCCGGGCGGCGCCCGGCGGCGTCAACTCGGCGGCACCGCTGCTGGCGTTCGAGCTGGGCGGCACGATCCTGCTGGGGATCATCGCGGCCGTCGCGTTCGCGACGATCCTCGCCGTCGTCGCCGGCCTGGCGATCACCGCGAGCGCCTCCTTCGCGCACGACATCTACGCCAGCGTGCTGAAGAAGGGGCAGGTCGACCCCGACGGGGAGGTGCGGGTGGCGCGGCTGACCGTCGTCGTCATCGGCGCCGTCGCCATCGTCGGCGGCATCTTCGCGCAGGGGCAGAACGTGGCGTTCCTCGTCGCCCTGGCCTTCGCGGTCGCGGCGAGCGCGAACCTGCCGACGATCATCTACTCGCTGTTCTGGAAGGGCTTCACCACCCGCGGGGCGATGTGGAGCATCTACGGCGGGCTGATCTCCTGCCTGGTGCTCATCGCGTTCTCCCCCGTCGTCTCCGGCAAGGTCGACCCGAACACCGGGGCGAGCCTGTCGGTGATCCGGGACACCTCGGTGGACTTCTCGTGGTTCCCGCTGGAGAACCCGGGCCTGGTGACGATCCCGCTGGCCTTCTTCCTGGGCTGGCTGGGCTCGGTGCTGGGCAAGGAGCGCGGCAACGAGAAGCGCGCCGCCGAGATGGAGGTGCGCTCCCTCACCGGCGCCGGGGCGGAGAAGGCCGTCCAGCACTGACGCCGTCACCGGCCCCGTCGCCAGGCGGGGCCGGCCGGTCAGCGGGGCGGGTGCCGTCGGGCACCCGCCCCGCTGCCGTCCCACCACCGGGGCCCGGGCGCCGGCGCTGGCCCAGGACGAGGGTGCGGGTCAGCGCCCAGCGGCGGGCGGTCAGCTCGACGAGGACGCCGACGGCCAGCCCGGCCAGGACGCCCAGCAGCAGGTGCAGCGGCACCGACTCCACGCCCAGGCGCTCCAGGAGCACGCGGGCGGCCGACGTCCCGAACACGTGCGTGGTGTAGATCGTGAAGGAGAACGCGCCCAGCGCCACGAGCGGACGGACCCGCCACGGCACGAGCAGCAGCGCCAGGCAGGCGCTGATGCTCAGCGCGGCGCCGACCGGGTCGCGCCGCGAGGGCACCGGGGCGACGACCCCGAGCAGTCCCAGCAGCACCCACGCCGACAGGGCGAGCGCGGCGGCGACGACCCCGGCGCGCACGGCGCGCGGGGCGCTGGTGAAGGCGAACCGCTGCGCGGCCAGGCCGGTGAGGAAGAACGGCAGCAGGAACAGGGCGCTGCGCAGCCCCAGCGGGTCCACCCCGAACGGCACGAGCACGTCGGCGGCCACGGCCGCGACGACGAGCGCGGCCACGACGGCCGGGCGGGCCAGGCGCCCCGCCACGTCGAGGACGCCGACCAGCACGAAGATCCAGAAGACGGCCTCGAGGAACCAGAAGTGCGCCACCGGCACGACGTGCCACAGGTACCAGGGCGTCCCCGCCCCGCTGTTGGCGGCACCGGCCGCGAAGAGTGCCTCGCGGAACAGCGCGAACGCCGTGCCCACCACGAGCATCGGCACGAGCAGGCGGCGGGCCTTGCCGCGCACGAAGCGCCCCAGCCCCTCGCGCACGGGCCGGTGCGCGTAGACCACGCCGGACAGGAACGTGAACAGCGGCATCCGCAGGTGGTCGAACGCCGAGACCGCCCGCGACCACGGGTCGTCCGCGGCCAGCTGCAGGCCGTCGGCGGGGGTGCCCCCGCGCACGTGGTAGGCCACGAGCAGGACGCAGGCCAGGCCCCGCAGCGTCTCCACGCGCGGGTCGCGGCCGCGGGCGAGCGCGGGCCGGTCGGCGCCGATGAGGGGGGTGGTCGGCACGAGGTGCTCCTCGGGGGTGGCGGGCGGGACGCTCGCCGTCGAGTGGTCGCAGTCTGTGCCGACCGCTCACCGGGTGTCAAAGACCCGAGCTGGGCGCTCAGTCCTCGGCCGGTGCGCGCCCGGCCCCGCGCACCTCGGCCCGCGAGCGCCACCAGGCGCCGGGGCCGGCGACCGTCCCCCGCACCTGGGCGGCGAGCACGTCCCGCGGGGCGTCGTCGTCGTTCCAGGCGGTGGCCGCGGCCCGGCGCGCCAGGTCGCGCGGCAGCCCCCACACCAGGCGCCCCAGCCCGCGCACGTCGCCGTGCCGGGCGGCGACCTGCAGGTGGTAGGCGACGTGCCCCGCCGAGTAGGCGCGCAGCTGCGCCAGCAGGCCGGCGCGGTCGGCGCGGTGCTCGTGCAGCACCACGGCGGTCGGCTGGTGCACCACGCGGTGCCCGGCGCGCAGCACCCGGTGGAACAGCTCGGTGTCCTCCCCCACGCCCGCCGGGCGCCCGGCGCCCAGCACCTCGTCGAAGGGCCCGACCCCGGCCAGCACGTCGCGGCGCACCGCGGCGTTGGCGGTGGCGCCGATCCGCCAGGTCGGTGCCGGCCCGCGGTGGCCCTCCAGCCACCAGCGGTCGTAGACGTGCCGGTGCGGGCCGCGGTCCAGCCCGCCGTAGTCCTCGAACAGCTGCGGGTCCAGCGAGCGCAGGTCCGCGGGCAGGACGGCACCGGTCACCAGCCCCACCGACGGGTCGGCGAAGGGCGCCAGCAGCTCCTCCAGCCAGCCGGGCGTCACGACGACGTCGTCGTCGACGAGGACGACGACGTCGCCGGACAGGTGGGCCAGCCCGGCGTTGCGGGCCGCGGACAGGCCCGGCCACGGCTCGTGGACGACGACGACCCGCGGGTCGCCACCGGCGACGGCGCGGGCGGTGGCGCGGGTGGCGGCCGGGTCGGGCGAGTTGTCGACGAGGACGACGCGCAGCGACCGCGACGGCTCCGCGAGCAGCGCCGCCAGGGCCCGGCGCAGCTGCTGCGGGCGATCGCGGGTGGCGAGCAGCACGTCGACCCGCGCGCCGGGGTCCAGCCGGGACGGCGCGCGGCGCACGGCGGCCGCCAGGGCTCCCGCCAGCGGGGCGGGGCCGCCCGCGACGGCCGCGGCGTGCAGCTCCTGCCACGAGGTGCCGGGCGCCAGCAGCGCCGGGCCGAGGTGGTCGACGACCTCGCGGGCCAGCCGCGCCGGGGACACGTCGGACCCGCCGGCGCGCACGGTGAGCACCGTCTGCGGCAGCCCGTCGCGCAGCAGCCGCACCCGCAGCCGCCGCGCGCCCGCGACCGGGGGCACGACGACGGCGTCCGGAGCGTCCGGGGCGTCCGGGACGTCCGGGACGTCCGGGACGTCGCGGGCGGCGTCCGGCGGGACGAGGACCTGGCGCAGGACGTCGACGTCGAGGACGGGGTCGGCGCGGCGGGGCGGGCGGGCGCTCGCGGGCCGGTGCACCAGCGGCCCGGCGCTCGGCTCGCCCGGGTGCGCGGCGGCGCGCTCGGCGGCCTCGCGCTGCGCGCGCCGGTAGTAGCGCCCGGCCACGGCGTCCAGGGCCCCGCGCGAGTCGGCGCGCACCAGCTGCGGGGGGTACAGCTGCGGCCACACGAGGCTGCGCACGTGGGCGCGGCCGTGGTACTTGGCGAACCAGGCGGCGGAGGACAGCGCCATGTCCCGCGCCTGGACGCGGCCGTAGTTGCCCCCCGCCCCCGCGAAGATCGAGAAGGCGCCGGTGCCGTTGCCGCGCAGCTGCCGCCGCAGCTGCTCCAGCGACGCGCGGTGGCGGTGCAGGACCACCACGGCCGGGTCGTACACGCACAGCCCGCCCGCGGCCAGCACCCGGAAGTACAGCTCCAGGTCGCCGCCGCCGCCGGTCGCGGTGCCCACGTCCAGGGCCGGGTCGAACCCGCCGAGGGCCAGGACCTCCTCGCGGCGCACGGCGGTGCTGGCGCCGGTGCCCAGGTCGCCGGTGCCGGGGTGGGCGCGGGCGGCGACCTGCCCGTCCCCGACGGCGACGGAGAACCAGCGCTCGCGGTAGCCGCGGCCGAAGCCGCCGACGGCCTCGAAGAGGACCTGCGCGGGGGTGGCGAACTCCGCCGGGGCGACCAGCCCCGTCACCACGAGGGCGGCCGGCTCCTCGGCGAAGGCGCGCACCGTGGCGCGCGCCCAGCGCGGGTGCACGAGCACGTCGTCGTCGGCGAAGGCGACCAGGGGCGTGCGGGCCTCCAGCAGCGCCCGGTTGCGCGCCACGTCCAGCCCGGCGCGCGGTTCGCGCACGCAGCGGGCGCCGAACTCCTCGGCGACGGCGCGGGTGCGCCCGTCGCGGGAGGCGTTGTCGACGACGAGGACCTCCGCGACGGGGTCGGCCAGGCGGCCGACCGCCTCCAGGCAGCGGCGCAGGTCCTCGGGGCGGTCGCGCGTGCACACCGCGACCGTCAGGGACCGGGTGTCGGCGCGCTCGGCGGCCCGCAGGCGCGGGCACTCCCCGGCGGCGGGGTCCAGCCCCTCGCGGGCGGCGCGGCGCACCCCGCCGGGCACGCGCAGCGCGTCCAGCAGCAGGTGGTCCAGGACGGCGTGCTCCAGCTCGCGGGCCGCGCGCGCGGGCAGGCCGGGCAGGACGACGTCCGGGTCGCCGGGGACGGTCAGGTCGCCGACGGGCACGCCGTGGAACCAGACGAGGGCGTGCACGCCCTCCGGCGGGTGCTCGGGCGGCGTCAGCGCCGGGCGCAGCACCGCGGTGCGCGCGTCCAGGTCGACGTCGGCGACGGCCAGCGCGCGGTAGCGGCGGCGAGCGCCGGGCGGCCGGTAGCGGTCCAGCCCCTCGGGGCGGCGCACGCCGGCCACCGCCTGCTGCACGCCCACCCGCGCGGCCCTGCGGGCCGCCGACGTCCACGCGCCCACGCGCGCCCCCCTCCTCGTGCGCGGCGCGCGCCGCGCGCTGACACCCTGCCAGGACCGTTCCACGGTCCGTCGCCGAACCCCTGCAAGTGGCCGGGACCGCCGCCGTGGCGGGTAGGGTCCGGCCCGACCACGACCGGTCCGCCCCACCCGTCACGCCTGTCCCGCGGGCCCCGCCCGCCCGAGCGCACCGGAGACGTCCGTGGCCGCCACCGCCCGCCTCGCCTGGGTCGACACCGCCCGGGGCGCCGCCCTGCTCCTCGTCGTCGTCTACCACGCCTTCCTCTTCGCCCTCGCCGGCGGACTGACCGCCGGCGCGGCCGCGAGCGCGTGGGGGCAGCTCGTCGGGGCGGCGGGCGCGGTGCGGATGCCGCTGTTCTTCTTCCTGTCCGGGCTGCTGGCCGCGCGCGCCCTCGACCGGCCCTGGCCGGTGCTGGTGCGCGGGCGGGTGGGCACCCACCTGTGGCTGTACGTGCTGTGGGCGAGCGTCGCCTACGCCGTCTTCTCCGTCGTGCCCTACCAGCGCGAGGGTGCCCCGGACGGGCCGCTGCTGTGGGCGGAGACGACCTTCTGGCTGCCGCGCAACGCCGCCTGGTACCTGCTGGCGCTGGCGCTGTTCGTCGTGGCGGGCCGGCTGCTGCGCCGCGCGGCGACCGGGCCGCTGCTGCTGGGCGCGACAGCCGTGGCGCTCGGGACGTCGGCGGGCGCGCACAGCGGCGTCCTGCCGGTGCCCAGCTTCGTGTGGTTCAACGTCGCCACCCTGTTCGTGTTCTTCGCCGCCGGGTCGCGGGCCGGCCGGTGGGCGCCCGCCCTCGTGCAGCGCTGCAGCGGCACCCTCGTCGCGGGCGGACTGCTCGCGGCCGTCGGGGCGGTCGCGCTGCTGGCCGCCCGCGCGCAGCTGCTCGCGGTGCCGGGGGTGTCGCTGCTGCTGGGGGCGGCCGGGGTCGTCGCCGGCCTGGCCGTGGCGGGCCGGCTGGCGCCGACCGCGCCCGGGCGGGCGCTCGCCCGGCTGGGCCGGGACACCCTGGGCGTGTACGTCTTGCACGAGGTGGTCCTCGGCTGCCTGGTCGCGGTGGTCCTGGCGGTCACCGGCGCCGCCCGGCTCGTGGCGGCGGGCAGCGGCGCGGGCGAGCTGGTGTCCTGGCTCGCGGTCCCCGTCCTCGTCGTGGCCGCTCTGGTCGCGGCGGTCGCGCTGACCGTGCCGCTGCGCCGGGTGCGCGGGGCGCTGGGCGCGCCGTGGCGCCGCGGCACCGCGCCCACCGCCGGTGCGGTGACGGTGCTGCCCCCGCAGCGCTCCGCTGGGGGCGCCCCGGCGCCGGGCAGCCCGGGCGAGCCGTCGGGCCGGGCAGCCGGGCGCCGCTAGGAACCGGAGCGGCGCGCGGCCAGCGCCGCCTCGTACAGCCGGTTGCGGCCGGCGCCGGAGGCGGCTGCGACAGCGCCGGCGGCGTCCTTGAGCCGCTCGCCCGCCGCGGCGCGGGCGAGGACCTCCTGCGCCAGGGCCGCCAGGTCGTCGGCGGTGGCGACCGCCTCCGGGGCGCCCGCGACGACGAGGCACACCTCCCCGCGCACGTCCCGCTCGGCCGCCCACCCGGCCAGCTCCCCCAGCGGGGCGCGCACGACCTCTTCGTACGTCTTGGTCAGCTCCCGGCACAGGGCGGCCGGCCGGTCGTCGCCGAGGGCGGCGGCCATCGCGGCGAGCGTGGCCGCCGTGCGGTGCGGGGACTCGAAGAAGACCATCGTGCGCCGCTCGCCCGCCAGGGCGCTCAGGGCGCGCGAGCGCTCCCCCGGCTTGCGGGGGCAGAAGCCCTCGAAGGTGAAGCGGTCGCTGGGCAGGCCGGACAGGGCCAGCGCGGTCGTCACGGCCGAGGGGCCGGGCAGCGCGGTCACCCGCACCCCGGCGTCCAGGCAGGCCCGCACGACGGCGTAGCCGGGGTCGGAGACCGAGGGCGAGCCGGCGTCGGTGACCAGCGCCACGACGGCGCCGCCGGCGACGGCGCGGGCCAGCTCCGCACCGCGCGCGACCTCGTTGTGCTCGTGGCAGCTGACCAGCCGCCCCCGCGGCTCCACGCCGAGCGCCGCGCACAGGCGGCGGGTCCGCCGGGTGTCCTCCGCGGCGACGACGTCGGCGCTGGCCAGCAGCTGGACCAGGCGCGCCGAGGCGTCGGCGGCGTTGCCGATGGGGGTGGCCGCCAGGACCAGCGCCCCGCCGGGGCCGCCGGGCACCCCCGGCACGTGCTCCAGCTCGTGCTCCAGCTCGTGCTCCAGCTCGGCCTCGGGCTCTTCGGACGTCACGGCGACCATCATCGCCGCCGCAGGGAGGGCGGACCGCCGGCGCTCAGGCCGCGCGGCGCCGGCGGGCGATGGAGCGCAGCTCGCCCAGGCGCTCACGGTCGACGGCGAGCGCACCCAGGACGTACACCGCGACCCCCGCGAGGACCTGCAGGCCGACGGTCAGCGGCGCGGTGCGCTCCAGGCCGGGCACCAGGCCCACCGACCAGGCGGCCGCGCCCATCAGGGCGGACACCGCGAGGGTGGGCAGGGCGTTGCGCAGGGTCGTGGTGACCCTGAGCCCGACGAGCCGGCCGGACACGTGCAGGGCGACGGGGGTCATGACCCACGACTTGGCGAGCACGGCCCAGGCGACGCCGAGGATGCCCCACGGCAGCCCCGCCACCATGGCGGCGACACCCATGACGGAGCTGACCACCCCCATGACGAACATGAGGGTCGTGCGGCCCTGCGACTGGTACAGCCAGCCGACGCTGGTGGCGATGCACTGCGGGACGCCGGCGATGCACAGCACCTGCAGGACCGGCACCAGCTCGACCCACTGGTCGCCCCAGAGCAGCGGGACGAGCCCGTCGGCGGTCGCGGCGATGCCGACCAGCACGGGGATCGTCACGAAGTTGATCAGCCCGAGGCTGCGCAGGTAGATCGAGCGCACGCGCGGGTGGTCGTCCTGGACGGCCGCGAGGGCGGGGAACATGACCCGCCCGAGCGTGCCCGTGATCTGGGTGACGGGCAGCAGCATGAGGTTGTAGGCGCGCCCGTACAGGCCCAGGGGCCCGGCGCCGAGGAACCGGCCGATGAGCAGGTTGTCGGCGTTGCGGCCCCAGTAGTTCACGGCGTTGAAGCCGAGCATGCCGCCGGAGAAGCGCCACAGCTCGCGCACGCTGCGCCGGTCGACGAAGTGCCGGGGGCGCCAGCGCACGACGGCGAACAGCAGCACCGACGACAGCGCCGTCGTCAGCAGCGGGCCGACGACCAGCGCGAAGGCACCGGCCCCGAGCAGGGCCGCGGTCACGGTGGCGACGTGACCGGCCAGCCCGGCCGAGACGTCCACCACCGCCAGGACCTTGAAGCGCAGCGCCCGCTGGAGGATCGCCGAGTGCACCACGCCCAGGGCCAGGGTGAACGTCAGCGCCACGAACGGCATGAGCGTCGTCAGCCGGGGCGCGTCGAAGAACTCCGCGACGAGGGGCGCGATCGCCCACATGAGCCCCGCGTAGACGACACCGGCGATCGCGTTGATCCAGAAGACCGTCGCCAGGTCGCGCTCGCTGGGGTCGCGCTTGTGGACCAGCGCCGCCCCCAGGCCCATCTCGAAGAACAGGGTGGCGAAGCCGGTGACCACGTAGATGCTCGCCAGGAGGCCGAAGTCCTCCGGGGCGAGCAGGCGCGCCAGCACCAGCCCGGCGAGGAACTGCAGCCCCTGGGTGCCCAGCTTGCTGGCGCTGGCCCACTTCGCGCCCGAGACGACGGAACCGCGCAGGGACTTGCTGGTGTCGACCGTCACCGACGCGGCGGCGGCCTGCTCCCTCGTGTCGCTGGTGGCGACGGCCGCCTCCGGCAGCCGATCGCTCACGCCGGGGTCCCGGCCAGGACCGCGGCGACCCGGCCGCCGACCGCGCGGGCGCCCTCGCGCAGCGGGGGCACCGTCTCGGCGAGCGTCGTGCGCAGGGCGCCGGTCTGGTCCAGCAGGTCCAGGACGCGGGCGGCGAGCACGTCCGCGTCCACCTCGTCGATGGTCACCGTCCACCGGTCGAGCCCGAGCTGGGACCACACCTCGGTGGTCTTGTACTCGTAGGCGATCGTCAGGGTCGGCAGGCCCGTGCAGACCGCGCTGATGGCCCCGTGCAGGCGGGTCGAGAGCATGGCGTCGAAGGTCGCCAGGAAGTCGATGAGCTCCTCGGGCGAGCGGGCGGCGCCGTCGACCTCCACGCGCTCGCGCACGTCGGCGGGCAGCCCCTCGGCCACCGTCCGCGCGAAGTGCGAGTCGTCGCGCACGTACTCGGGGCGCCCCTGGCACGTGGAGACGAAGGTCACGCGCGCACCGCGCTGCCGCACCGCCGCGGTGACCGCCGCGCGCAGGGCCGCGGTGTAGTCGCGCATCCCCTGCTCGGTGCTCTTGCCGGTGAAGTGGGCCCAGTCGCGCACGCTGACCGCGAGGCGCGGGGCGTCGTCGTCGCGGTGCGGCGGCTCGGCGCCGAGGGCCTCCGGACGCGCGAGGGCGAAGACGATGTCGGGCACGACCGCGCAGCGCGCCGGGTCGGCACCGACGTCGACGACGTGCTCCAGGGACCGCTCGTCGCGCAGCAGCACGAGGTCGGCGGCCGCCAGCACGGGGCGCAGCGCCTCGCGGTTGACCGGCTTGGTGAAGGGGCCGGCCGACTGCGGCAGCAGGACGAGGGGCTTGCCCAGCCGCTGGGCGACCTGCAGGTCGAAGACCTTCGTGGACAGGTCGTAGTTGTCGGTCAGGGACGTGCCACCGGTGTAGGCCAGGACGTCGGCGCGCGCCATGAGGTCCAGCGCCGGCCACGCCGCGCGGGGGGCCACGGCCCGGGCGGGCGCGCGCAGTCCGCGGCGCAGCAGCTCGGCGGCCGCCTTGACGCGCGCGCAAGCCACCCGGACCGCCGCGCGGCGGGTGCGCTCGGGCAGCTCGGTGGCCGCCTCCACCAGCGCGGGCAGCAGGAACGGCACGAACTCGACGTCGGGGAGGTAGTGCCCCGCCGCCTCCGGGTGGGTGTCGGAGGCGGTGACGCGCGCACCGGGCCACTGCTCGCGCAGGACGTCGCGCTGGGCGACGAGGATGGCGGCGTCACCGCCGTTGAGCGCGACCGTTCCCAGGACGTGCACGTGCATCGGGGTTCCCTCCGTCGGTGGTGACCTCGGCGGCCCCGCGCGGCGGCGGGACCCGACCAGCCCGCGTCGACGGGCCGGCGGGACGACGGCGTCTCCCCTGATCGGGTCAACAATGTAACCGCACGGCCACGCACAGCGGCAAGGAGCGACCCCCGCCGCCGCGCGGCGGCGACCTACGATGGCCCTCGTGATCGTGAGCACCGGGGACGCTGCGTGACCGCCTCGACGACGTCCCCGGGCACGTCCCCGGGCCCCGCTGTCCGCCGCGGCGACGAGCGGGCCCTGCGCGAGCGCCTGCTGGGCGGGCCCTCCGAGATCGACGGGGAGGGCTGGCGCCGGGCGTGGCTGCCCCTGCTGCTGGTCACCGCGGTCGGCGGGCTGCTGCGGTTCTGGCAGCTGGGGCGCCCGCACCAGCTCGTCTTCGACGAGACGTACTACGTCAAGCAGGGCTGGTCGCTGCTGCGGCACGGCGTCGAGCTGCGCACCGACCCCGACATCGCCGAGCCCGACGCGCTGTTCACGGCCGGCACCCCCGACGTGTTCGACACCGTCGGCGACTTCGTCGTCCACCCGCCCGTCGGCAAGTGGATGATCGCGTTCGGGCAGTGGGTCTTCGGGGTCGACAGCTCGTTCGGCTGGCGCTTCTCCGCCGCCCTCGTGGGGACCCTGTCGATCCTCGTGCTCGGCCGCGTGGCGCGCCGGCTGTTCCGCTCCAGCCTGCTCGGCGTCACGGCCGCCGTGCTCGTCTCGGTGGACGGCCTGCACTTCGTGCAGAGCCGCACCAGCCTGCTCGACGTCTTCCTCATGTGGTGGGTGCTCGTCGCCTTCGCCTGCCTGCTGGCCGACCGGGACGACGCGCGCGCCCGGCTCGCGCGGGCCGTCGCCGAGCGCGGCGCCGACGGTCTGGGACCGCGGCTGGGGGTGCGCTGGTGGCGCCTGGCCGCGGGCGTCAGCCTCGGCCTGGCCTGCGGGGTGAAGTGGTCGGGGATCTACGTGCTGGCCGTCTTCGGGCTGATGACGGTGCTGTGGGACGCCGGCGCGCGCCGCGCCGTCGGCGTCCGGCGCTGGTTCCTCGCGGCCGCCTGGCGCGACGGCGTGCCCGCGTTCGCCTCCACCGTCCCCGTCGCCGTCGTCGTCTACGTGGCGTCGTGGTCGGGGTGGTTCGCCACCTCCGCCGGGTACCTGCGCCAGTGGGGCGAGCAGAACCCCGCGACCGGCGCGGCGGCGCTCGTGCCGGACGCGCTGCGCAGCCTGTGGCACTACCACGCCGAGGCGTACCGGTTCCACATCGGGCTCTCCAGCCCGCACCCGTACTCGGCGAACCCGTGGTCGTGGCTCGTGCAGGGCCGGCCCACGTCGTTCTTCTACGAGACCGTCGAGCAGGGCGCGCAGGGGTGCGACGCGGCCCAGTGCTCCTCGGCGATCACCTCGCTGGGCACCCCGGTGCTGTGGTGGGCGGCTCTGGTGGCGCTGGCCGTCGTCGTCGCCCGGTGGGCGTTCGCCCGCGACTGGCGCGCCGGGGCCGTGCTGGCGGGCGTGGCGGCGACCTACCTGCCGTGGTTCCAGTACCAGCAGCGGACGATCTTCACGTTCTACGCCGTCGTCCTCGTGCCGTTCCTCGTCCTCGCGCTGACGTACGCGC
Source organism: Kineococcus terrestris (assembly GCF_041020755.1). Lineage (NCBI taxonomy): Bacteria > Bacillati > Actinomycetota > Actinomycetes > Kineosporiales > Kineosporiaceae > Kineococcus > Kineococcus terrestris. Next base: position 70,741 of record NZ_JBEUEI010000003.1, on the reverse strand, counting down.
TGGGGCTCGTGCTGGGCCCGGACCCCTCGCGCACCGCGCTGCGCGCCGGGGTGCGGGCCGAGGCCGCGCTGCGCCGGCGCCGGTGGGGGGCGCTGGTGGCCGGCGCCGTGCTCGTCGCGTGCGTGGCCTGCTTCGCCTTCTTCCACCCCGTGTTCACGGCCGAGGTGGTCCCGTACACGTCGTGGCAGCGGCGGATGTGGCTGCCCAGCTGGGTGTGAGCCGAGGGCGCCGGCGCACCCGCTGACCCGGCCCGCCCGGCACCCGTCTCACGCGCCGTGACGGAGCGGGATCACCTGTCCGGTGCAGCGAGCACGCAGGGCGACCGTGACTCCCGCGCCCGACCGGGTGAGCAGCCGTGCGCCCCGCGACGTCGTCCCGCGACCGGGTGTGGAACTCGCGGACGCGGAACCCCGCGGGCGGGTGAGAACTCCCGCCGGGGCTGCAGCCGGGACCCGGGCGGACCCGATGGGTGAGCTCCGCACACCGCAGCCCACCTGGAGATCCCCGTGCTCCCCTCACGCCTCGCCACCGCCCTCACCACCGCTGCCTGCTCCATCGGCCTGGTGGCCCTGTCGGCCACCGCGCTGACGGGACCGGCCGCGGCCACCACCACGAGCACCACGTCCACGAGCACCACCCAGCGCACGACCGTCAGCGGCCACGGCATGCCCGCCGGCGGGGTGTTCACCGCCGGTACGGGCTGGAAGCTCGACGTGCGGAACGCCCCGCTGCACCCGAACTCCGCCGGGATGGTCGCCAACGTTGCGGCGCAGACGGCCGCGCAGTACAGCGGTGTCGCCGCCTTCAACGCCTACCAGTACAGCACCAGCTTCTACACGGTCCCCGCCGACCAGCCGAAGGTCGACGTGCGGTGGACGAACTGCCAGGGCAAGAGCTCCGTCCCCGACTTCCTGCTCGGGCCGGGCGGGCACTTCACCCAGGTCCCGATCCCCTCCCGCGCGGTGCCCGCCAAGGGCACCGACAGCCAGCTCACCGTGTGGTCGCCCGACACGGACCAGCTGTGGGAGTTCTGGATGGCGAAGAAGGTCGACGGCGTGTGGTCGGCGTGCTGGGGCGGCCGCATCGACGGCCTGTCGAAGAACAACGGCTACTTCCCGCAGCACTTCGGGGCGAGCGCCAGCGGGCTCGCGCTCGCCGGCGGCACGGTCGGCATCAAGGACGTCCAGTCGGGAGTCATCGACCACGCCCTGGCGCTGCACCTGCAGGCCCCCGGGACCGCGTCGGAGTGGAGCTACCCGGCCCAGCGCAGCGACGGCTTCGACACCTCGGCGAACCGCGTCCCCGAGGGCACCCGGCTGCGGCTCGACCCGTCGGTCGACGTCGACGCGCTGCCGATGCACCCCATCGCGAAGATGGTCGCGAAGGCGGTCCAGAAGTACGGGTTCATCGTCACCGACCGGGCCGGCTGCACCGCCGTCGTCGCCGAGAGCCCCGAGGCGTCGATCAACGCCACGGGCGTCGACCCGTGGAAGGCGCTCATGGGCAGCACCCCCAGCTACTCGATCATGAAGGGCTTCCCCTGGGAGAAGCTGCAGGCTCTGCCGAAGGACTGGGCCGAGCCCGCCCCCACCGCCCCGGTCGGACCCAGCGGCCCGGTCGACACCACCGGCATGGACGTCCGCTACGCCTCCGACACCGCCTACCGGGTCAACAGGAACGGCTGGGGTCCGGTCGAGAAGGACCGCAGCAACGGCGGTCAGGCCGCCGGGGACGGCCGGACGCTGACCATCGCGGGGACGACCTACGCCAAGGGGCTGGGCGTGCACGCGGCCAGCGAGGTCGTCGTCCCCGTCGGCACCGCCACGGTGTTCACGACGCAGGTCGGCGTCGACGCCTCGGTGGGCCTGAAGGGGTCGGTCGTGTTCCAGGTTTGGCGCGGCACCACGAAGATCGCCGACAGCGGCCTGGTGCGCGGCGGGGAGCCCGCGAGGACGCTGACCGTCGACGTGACCGGCGCCGGGGAGATCCGCCTCGTGGTCACCCACGGCGGGGACAACAACTACGACGACCACGCCGACTGGGCCGACGCCAAGCTGCTGACCAAGCTGCCCACGTCCGGCACGGGCTCGACCGCCACGACGGGCTCGACCGGGCCCTCCGCGACCTGACACCGCCCACCGCGTCCCGAGAACGCCGGCAGGCCGTTGGGGCCGCCCGCTGACGCCCCGCCCCAACCACCCCGGCGCTGTGACGGATCGTCACCACGCCGGGGTGGTTGCTCGTCGCACAACAACACGGCGTGATGGACCTGTGGCCGTTCGTCGCCGGACGGCGACCGGGACGGCCCAGCGCGGGTACTGTCTGCCCCGATCCGACTACAGACGCCCTCGCCGAGTCAGATGGAGCAGTGCCTCGTGGCCCAGGACGCCAACTCCCCCGTGAGTCCCCTCACGGCCCTCGCTCAGCGGTGGAAGCTCGCCGCGGCGCTCGTCGTCGCCGGTGCGCTCGCGGGCGCGGGCCTGGCCCAGGCCGTCCCGACCACGTACACCGGCGAGGCGCGCGTCGCCGTCGGCAGCCAGAGCCTGGACGCCCGCATCGTGGCCGGCTACTCGGTGGCCGCCAACCAGCTCGCCTCCGACATCGCCCGCTACGTCAACGACCGCCAGGCCCAGGGCGACCTCGAGCCCGTCCTCGGCGAGCGCGCCGACGAGGTGCAGCGCGTCTCCGCCTCCCCCATCGCCGGGTCCAGCGTCGTCCTCGTGGAGGTCGACGCGGCGAGCGCCGAGACCGCCACCGAGGGCGCGCAGGCCGTCGCCCAGCAGCTGGTCGACCAGGTGAACACGGCCGGCACCGGTGCCCCCGACCTCCTGCTGCAGCAGTACCGGGACCTGACGGCCCAGGTCGAGCAGGCCCGCCAGGCCGCCGCGCAGGCCGAGGGCGCGCTCGCCGAGGCGCAGGCCTCGGGCGCGGCGGCGCTGGAGGTCGAGGCCGCGCGGACCACCGCGCAGGAGACCGCCGCCGCCCTCGACGTGCTCGAGGTGCAGCAGCAGGCGCTCAGCCAGCGCTACCGCAACGCCGTCAGCAACACCCCCTCGGCCTCCGGGCTCAGCGTGGTGCGCGACGCCGAGGTGTCGCGCGACGACAGCGGCAGCACCCTGCAGCTGCTCCTCCTCGCGGGTGCCGGGGCGGGGCTCCTGCTGGCGCTGCTGCTCGCCGTCCTCCAGGACCGCCGGCGCGCCCGCCGCGCGGGCGCGGCGACGTCCGCGCGCCCGACCGTGCTGGACGTGGACCACGAGCGGGAGCCGGTGGACGGGGCGCGCTCCGCCCCGACGCGGTGAGCGCGCCGGCCACCGGGACCGGCGAGGACGTCCTCACCGGCCGGCGCACCGGACCCCGGGCACCCGCCTACGTCTGGTGCTTCCTGGCGACCATCGTCTTCAACGTCTTCTCCGGGCACTGGGACCGGCTCGGCGCCCCCGTCGGCCTGGACAGGATCGCCTTCGCGGGGGGTGTCCTCCTGCTCGTCCTGGACCCGTGGGCGTGGCACCAGCGGCGGCTGCGCCTGCGACCGGTCCACGTGGCGGTCGTGGGGCTCGTCGCCGTCGCCGTCCTCTCGGCGATCGCCCACGACACCCTGCTGGGCAACTACGGGCTCTTCGCGCTGCTCGACCGGATCGTCGTGCCGTTCGCGATGTTCTGCCTCGCGCCCGTCGTGTTCTCGACCGCCGCCCGGCGCGCCCTGCTGCTCAAGACGCTCGTCCTGCTGGGGCTCTACCTCGGCGTGACCGCCCTGCTGGAGACCCTCCAGCTGTGGTCCTTCGTGTTCCCCTCGTACATCGCCGACCCGGACGTGGGGATCCAGTTCGGCCGGGCCCGCGGTCCCTTCGCCGCGTCGGAGGCGATGGGCATGGCGTGCGCGGCGTGCTTCTTCGCCGCCGGCCTCGCCGTGGTGCGGTTCCGCGGTGGCTGGCGGCTGCTCAGCGCCGCCGTCCTCGCGCTGTCCGGCGGCGGGGTCCTGCTGTCGCTGACCCGCTCGGTGTGGGTGGGACTCGTCCTCGGCGTCCTGGCCGTCATGCTGATCGACCGCCGCCTGCGGCGGTTCACCCCCGTGGCGCTCCTGGGCGGCGCGGCGCTCGTCGCCGTCCTCCTCGCCACCGTGCCCGGGCTCCAGGACAGCGTCGACGAGCGGGCGGGCACGACCCGCTCGGTGCTCGACCGCCTGAACACCAACGCGGCCGCGCTGCGCGTCGTGGAGCAGGAACCGCTGACCGGCGTCGGGTGGACGCGCTTCGTCGACGTGGCGTCGACCTGGGTGCGCCAGGCCGACGACTACCCGATCACCAACGTGGCCATCGAGGTCCACAACGTCCCGCTCTCGCGCGCGGCGGAGCTCGGGATCCCGGGAGCCGCCCTGTTCCTCGCGTGCATCGCCTTCGGGCCGGTGCGGGCGGCGTTCCAGCGCGGGCGTCGCGACGAGCTCGCCGACTGGCGGTACGTGTCGATCGGGATGACGGCCGTCTGGCTGGTCACGATCATGCTGAGCCCCGTCCCCTACCCGCTGCCGAACACGCTGACGTGGCTGCTGGCCGGGATCGCCCTGATCCCCTACCTGTCGGAGGGAGCCGAACATGAGAGCGGACGCGGGAGCGCGACCGGGCGACGAGGTCCGGCCGGCACCTGAGGACCCTCCGGGACCGGCGGCCGGCACGGCGGTGACGGCGATGACGGCGCGACGCGCCCAGCGCCTGGTCGCCGCCGCCGCCTACCTGGGAGTCAGCCGGCACCTGCCCTGGTCGCCGCGTCCCGGTGGCTCCCTGGCCCGTCGGGCCCGTGGCCTCAGCGCGCGCTGGATGCTCGACGAGTGCGGCCGGGACGTGAACATCGAGCACGGCGCCTGGTTCGGCTCCGGCAAGGGCGTCAGCGTCGGCGACCGCTCCGACATCGGCATGGACGCGCTGGTCATCGGCCCGGTGCGCATCGGCCGCGACGTGATGATGGGCCCGCGCTGCGTCCTGCTCGCCTCGGCCCACGAGACCAGCCGCGTCGACGTGCCCATGAACCAGCAGGGTTTCCGCGAGGACCGCCCGATCGTCGTCGAGGACGACGTGTGGATCGGTGCGGGGTGCGTCGTGCTGCCGGGCCGGCGCATCGGCACCGGCAGCATCGTCGGCGCCGGTTCCGTCGTCGTCTCGGACGTGCCGCCGTGGACGGTCGTGGCGGGCAACCCCGCACGGGTCGTCAAGCGGCGCCGACCCGGCGACCAGGTGCCGGAGGCCGTCGCCGCCGCCGTCCCGCCGCCCGTGATGGACCGCGTGGAGGTCGAGGCCGCGGTGGAGGAAGCCGCCGAGGTGGCCGCGCGGGCGCGGCAGGACGCCGGGGGTCAGGGCTTGCCGTAGTCCGTCGGCAGGACCTGCAGGTCGCGCCAGGGGAAGCCCGCCATCACCTCGTAGGAGGGCGTGCCGTCCAGGACCTCGTCCCAGGGGTTCAGCGCGCCGCCGGTCGCCTGGCCGGTCTCCGCGCTGACGGCGACCGACCCGGCCTTGTCGACCACGAGGAACCCGTAGCGCTGGGCGGCCTCGGCGACCATCCGCGCCACCGGGTGCAGGTCGAGGGCGTCGAGGTCGAGGTCGGGGTCCAGCCGCAGCCGCTGCCCCTCGGGCAGCGCGTGCTCGTCGGTGCTGAAGCCGTCGCTGCGCTGCGCCGGCCAGCTGACCCTCTTCCACGTCGCCGGGGAGACGATCTGCAGGGCGAGCGCGTGCTCCACGGCACCGGCCCGCACGTCGTCCACGCGGACCATCCCGCCGGAGACCGCCAGGCCGCTGGCGCTGGAGCCGAACCCGCCCTCGAAGAACCCCGGGCTGGTCGACACGTCGTCGATGCGGCCGCCCCAGCACGCCCGCCACTGCCCGTCGACCCGCTCGGCGCGCCAGAACTCCCAGAGCTGGTCGGTGTCCGGCGACCACACGGTCAGCTGGCCGTCCCGCCCCGCGGCGGGCACGGCGTCGTCCGGCACGGGCACGCCGGAGAACTGCTCCTCGACGCCGCTGGGCGTGTGCCCCTTGTCCTGGCAGTCCTCGAAGGCCACGTCCACGCGCGGCTGGTCGGCGTCCACCACGTAGGAGGAGGTCGAGTAGTCGTTGACGTTGAACGCCGCGACGCCGCCGTAGTGGGCCTCCACCTGCTCCACGAGGTGCTCGACCATCGCGGCGGAGTCCTCGTGCAGCGGAGCGTCGCGCACGTCCTGGCGCCAGACGCTGCCGTCGCCGAAGGGGTAGTCCCCGGCGACGGGCGGGAGCTCCTCCGGTCCCTCGCCGGCCGGTCGCTGCAGGAGGAGGACGGCGGCGGCGACGGCGAGGGCCGCGAGGCCGGCCAGCGCGGCGACGAGCCAGCGGCGCCGCGGCGCCCGGGCGGGGGGCCGGGCCGGTTCGCCTGCTGCCGTCACGGTGGCGGACTCCTCCGGTCGCGGACTGTGCGGGCGCTGCCCACGATACGTGCGCCTCCAGCGGCTCAGGTCCGCCCGGGATCCGCCGATGGCATGAAGGTCGTCACAGCACGTGGAACGGCGGGCGCGGGCGGCAGCGCTGGGTGACCAGCGGGGCACGGCGCCCGGTCCGGACGGGTGAGCGGGGCTGCCGGACGCTCACCCGCAGCGACCGCTCACCCGCTGCGCCGTCCGGGGGTCGCCCCGCTGCCCCGCCCACCCGGCGGCCGGACACACCGCGTGCCCACCGCGGACCGGCGCCTGCGCCGCCCGGGTGGAGCCGCCACCGGACCGGGCACCCGGTGCGCGAGGACGGGTAGCGGCAGCCCGATCACTCCAGGGAGACGAACAGCACCGACCCTGGAGACTCCCGTGCGCACCCGCCGTCCCCTCGCCGCCCTGGCCACCACGCTGACCGCCCTGACGTTCGCGACGCTCGCCGCGCCCGCGGCGGCCGTGGCCGACGCGCCGGCCCTGGCGCGCGGCGAGCGGTCCGTGGCCGCCACGCGGATGCAGGCGACCAGCGACCCGACCCGCCCGCGCGGCGGCGTCTTCGGCGCCACCAGCGTCTGGAAGGCGGACGTGCGCACGGCCCCGGTGCACCCCCGCTCGCAGGTCATGGTCGCCGACCTGACCAAGCAGGTGACGTCCCTCTACAACGGCGTGGCCGCCTTCAACGTCAGCAACTACTCGACCAGCTTCTACACCGTCGGTGCCGCGCAGCCGCGCGTGGACGTGAAGTTCGACGACTGCCAGAAGAAGGGCTACCTGCCCACCGGCCTGTACGGCCCGGGCGGGCAGTTCACGGCCGTCCCGGTCCCCGCCGACGCCGTCCCCGCCCGGGGCACCGACGGGCAGCTGACGGTGTACTCGCCCTCGACGGACCAGCTGTGGGAGTTCTGGCGCGCCAAGAAGGTCGGCGCGCAGTGGCAGGCCTGCTGGGGCGGGCGCATCGACAAGGTGTCCACCAGCCCCGGGTTCTTCTCCGGCAGCTTCGGCTCCTCGGCCACGGGTCTGTCGTTCAGCGCCGGGGCGATCAGCGTCAAGGACGTCCAGGCCGGGTCCATCGACCACGCGCTGTCCCTGCAGATCGTCACCCCGGCGACGTGGAAGACGTTCAGCTGGCCGGCCCAGCGCAGCGACGGGTTCTCCACGCACCCCGACGCCATCCCCGAGGGGCTGCGGTTCCGCCTCGACCCGTCGGTGGACGTGGAGGCCCTCCAGGGGCTGACCCCGATCGGGAGGATGGTCGCCCGCGCGGCGCAGCGGTACGGGTTCATCGTCACCGACAAGGGCGGCGCGGTGGCCCTGACCGCCGAGAGCGGGACGGCCGTCCAGGCGGCCACGGGCACCGACCCGTGGCCGGCCCTCATGCAGCGCAAGCCCTCCTACGAGGTCCTGCGCGGATTCCCGTGGGACAAGCTGCAGGCGCTGCCGAAGGACTACGGCAAGCCGGTGCGCTGACAGCACCTCGTCGGCACGGGCCCGCGGGGCACCGGCCGGGTCAGGCGGAGGCGTTGCGGGACAGGCGCCTGGCGCGCAGGAGCGCCGCGAGCGTCGACCACGTGTAGGGCCTGGACGCGAACCAGGAGAGTTCGCGGACGGCCGCCGCGGCCTCCCCGCTGCGCTGGGCGGCGCGCGCGTCGTCCCAGTGCCAGCGGACCCAGGCCCGGTCGGCGTCGCGGTCGGTGAACCAGTCCTTCGAGCGGCAGTCGTCGACGATCCGCGTGAAGCACTGGCGCATGAGGTCGCTGTCGAGGATGGCCTGCTGCTCGTGCAGGTGGTACGTCACCGTCGGGCGGGCCAGGGCGAGCCCCGTGCCGCGCTCGAGGACCCGCACCCACATGTCGAGGTCCTGGGCCCGGCGCAGGTCCCGGAACAGCCCGGCCGCCAGCAGCGCGTCGCGGCGGGCGGCCGTCCCGCTGGTGCACAGCATGTCCCCCGGGCTCAGCACCGTCAGGGGCGTCAGCTCCACCTCGCGGGACGAGGAGTTGCCGAGCACGCGCCCGTCCGTGGACCTGCCGGGCGACCCCACGAGCACGTGGTCGCCCGCGCGGTCCATCAGCGTGCGCAGGTGGTCGGGGTGCCAGCTGTCGTCCGAGTCGAGGAAGGCGATCCACGTGGTGGAGGCGGCCTCGATCCCCCGGTTGCGCGCGGGGCCGCTGCCCCCGTTGGTCTCCATCTCCAGCACGGTCGCGCCGTGCGCCCGCGCCACGGCCACCGTGTCGTCCGTGGAGGCGTCGTCCACGACGACGACCTCCCGGGGCCGCAGCGTCTGCGCCCGCACGCTGTCGAGGGCGCGCCCGATGAGGTGCGCCCGGTTCATGGCCGGCATGACGACCGTCACGTCGGCGCTCGTCCCGTCACGACCGCCCGCGTCCGCCGACGCACTCACGTCCGACCGCCTCTCCTCGACTCCAGGTACCGGCGAGCCCCGTCGCAGCCTCGGCCACGCTACTCGACGCCGGGCCGGGCTCCTCAGCCCGCGCTCACCGCGCGGTCGTAGACCTCCTCGACCGCCGCCGTGGTGCGGACGATGTCGAAGTTCGCCTCGACGTGCGCCCGCGCCGCCCGGCTCTGCTCGAGCAACCGCGCCGGATCGGCGAGGAGGCCGGTGAGCGCCTCGCCCAGGGCGGCGACGTCCCCCTCGGTCACCAGTTCCCCCGTCCGTCCCGAGAGCACGGAGTCGACGAGACCCGAGTGCGCGTACCCGACGACCGGCCGGCCGCAGGCGCTCGCCTCCAGGCTGGTCACCGGCAGGCCCTCGGTGTCACCGGTGGCCGAGCGGCGCGACGGCATGACCACCACCGAGCAGGACTCCAGGTGCCGCAGGACGGTCTCCCGGTCGGCCATGCCGTGGAACCGGACGTCGACCCCGAGCCGGCCGGCCAGCCCCTCCAGGTCACCGCGCAGCGGTCCGTCGCCCAGCACGTCCAGCGGCGGCAGGCCCGGGTGCGCCGCGAGGGCGCGCAGCAGGTCGGCGCACCCCTTCTTCTCCACGAGCCGCCCGACGAACAGCAGCCGCCCCGACGCGTCGGGCGGGCTCCACCGGAAGGTCCGGGGATCGACACCGCACGGCACCACGGCGATGCGGTCCTCGCGGGCGCCGCGGCGGACGAGTTCCCGACGGACGAAGTCGCTGACGGCGATCACCCAGCCCGTACCCGCCACCAGCTCGTCCCAGCGGTCGAGCATCAGCTGCCCGACCGGGGTCTTCGCCACGGACTCGGGGTAGGTCGTCGCGTCGTACCCGTGGAAGGTGACCACCGAGGGCACGCCCGCGCGCCGGGCAGCGCCCAGCGCCACCGCTCCGTCGGTGCCGAAGTGGGTGTGCAGGAGGTCGGGCCGCAGCGTTCCCAGCGCCGCCGCCAGACCCCGCTCCTCCGTCTCCAGCTGGTCGGCGCGCCACCTCCGCGGGAGCCGCCGCCGCGCCCTGCTCAGCAACCGGCGGTCGTCCGCGAGCACCAGGGGGACGCCCGGCACCTGCAGCCCGTCCGCTTGCGGGTAGGTCGTCACGGCCGTCGGGCGGTACCGCCGCAGCGCCAGCAGGTGGTCGCGCACGAAGGTCTCCGAGCGGGGGAGGAAGGTGCGCCGGTACACCGCCACGCTGCCGCTGCGGGCGTCTTCCGCGGTTCCCGCCACGTCAGCGGTCCCCGGGGCCGGAGGGGCCGGTCACCGGTGCGGCTCCCGCCACCGGCGCGACCCGTCGCCCCTCCGCCCGCGGGCGGTTCCGCAGGCGGTACCGGTCGTGGGCGAGCCGGTAGCCCAGGTCGAAGCACACCCCGGCGGAGTGGCTCAGCTGCTGCACCTGCCGGTCCTCGTCCCCCCGCAACCGCGCGCGCGCGAAGCGCAGGGACATCGCGGCGAGGTTCCGCACCAGGCGCGCGGCGGGGACCGGCGCGGGCAGGTCGGCGCCCTCGTGCGCCCAGTCCAGGCGCAGCTGGTGGTTGCTGCGCCCGTACCGGTAGTTCTGCTCCACGTAGTCGCGCGCGCGGTCGCGCGGCACCCAGTCGGCGAGGACGTCCTCGACGGCGACGAGCCGGCGTCCGGGACGACCCAGGACGCGCCAGCAGAAGTCGGCGTCGCCGCCGCTGCGCACCTCGGAGAAACCGTCCACCGCCTCCAGGTCGGAGCGCCGGACGGCGAGGCTGCACGTCGGCAGGTAGGGCCGGAAGAACGGCCGGGCCAGGTAGTTGCGCAACCGGTAGAACTGCTGGGCGTGGGAGGCCCGCGCCCCCAACGACTCCCCGGGCAGCACCTCGACCTCGGAGCCCACGAGGGCGACCTCCGGGTCGCCGAACGGCTCCGTCAGGCGGCGGGACCACTCGGGGCGGGGGCGGGTGCGGGCGTCGAGGAACAGCACCACGTCGGCGCCGGTCGAGCGCCAGCCGATGTTGCGGGCGGCGTAGGGACCGCGTCCGCGGCTGCGGACCACGCGCGTGCCGGGCAGCTCCTCCAGCGACTCCTCCGGGGAGTCGTCGACGACCACCACCTCGTCCACCGGCACGTCCTGCCGGCTCAGGGCCTCCAGGCAGCCGTCGAGCAGCCGGGCGTGACCGCGGACGGGCAGGACGACCGCCGTCCGCGGCCGCTGCAGCGCGCCGCTCACCGGGCGCCCCCGCCGGTGCGACCGGCCAGCCAGCGGGCGTGCACCTCGACGAGGCGGGTGCGGCCGAAGCGGCGGGCCTGGCTGAGGAACGGGTCGGCCGGGACGCGGCGCGTCCACTCGCGCGCCGCCCGCCCGGCACCGAAGGGCGGCAGGGGGCGCAGGTGCTGGATGGCGGTGATCTCCTTCACGAGGCGCCGGTGGTACGCGCGCACCCCGGCGGAACGGCGGTGGTCACCGGGGACGACGAGCCGCGGGTCGACGACCAGGGGTCCGGAGTCGGCCAGCGCGCGCCACGTCCACTCCTTGTCCTCCGTGGCGCTCAGCTGCTCGTCGAAGCGGTGGCGCTGCCACACCTCGGCCGACCAGGCCGAGGCGTGGTTGGAGAAGCCCCAGTGCTGGTGCTGCAGGACGTACCGGTGGTCGGCCGTGAACGGCCCGGCCAGGGGCCGGCGCTCGCCGTCGACCGGCAGGCCGACCACGGCGGCGGCCCCGGCGCGCACGTGCCCGACGGCGATGCTCACCCAGTCCGGGCGGGGCAGCACGCAGTGGCTGGACAGGGCGAGGTGCACGGGGGCCGAGGCGCGGGAGGCGCCGGTGTTCAGGCTCCCGCCGTAGGTGAAGGTGCCCGGCGGCAGTTCGACGACCACGTCCGCGAGGTCGCGCACGAGGTCGAGCGTGCCGTCCGTGGACCCGGAGTCGACGACCACGACCTCGACGGGGACGTCCTGCCGCCGCAGCGAGGCGATGGTCTCGCCGACCGTCCCCGCCGAGTCGAAGGTGCGGACCACGGCGCTGGCAGCGGGTTCCTGGGGTGCCACTGAGCCTCCTCGTTCATGCCGACCTTCGAGGCGCCGACGCGGACTGCGACACGGAGGATACCCACAGCGACAGCCCTGCCTGTCGACGTCGCCGACCGGCCCGGACCGCTGGCTACTCTTCGCGTCATGTCGTTGCCGAACGTCGTGACGGACGACCGGACGCCCGGGCGTCCCGCGCCGCGGGGCAGCGCGGTCGCCTACCTCGTCAGCCGCTACCCCACGCTGTCCCACGCGTTCATCGAGAACGAGGTGGAGGCGCTGCGCGCCGCGGGCGTCGAGGTCCACACGTTCTCCGTGCGCCCTGCCCCGGCCGACCAGCAGCGCTCGGCGCGCAGCCGCCGCGAGGCCGCCACCACGACCACCGTCCTGGACCGCGCCCGGGCCGGGGCGTGGGCGGCGGCGTCGGGGCGGGCGCTGCGCCGGCCGCGGGGGCTGGCCGCGGCCGCGGCGCTGGCCGCCCGCTCGGGCCCGGGCACCGCCCGCTCGAAGGTCTGGCAGGCGTTCTACCTGGCCGAGGCCGTCGCCGTCCTGGACGAGATGCGCCGCCGGGACCTGCGCCACCTGCACGTGCACTTCGCCAACAACGGCGCGGACGTCGCGCGGCTGGTCGTCGCGATGGGCCGCGCCCAGGACGGCCCGGACGCCGGCTGGCGCTGGACGCTGTCCATGCACGGGCCGACCGAGTTCGAGCAGGTCGACGCCTTCGACCTGCCCGCCAAGGTGCGCTCGGCGGACGCGGTGGCCTGCATCAGCGACTTCTGCCGCTCCCAGCTCATGCGCCACCTGGAGCCTGAGCACTGGGGCAAGCTCGGCCTGGTGCGGATGGCCGTGGACGCCGACCGGTTCGCCGACGCCTCCGCGAGGCGGGCCGGGCGTCCCGCCGGGTCGCTGCGGGTGCTGTTCGTGGGCCGGCTCGTGCCCGAGAAGGGCCCGGCGCTGCTGCTGGACGCCGTCGCCCGGCTGCGCCGCGAGCAGCCGGACCTCGACCTGCGGGTGCGGGTCGTCGGCGGCGGCCCGCTGGCCGGCGACCTGGCGCGGCAGGTGGCGCGCGAGGGGCTCGGCGACGTCGTCGACCTCGTCGGCCCGCTGGGCAACGAGGACCTGCCCGCCCAGTACGCGTGGGCCGACGTGTTCTGCCTGCCCAGCTTCGCCGAGGGCGTGCCGGTGGTGCTCATGGAGGCCATGGCCACGGCCCTGCCGGTCGTCACCACCCGCATCGCGGGCGTGCCCGAGCTCGTGCGCGACGGCGTGGACGGCCGGCTCGTCACCGCCGGCCGCGTCGACGCCCTCGCCGACGCGCTGCGCGAGGTGGCGCTGATGGGCCCCGGGGAGCGCCGCGAGCGCGGTGCGGCCGGGCGCCGGCACGTCGTGGAGGAGTTCTCCCCCGCCCTCAACACCCGCCGGTTGCGCGAGGTCGTCGGCGTCTGAGGCCGGCGGCCGGGTCAGGTCCGCCGCCGGGCGCGCACGAGGAGCGCCAGCGCCTCCCGCGGGGTCCACGGTGCGGCGCGGTGGAGCACGGCCCCCGGGGCGCGGACGACGCGGGCCCCGGGCCGGACCAGCCCGGACCACCGGGCCCGGTCGCGCGCCTCGGGCCACCGGCCGTCCGCACCGGCGAGGTCGAGGTCGGCGAGGTCGAGGTCGGCGCGGCGCACGACCGCGTTGCTCGCCACGTCGTACCACCCCCGGTCCCCGGTCCGGGCCCGGACCGTCGCGGCCCACCGCTCCACCCTCGTGGGGCGCGCGGGCTCGAGGGGGACCACCCGCACGGGTCCCGTGACCACGCACGGCCCGGGGACGTCCCGCAGCACCGCCACGGTCTCGCGCAGCCACCCGGCCCCCGGCCGGCAGCGGCTGTCCAGGAGCGCCACCACGTCGCCGCCGGCGCCCGAGACCGCCGCGGTCAGGGCCGCTCGCCGGTCGGGGACGGGCAGCCGCACGAGGGAGACCTCGCGCAGGGCCTGCACGGCGCGCTGCACGTCGCGGTTGCCGCCGAGGTCCACGACGACGACGTCCACGCCGCCGGGGTAGTCCTGGGCGGCGAGCGCCCGCGCCGTGCCGACCAGCGTCCGGCGGTCCTGCTGCGCCGGCAGGACCACGGTGACCGAGGGCCAGGCAGCCGCCGGGCTCCCGGCGGCGCAGGTGCCGCCGCTCGTGGTCTCCCCACCCGCTCGGGTCGGGCGGCTCACCCCGCCCGGCGGGTCCGGCGGGCGGCCGAGCGCACCATCAGCCCCGCCGCGTAGGGCACGTCGTGCACGAGGTAGCGCTTGGCCATCCGCCGCGGCTCCTTGGCCAGGCGGTGCACCCACTCCAGCCCGCTGCGCTGCACCCACTCCGGGGCGCGGGAGACCTCCCCGGCGATCATGGTCAGGCTGCCCCCGCAGCCGATGAACCACGTCTCCGGCAGGTGCCGGCGCAGCAGCTGCATGAGCCGCTCCTGCTTGGGGAAGCCCAGCGCCACGAACACGAGGTCCGGCTTGGCGTCGACGACCGCGGCCACGGTCGCCTCCAGCTGCTCCTCGCGCCGCTCGAAGCCGAACGGCGGGCAGTGCCAGCCGGCCACCCGCAGGTCCGGCACCTCGTCCTGCAGCGTGTCCGCGGCCCGCTCGGCGATCCCCTCCGCGCCGCCGAGCAGGAACACGGACCGCTCCGCGGTGGCCGCGGCGCGCGAGAGCGTCCACACGAGCGAGGAGCCGGTGACCCGCTCGGGCAGCTCCTGGCCCTGCAGCCTGCTCGCCCACACGATGGGCATGCCGTCGGGCACCACGAGCTCGGCGTCGTCGGCCAGGTCGCGCAGGGCGGGCCGGCGCAGCTGGCGCAGGATGTCGACGTTCGGGGTGACGATGCAGCCGCCGTCGCCGCGGTCGAGGGCGGCGACGACGTGGGCGACGACCTCGCTCTCGCGCAGGGCGTCGAAGGCGACGTCGTCCACGCGCACGCGCAGGCGCTCACCGGGCGGGGTGGTGGCCGTGGCGGGCGCCGTGGCCGCCGGGTGCGCGGGACCCGGACGCTCATCACCTGCGAGCGAACGTCCACTCACGCTGTGTAGCGACCTGAGTGAGCGGGGAGCTGAGGAGTCGAGGACCATGAGGATCTCCAGGGGGGAGGGGTCGCGGTCAGCGCGTGGAGGTGTCCCGCTGCCAGGCGCTCGCGCGCCTGCGGCGGGCCAGCACCCGGGACACGACGGTGACGGCGGTGTAGACGGCGACGGACGGGACGAGGCGGGGTCGCGTCGTCGCGAGCCGCAGGAGCGCGGTGGTCGTCGTGGTCGTGGTGCGGTCGAAGGCGGCGCGGTCGCCACCGCCTCCCCCGTCGACGCCGTCGCCCGGTCCGCTCGGGACCGGACGCCCCCCGGCGTCGTCCGCAGCCGCCGGCAGGCGGCTGAGCTCGGTGTTCCCGGACGCGGTCCGGGTGCGCACCTTCAGCAGGTTGCGCAGGTCGCGCGGAGCGCTCACGACGAACTCGCCGTCGCTGGTGGCGCGCTCGGAGCGGTGGAACGTCCGCTGGACGAACAGGTCGTCGCTCGTCACGGCCGGGAAGTCCCCGAACCGCGCCCGTCCCCGCTCGGACATCCCGTACACCCCCAGACCGACGAGGCCGTCGGTCACGTACGGGATCTCGCGGTAGACGGCGTAGAAGGCCCGCACGGGCCAGGAGGACGCCGACACGTCGAACACGACGCGCGGGGACGCCACGAGGACGTCGTCGCGGCGCAGCGTCGCGGCCAGCGCGTCCAGCGTGCCCGGGGCGAGGCGGATGTCGGCGTCGAGGTAGACCCGCGGGAAGGCGGTGGCCGCGGCGTCGCCGGCGCTGAGCGCGGCGGCCTTGGACGGCTGCGCCAGCTCCACGACGCGGGCGCCGGCCGCGCGCGCCACCTCGGCGGTGGCGTCGGTGCAGCCGTTGGCGACGACGACGACCTCGGGGACCTCGCGCCCGCCCTGGGCGGCCAGCGCCGCCAGCGTGCGGGCCAGGGGGCGCTCCTCGTCGTGGGCGGGCACGACGACGGACACGGTGGGCGTCGTGCCGGGCGCGGGGGCCAGGGCGGGTCGCGGGGAGGGGAGGTCGCCGGGCGCCGTGCGCTCGCTGGTCAGCGGGCTGGTGCTCACGTGTCCCCTCCTCCCTGCTCTCGTGGCTCTCGATCGCTCGTCCAGCGGTTGACGGTCACCTCGGGTCACCGGTCGGAGCGCATGGTAGCCAGCCTCCACGGTCCCGGCGCAACCCCTGACGGTGATCTCCTGTGACCCCTGGGGCTGCCGGGACGTCCTCAGTAGGCCCCGCGCCCGCCCAGGACGGCCTTCACCGTCTTGGCGAGGATCAGCGCGTCGAAGGCCGGCGACCAGTTCTCCACGTACTGCAGGTCCAGGCGCGTGGACTCCTCCAGGTCCAGGTCCGAGCGGCCGCTGACCTGCCACAGGCCCGTCAGGCCCGGCTTGACCAGCAGCCGCCGGCGCAGGTCGTGGCCGTACTGGGCGACCTCGCGCGGCAGCGGCGGGCGCGGGCCCACCAGCGACATGGACCCGGTGAGGACGTTGAGCAGCTGCGGCAGCTCGTCCAGGGAGTAGCGGCGCAGCAGCCCGCCCACGCGCGTGATGCGCGGGTCGCGCTTCATCTTGAACAGCAGGCCGTTGCCCTCGGAGCGCTCGCGCAGGTCGATCAGCCGCTGCTCGGCGTCCACCACCATCGAGCGGAACTTGACCATCGTGAACTCGCGGCCGTCGCGCCCGACCCGGCGCTGGGTGAAGAACACCGGCCCCCGGCTGTCGACCCTGATGGCCACGGCCAGCGCCAGGAACAGCGGGCTGAGCAGCAGCAGGGCCAGGGCCGCGGACCCGCGGTCCAGCGCGGCCTTGCCCAGGTGGCGCACGCCGCGCAGCTCCGGGCGCTCGACGTGCAGCAGCGGCAGCCCGGACACGGGGCGGATCACCACGCGCGGGCCGACGACGTCGGTCAGCGCGGGCGCCACGACCAGGTCGGCGCGGGTGTCCTCCAGCTCCCAGCCCAGCCGGCGCAGCACCGGGCCGTCCAGCTCGGGGCAGGTCAGGGTCGCCACGACGTCGGCGTCGGTGCGCCGCGCGACCTCCGCGACGTCCTCCAGGCCGCCGACGACGGGCACCCCGAGCGCCTCCAGCTCCGGGGACGTGCGCCCGCCGGGCGTGCAGGCCGCGTCCACGCGCAGCCCGTGGTCGGTGTCGCGGCGCACCTGGCGCACCAGCGACGCGACCGCGCCGGGGTGGCCGGCGACCACGGTGGACTGCACGCAGGAGCCGGCGGCCCGGCGCCGGTGCAGGTGGCGGCGGGCCAGCAGCCGCCCGGCGACGGTGAGGACCCCGGCCACCGGCAGGGCCACGACGACGAAGCCGCGGGCCACGTCCAGCGCGAACGCCCAGCTCGTGGTGCCCACGAGCGCGACGACCGTGGTGCCGGCCAGCAGGACGCGCTGGAACTCCTCCGAGCCGACCCCGAGGAAGCGGGGCTCGTAGGCGCGGAAGAGCAGCATCGTCACCACCCACAGCGGGGGCAGGACGAGCAGGGCCCAGGCGGCCGAGACGCCGCTGATGCTGGCGGCGGCCCCGGCCTCGCCGAAGCGCACGACCCAGCCGGCCAGCGCGGCCAGCAGCGCGGCCAGGGCGTCGGAGACGACGAGACCGAGCGTGTACTCGCGCTGCCAGGGCGCGCGCCGGGCCGCGGGCCGGCGCCCGCCGGCCGGGGTCGTGGTGCGCCGCGGGGCCGGCACCAGCGGGCGCAGCAGCGGCAGGAAGGGCTCGGTCGCGCCCGCCGTGCGGGCGGCCCCGGCCAGGGCACCGGCCGGCGCGTCGACGACCCGGCGCTGCTGGGCCGGGAAGTGCTGCGCCGCCAGGGCGCGGGCGTCATCGGTCGCCACGGTGTCTCCCCCGTCGTGTCGGGCTGGTGGGCTCGTCCACGGCGGTGTGGCACGCGGTTCACCCGTACGTGGCGTCAGGAATCACGGACGGCTGAAGTTGTGGTGCCGACTGTAGCCGGGTGTCACCCGTCCGCCGCAAGTCCCTCACAGCGGGTGCACGAGCCGGTGAGCACGAGACGTGCTGGACGCGTGAGGCATCTCACGCTGGGGAGCCGATCCGTCACCTAGCGCAATGGAAGTGGCCGGGAACGCGACGAGGGCCCCACCCTGACGGGTGGGGCCCTCGGAGGGTGGAGCTGAGGGGACTCGAACCCCTGACCCCCTCGTTGCGAACGAGGTGCGCTACCAGCTGCGCCACAGCCCCTCACCGGCGACAGTCCCGCAGGACCGCCGCAGCACGCACGAGGTTAGCAGGTGCCCGCCCCCGGCCCGCGCGCCGGCCCTCAGCGGGCGGCGGCCCGGGGCAGGTCGCGCAGGTCCAGCACGCGCGGCAGGTCGTCGTCCAGCAGGTCGGCGTCCAGCTCGCGGTCCACGGCCGTCAGGTCCACGGTGCGCGGCACCGGGGTCGTCCACGTGCGCGCCTTCGGCTTGAGCAGGTAGGTGGGCAGCGGCACCGGGGCGGGCGTCCACCCGCCGGCGCGGGCCGCCGCGACGACGTCCGCGTCCTCCAGCTCGACGTCGTAGCCGGCGCCGGGACGGGCGTCCGCGGCCGGGGCGGACGGCACCGCCGGGGCCGCCGGAGCGGACGACGCGGCGGGGGCCGCGGGAGCCGCGGCGGGCTCGGCGGTGCGGGGCGCCGGGACGGGACGGGCGGTTGCCGGGGCCCGCACCACCGGCGCGGCGGCCGGAGCGGGGGCGGGAGCGGCGACGGGCACGGGCCGCGCGAGCGGGCGGGGCGCCGGGGCGCCGTGGCGGGCCAGCGCCGCCAGCACGAGGCCGAGGACCGCGGTCGGCGCGAGCGCCGGCCACCACGGCAGCGCCGGACCGGCCAGCGGCACGAGCACCGCGGCCAGCCAGGCCGCGGCCGTCGCCGACGCCAGCACGGCCACCAGGCGGCGCCGGCGGCGCACGACCTCGCGCCCGCGGGGGGCGGCCGGCCGGGCGGGGCTCGCACCGGCGGGCCGGGGAGCGGGGACGGTCGCGGGAGCCGCAGCGGGGCCGGTCGCGGGGACCGCAGCGGCCGGGAGGGCCGGGCGGGCGGGCCCGGTGAGGACCGGGCGGCTGGAGGCCCCGGCGAGCGCCGGCGCCGGGACGGTCACCGCGCTGCCCGCGCGCCGGACCACCACGCGCAGCGCCTCCGACTCCCGGTCGGCGGTGCGCGCGGACGCGACGCGGCGCCGGGCGCGGATCCGGCCGGGCACCAGGTAGGCGGCCGTCAGGACGACGATGGCGAGGAGGGCGAGGCCGCTGGCGGACACGTGCGCCACGGTAGGGGCGGCGGCACCGCCCCTCGGGGACGTCACGGGTGTGTCGCGCCGGGTGTCCGTCACCCACCAGCCTGCGACGGCCGCGGAGCACCCGCACCCCGGACGGTGTCGGCCCGCCAGGTCCTCGTCAGGCCGGCCGCAGCGCCCGGTAGCGGGCCAGCAGGCCCTCGGGGACCTCCTCGGCCGTGACCGCGAACGTGCGGTGGTCGCGCCACTCGCCGTCGATGTGCAGGTACTTCTCGCGCAGCCCCTCGTCGCGCAGGCCGAGCTTCTGCGCCACCCGCAGGGAGGCGGCGTTCTCCGGGCGGATGTTCACCTCGATGCGGTGCAGGCGCAGCGCCCGGAAGCAGTGGTCGCCCGCCAGCGCCAGCGCGACGGGGATGGTGCCGCGGCCGGCGACGCGCTGGTCGACCCAGTAGCCCACGTGCGCCGAGCGCAGCGAGCCCCACGTGATGCCGGAGACCGTCACCTGCCCGACGAGCCGGCCGTCGCGCTCGACGACGAACGGCAGCATCCGCCCGGCGCGCGCCTCGCGGGAGAAGCCGCGCACCATCTGCGCGAACGTCGGCGCCGGCCCGGCCGGCTCGGGGCTGGTGGCCTCCCACGGGCGCAGCCAGGACGCGTTCGCCGCGCGCACCGAGCGCCACGCGGCGGCGTCGCGGCGGCGCAGCGGGCGCAGGCGCACCGGCCCCTCGCGCAGCTCCACCGGCCACACGGGCGCGCTCACGTCCCCGCCCGGCCGGCGCCCGGGCGGGGGTGGTCCCCGCCGCGCAGCTGGTCCACCGCGTGCTCCAGGAACCCCGACAGCACCTGCACGCCGTCGCGGGCGCCGCCCGGCGAGCCGGGCAGGTTGACGACGAAGGTGCGCCCGGCGACCCCGGCCAGCCCGCGCGAGAGCACCGCGGTGGCCACCCCCTTGGCGGCGCCCGCCGCGCGCAGCGCCTCCGCCACCCCCGGCACCTCGTGGTCCAGGACGCGGCGGGTGCGCTCGGGGGTCAGGTCCAGCGGGGACAGGCCCGTGCCGCCGTTGGTGACGACGACGTCGTAGCCGGCGGCCACCGCGTCGCGCAGCGCCTCCTCCACCGGGTCCCCGTCGGGCACGACGACGGGACCGTCGACCGCGAACCTGAGGGCGCGCAGGCCCTCGGCCACGACCGGGCCGGAGTCGTCGGCGTACACGCCGGCCGCGGCGCGGTTGGAGACCGTCACCACGAGGGCGGTGCGGGGCGCGGCGCCCGCTCGCTCAGTCATCGACGCTCCAGTCCCCCGAGCGGCCGCCGCTCTTGGCGGTCACCCGGACCCCCTCGATCACGGTGCGCCGGTCGACGGCCTTGACCATGTCCACGAACGTCAGCGCGGCCACCAGCACGCACGTCAGGGCCTCCACCTCGATGCCGGTGCGGTCCGCCGTGCGCACGGCGGAGCGGATGCGGACGCCCTCCCCGCCGGGCGTCGCGTCGACCTCGACGTCGACCTCCACGGCGTGCACCGCCACAGGATGCGCCAGCGGGACGAGGTCCGGGGTGCGCTTGGCCGCCTGCAGCCCCGCGATGCGCGCCACGGCCAGCGCGTCGCCCTTGGGCAGCCCGCCCTCGGCGATGAGGGCGAGGACCTGCGGCGAGCAGCGCACCCGCCCCTCGGCGCGCGCCTCGCGGACGGTGACCGGCTTGGCGGACACGTCCACGACCCGGGCGCGGCCCGCGTCGTCCAGGTGCGTCAGCCGCGGCGCCGGCTCCTGCCCGCTCACCGCTGCTCCGCCAGGGGCGCCGGGCCCAGCAGGACGCACTCGACCTCGTCGCCGGGCTCCACGCGCGAGACCCCGACCGGCACCACGGCCAGGCAGGTGGTGCGCGCCAGCGCCGTCACCAGGTGCGAACCGTGCCCGGAGACGGGCCGCACGCGCAGCACGCCGTCGCCGTCGCGGTGGTGGGCGGCCCGCACGTACTGCCGCTTGGCCGGCGGGGAGGACCAGGCCTCGTCGGCGACGGCCGTGACGACGGGCCGCTGCGGGTCCGGGCCCTCCTCGCCGAGCATCCGGCGCAGCGCGGGGCGCACGAACACCTCGAAGGAGACGAAGGAGCTGACCGGGTTGCCGGGCAGCGTGAAGACGGGCGTGCGCTGCTCGCCCAGCCGCCCGGCGCCCTGCGGCATGCCCGGCTGGACGGCGACCCGGTCGAAGCGCACCTCCGGCGAGCCCGACAGGACCTCCTTGACGGTGTCGTAGGCGCCCTCGCTGACCCCGCCGGAGGTGACGAGGACGTCGGCGCGCACCAGCTGGTCGTCCAGGACGGCGGCCAGCTCGCGCGCGTCGTCGCCGACCACGCCCACCCGGTAGGCCAGCGCGCCGAGCTCCTCGGCCGCGGCGGCCAGCAGCGGGCCGTTGGCGTCGTGCAGCTGCCCGGGCGCCAGCGGCGTGCCGGGCTCGACGACCTCGGCGCCGGTGGACACGACGACCACCCGCGGGCGCGGGCGCACCCGCACCCGGGCGCGCCCGAGCGCCGCGAGCACCCCCACGTGCCGGGCCTGCAGCCGGGTGCCGGCCTCCAGGACGACGACGCCGGCCTCGACGTCCTCGCCCGCCCGGCGCACGTGCTGCCCGGCGGTGGGCGCGCGGTGCACCCGCACCTGCGAGACCCCGCGGTCGGTGTGCTCGACGGGCACGACGGCCTCCGCGCCGGGCGGCACGGGCGCGCCCGTCATGATCCGCACCGCGGTGCCGCCGGTCAGGCGCACCGGCTCCGAGGGACCCGCGGCCACGTCGCCCACGACGGGCAGCTCGACGGGGCTGTCCTCCCCCGCCCCCGCCACGTCCGCCAGCCGCACGGCGTAGCCGTCCATCGCGGAGTTGTCGAAGCCCGGCAGCGGGCGCGGGGAGACGACGTCCTCGGCCAGCACGCAGCCCAGGGCGTCGCGCAGCGCCAGGTCCAGCGGGCGCAGCGGGCGCACGAGGTCCAGGCAGCGCCGCAGGTGCTCCTCGACCGGGACCAGCGGGAAGCCTGGCTGCGGGCCTGGCTGCGGGCCCGGCTGCGGGCCTGGCGGGGGCGGGCCCGCGGGGGTCTGAGCGCTCACGCGTCCTCGGTACCACCCCGCGGGCCGCCGCGCCCGGCCGCACCGCCGCGACGGCGCGTCCGGCTCGCGCCGCTCAGCTGTCCGCGCCGGTGCCGTAGTTCTCGGTGAGCCAGGCGCGCAGCTCGGCGCCGATGTCCTCGC
The DNA here is from genome assembly GCF_041020755.1 of Kineococcus terrestris. Taxonomy (NCBI): domain Bacteria; kingdom Bacillati; phylum Actinomycetota; class Actinomycetes; order Kineosporiales; family Kineosporiaceae; genus Kineococcus; species Kineococcus terrestris. Next base: position 48,357 of record NZ_JBEUEI010000003.1, on the reverse strand, counting down.
GCTCACCGGCCAGGCGCACGACGGCCTTGATGTAGTCGAGCTTGTCGCCGGTGTCGTAGCGGCGGCCGCGGAAGACGACGCCGTGCACGCCGTACCCGGGGCCGTCGCCCTGCGCGAGCACCTGCAGGGCGTCGGTCAGCTGGATCTCCCCGCCCTTGCCGGGCGGGGTCTCGCGCAGCACGTCGAAGACGGCCGGGTCCAGCAGGTAGCGGCCGATGATGGCGAGGTTGCTCGGGGCCTCCTCGCGCTTGGGCTTCTCGACCAGGCCGGAGACCTTGACGACGTCCTCGGTGCCGGTGGGCTCGGCCACCGCGCAGCCGTAGAGGTGGATCTGGTCCTCGGGGACCTCCATGAACGCCACGACGCTGCCGCCGTGCTCCTCGCGCACGGCGATCATCGTGTCGAGCAGGGGGTCGCGGGCGTCGACGATGTCGTCGCCGAGCAGGACGACGAACGGCTCGTCGCCCACGTGCTGCGCGGCCACCAGGACGGCGTGCCCGAGGCCCTTGGGGTCGCCCTGGCGCACGTAGTGCACCTGCGCGAGGTCGGTGGACTCCTGGACGCGGGCGAGCTTGGCGTCGTCGCCCTTGGCCTGCAGGCCGACCTCGAGCTCGACGTTGCGGTCGAAGTGGTCCTCGAGCGACCGCTTGTTCCGCCCCGTGATCATCAGGACGTCGGTCAGGCCGGCGCGGACCGCCTCCTCGACGATGTACTGGATGGCCGGGGTGTCGACGACCGGCAGCATCTCCTTGGGCATCGCCTTGGTGGCCGGCAGGAAGCGGGTGCCCTGTCCGGCGGCGGGGATCACGGCCTTGCGCACGGGGCCGGGACGCTCGTCGCGTTCGCTCATGGGGCCGGAGGCTACCGCGGGCCGCTACCACCGGCGGCCGCGCGATCACCCGGCGCAGCGGGGCTGCGCCGCGCGGGCGACGCGCGGGGGCTCGACGCGCCGCGCCGACGGGCGGCAGACTGCGCGGAGGACGACGGTGGAACCCCCGCAGCGCGTCCCGGACCCTGGAGCCGCCGTGCCCGTCACCGACGACCCCGTGACGGGCGAGGTCCCCCTCGCCCGCACCTCCCCCTCGACCGGTGACCCGGCGCCGCAGGTGCGCGCGGACCCCCTGGAGGTCGAGGCCCGCAAGGCGCGGCTGCGCAGCGCCCTGCGCGAGCGCCGGCGCCAGCGCGACGCGGCCGAGAGCACCGCGCTCGATACCGCCCTGGCCCGCACGCTGCTGGCCTGCCCCCTGCTGCAGGGCTGCGCCCGGGTGGCGCTGTACGCCTCCCGGCCGGGCGAACCGGGCACCCGCTCGACGCTGGACGCGCTGCGCCGGCAGGGCGTCGACGTCCTGCTGCCGGTGCTGCGCGCCGACGCCGACCTGGACTGGGAGCTGCGCGCCGCGGCAGCGCCCGCGCGCGGCAGCCACCCGCCGCGCGGGCCGGTGGGCCCGCACGCCGTCGCCGGCGCCGACCTGGTGCTGGTGCCGGCGCTGGCCGTCGACACCGCCGGCCGGCGGCTGGGGCAGGGCGGGGGCAGCTACGACCGGGCGCTGCGCCGCGTGCCGCCCCGGGTGCCGGTCGTGGCGGTCGTGCACGACGACGAGGTCCTGGACGCGGCCGTCAGCCCGCTGCCCGTCCTGCCGCACGACCGGCCCGTGCAGGGCGTGGTGACGCCGACCCGCTGGCTGTGGCTGCTGGCCTGACAGACGGCGACACGACGTCGCTGATCGACTACTCGTCGTGACTACGGTGGGGCATGGGTCCCCACCGGCGCGGAACCGCCACCACCCCGTCGCCCCCGTCGGCCCCGTCGGGCCCGTCGGCCCGGCGCACCCGGTCCGCGGTCCTCGTCGCGGCCCCGCTGGCGGCGCTGCTGGCGGGGCTGCTGACGGGCCCGCCCGCCGCCGCCGCGCCCGCGCCCGCCCCCCTGCCCGCCGGCGCGCTGGCGCCCGACCTGGAGCTGCGGGCGGCACCGGCCACCGGCGCGCTGCTCGTCGACGAGCGCACCGACCGCCTCGCCCCCGGCCTCGTGCTCGAGCAGCGCGCCGAGCTGACCGCGGCCGGTCCCGTCCGCAGCCGCGTCCTGCGCCTGGCGCCCGGGTCCACCACGCGCCCGCGCCTGCTGCAGGACGGCCTCAGCGCACCCCGCGAGCCCGCGGCGCTGGCCGCCGCCGGCGGGGCCGTCGCGGCCGTCAACGGCGACTTCTTCGACATCGACCGCACCGGCAGCCCGAACGGCCCCGTCGTGCGCGACGGCACCGCGCTCAAGGCCGCGGCCTTCCCGCAGGCCGTCACCTCCCTCGACGGCGCCCTCGCCGACCTGCTGCTGCGCGGCACCGCGACCGTCGCCGGGCGCCCGTACCCGCTGGCCGGGCTGAACCCCGGGCAGGTCGGCCCCGACGCCGTCGCCGTCTACACGCCCGACTGGGGCCGCGGCGACCGCGCGTTCGCCGCCGCCGGCGGGGTGGAGCTGGAGGTGCGCGACGGGCGGGTCAGCGCCGTGCGGTCCGCGCCCGGCGCCGTGCCCGTCCCCGCCGGGGGCCAGGTGCTGCTGGCCACCGGCACGGCGGCCGCCGCCCTGGCCGGCACGCCCGTCGGCGCCCCCGCGAGCACGGCGTGGGACGTGCGCGACGTCCCGCCGGGCGACGCGCTGGGCGCCCGCCTCGTCCTCGTCCGCGACGGCCGCGTCGCCGCGGTCGACACGGCCGACCCGCTGTGGAGCACCCCCCGCGCCCGCACGGCGGTCGGCTGGACCGCCGCCGGGGAGCTGCTGCTGGTCACCGCCGACGGCGGCACGGCCCGCTCGCGCGGGTGGACCGCGCTGGAGACCGCCCGGGCGCTGGTGGACCTCGGGGCCCGCACGGCGGTGATGCTCGACGGAGGCGGGTCCGCCCAGCTGGTCGCCCGCGCCCCCGGCACGGGCGCCGCCGCGGTGGTCGGCGAGCCCTCCGACGGGGCCCCGCGGCCCGTGGCCAACGCCGTCGGCCTCGTGCCCGCCCCGGGCGACGGGCGCACTGCCGAGCTGCGGCTGGTCACCGGGCCGTCCGGGTGGTCACCGGACGCCGACGACCCCGGGCAGGCCCTGCGGCTCTTCCCCGGCCTGGCGCGCGAGGTGCGGGCGCTGGCGCTGGACGCCTCGGGCGCTCCCGCCGGCGCACCGGCGCCGGTGTGGACGTCCAGCGACCCCGGCACCGCCGCCGTCGCTCCCGGCCCGGCGGGCCCGGCGGGCCCGGTGGGCCCGGTGGGCCCGGTGGCGGGCACGGCCGCGCTGCGCGGCGGCGCGCCCGGGACCGCGCGGGTGCGCGCGTCCCTGCAGGAGGTGGGCGGGGAGCGGGAGGTCCTCGTCCTGGGCCGGCTGGCCGGGCTGTCGCTGATCACGGACGCCGCCGACGGCTCCGGCGCGGAGGTGCCCGTGCTGCCCGCGGCCGGTGACAGCGCGGACGTCGTCGTCCTCGGCCGCGACGCCGAGGGCCGCGCGGCGCCCGTGGACGCCCGCGAGGTCGCCGTCCGCACCGACCCGGCGGTCCTGCGCGCCGAGGCGCTGCCCGACGGGCGGCTGCGGCTGAGCGCCGTGGCCGTCCCCGCCGCGGGCGGCACCCGCGTCGGCCTGGCCGCGGCCGGGGTGAGCGCGAGCGCCGGGGTGTCCGTCGGCCTGCGGGCGGTGCGCGTGGACGACCTGGCCGACGCGGGCCGCTGGAGCGCGGCCGGCACCCGCGCCGACGTCACCGCCGCGGCCGTGCCCGCGACGGGGCTGGCGGGCGCGGGCGGCGCGCTGCGCCTGTCGTGGGACGTCACCGGGCAGCCCGCGGGCACGTCCGTGGCCGCGCTCGTGCCCGCCGCCCCGCTGCGGCTGCCCGCCGGCGCCCGCGAGGTGGCGCTGGACGTCCGCGCGGACGGGCGCGGAGGGTGGCTGCGCGCGGTGCTGCGCGTCGACGGCGCCGAGCGGCCCGTCACGCTGGCGCCCGCGCTGGACTGGACGGGCTGGCGGCGGGTCAGCGCTCCCGTGCCCGCGGGCGCCCGCGACGTGCGCCTGGTCCGCGTGCACGTCGCGCAGACGGACGTGACGCGCCGCACCTCCGGCGCGCTGGACGTGGCCCGCCTCGACGCGGCCGCCGCCGCGCCACCGCCCGCGGCCGCCGACCCGGCGGCGGCGACCGGGCGGGTGGACCCGGCGCTGGAAACCGCGCAGCCGCTCGCCGGCGGGCCCGCGCCGGTGGCCGTGCTGGCGGGCACGGCCGTGGAGGCGGCGCGCCCGGCGAGCGTGGAGGTGCTGCGCCGCGCCGTCGCGGACGCCGTGGCGGCCGGCGCCGGGCGGGTGGTCCTGGCCGGGGACGTCGCCGGCCCGGCGGGCGGGCGGGCGGGCGCCGCGGACGTGCGCGCCGTGCGGGACGTCCTCGAGCGCTCCGGCGCGCGCTGGGAGTGGGTGCGCGGGAACTCCGAGCTGGGCGCGGACCTGGGGCCGGGAGCGGGCGCGCGCCGGGTGGACGACGCCGGGACCCGGTGGCTGCTGCTGGACGCGGCGGGCGGGTCGCTGCGCGCGGCCGACCCCGGGCAGCTGGCGTGGCTGCGCGCCGAGCTGGACGCCGCCGCCGGCGACGCGGCGGTGCGCGGGCTGGTCGTGGTCAGCGCGCACGGGCCCGGCTCGCTGGCCGACCCGGACGAGGCGGCGCTGCTGCGCGGGTGGCTGGCCGGCTGGCGGGAGGAGACCGGCGGGCGGGTGGCCGTGGTCGCCGGTGGCGCGCCGGGTGCGAGCACCGCGGGCGCGCAGCGGCGCGAGGGGGTGCTGGAGGTGACGGCCGCCGGTGGGACGGGCGCGCCGGGGACGCCGCCGGCGTGGACGTCCCTGGTGGTGGACGCCGCGGCCGCCTCCCGCCCGTCGGCGGGCTCGGCGGCCGTGCCCGGGCGCGACGACGGCTGGCTGCGGGTCGCGACCCGGCCGGTGCTGGACTCCGCGGCCGCCGGTGACCTCGCGCTCGCGCCGGGGGCCCGGGCCGCGCTGGCGGTGAACGGCACCGCCGCCGGGGGCGGCGCGGTGCGCGTGCCCGCGGCGGCCGCGCGGGTCTCGGGGCCGGGGCTGGTGGTGCGCCCCGCGGCGCCGGACGGGCGCCGGGTGGCCCGCGCGGGGACCCTCGCGGTGCTGGACCCCCGCACGCTGGAGGTGACCGGCGTGTCGCCGGGGACGACGACGCTGCGGGTGGAGGCCGGCCGGGCGGTGACGACGCTGCGGCTGCGCGTCGGGTGAGCCGCGCCGCGGGCCCGGCGCGGCTATCATTGGCACTCGACGGGCCCGAGTGCCAGAGCCGGGCCCCGCAGCGCCGCCGCGGCAGCGCCGCGCGCCCGAGCCCAGGAGACGACGTGCCCACCTACGCCTACGCGTGCCAGGAGTGCCAGCACAGCTTCGAGGTCCGCCAGTCCTTCAGCGACGACGCGCTGACCGACTGCCCCGAGTGCTCCGGTCGCCTGCGCAAGCTCTTCAACTCCGTCGGCGTGGTCTTCAAGGGGTCCGGCTTCTACCGCACCGACTCCCGCAAGACCCCGTCCGAGTCGTCCGGCTCCTCCAGCTCGTCCAGCTCGTCCGGCGGCTCCGCCAAGGAGTCCTCGGGCTCGTCCTCGTCGGGCTCGTCGTCCTCCACGAGCTCGTCGTCGAGCTCGTCCTCCGGGTCGTCCTCCTCGGGCTCCTCCAGCACCTCGGCGGCCTGACCGCTCCGGCGGCGGGGTCCACAGCCCGCCGCCGGTACCGCCGTCCACAGGGGCCGGCGCGCGGCCCGGGGCCGGTGGCGGTCGCCGCCTAGCGTCCCCGCGTGCTCGCCGACTCCTCGACCCGACCCACCGCCCCGGCCGCCCCGCCCGCGGGCCGGGGCCCGTCCGCGCGGCGACGCCGGCGGCGGGCCCGCGGCTGGCTGAGCGCCGGGCTGGTGGCGGGGGCGGGCGGTCTGGCCGTCGCCGTCCTCGCCCCGCCGGCGCCCGCGACCACCACCGTCCTCGTGGCCGCGCGCGACCTGCCCGCGGGCAGCGCCCTCGCCGGCGGCGACGTCGTGCCGGCCGCCTGGCCGCGCGCGCTCGTGCCGCCCGGGGCGCTGACGAGCGCCGACGGCGCGGTCCTGGCCGGCCCGCTGGGCCGCGGGGAACCGCTGACCCGCACCCGCACCGCCGGGCCGGGCCTGCTCACCGGGCAGCCCGCCGGCGCGGTGGCGGCCCTGGTCGACCTGCCCGCCGGCGCACCGCCCGGTCTGGCGCCCGGCACCCGCGTCGACGTCCTCGCCCGCGTCCTGGACCCCGTGACGGGCGCCGTCACGGGTGCGAGCGCGCTCGCGGTGGACGTGCCCGTGCTCGCCGTCGCGGGCGGCGCCGCACCCGGCGGCACGAGCGCGGGCCTCGGGGGCGCGTGGCCCGGCGGGGGTGCCGGGGACGGCCCGGGCGCCGTCGTCGTGGCCGTGACCGCGAGCACGGCGGCGGACCTGGCGGCCGCGGCCGGCCGCACCGTCCTCCTCGTGCGCGGGACGTGAGCACCGCGCGCCCGGGCTCGCGCTCCGGGAGGTCAGTCCCAGTGCGGCGGGCGCTCGCGCAGGAAGCGCTCGTCGTCCCCGCCCGTCCCGTCCCCGCGGACCTCGCCCCAGCCGAGGTCGCCGTCGTCGGCGGAGCGCTCGTCCTCCAGCGGCACCTCGCGCTCGCCGTCCTCGCCCGGCCCCCCGCTCACCGGGCTCACCGGGCGCCCCGCCCACCGCGCCCGGCACCCGCGGGCGCCGCGGCGCGCGAGCGCACCTGCTCGTCGAGCACCGGTCCCGGCGCCCGCGGCGTCGGCGGCCTCGACGCCGGGTCCGCGGGCTGCGGACCGGGGGCGTGCAGGTCCGCGGCGCGCAGGTCGACGGTGCGCGGAGCGGGCGGACCGCTCGTCGCCGAGACACCGCCCAGCGAGCGCCAGGCACCCGCGATGCGGCGGGCCTCGCCGGCCGGGTCGGCGTGCACGTCCCCGGAGGTCGAGCGCAGGCAGTGCCAGCCGGCCCGCTCCCAGCGGGCCGGGCGGGCGACCTCGCGCTCCACCACGTCCGGCTCGTCGGCGGCGTCCAGGTCGACGGCCACGGCCGGTCCCCCGCCGGGCGCCTGCACCACCAGCGGCAGCGCGGCACCGGCCCCGACGCCCGTGCTCACCGGCAGGCCCGCGTCCGCGCAGGCCGCGGCGAGGCGGGCGACCAGCGCGCCGGGGGCCCCGGTGGACGGCCTCGCCTCCCCGGCGGCCTCCCAGTCCAGCGCCAGCCGCAGCAGCTCCGCCGGGACCGCGCGCTGGCCCTCGAGCGCGGCGTCGTCCAGGACCAGGGTGGTGCGCCGGCGCGAGCGGGTGAGCGCCAGGCGCACCTGCGCGCGACCGGCGGAGCCGCTCCACGTCCCGGCCACCACGACGACGTGGTCGCGCCGCTCCCCCGGCCACAGCGCCGCCTCGGTCACGAGGAGGGCGGCGGGCAGGCGGACGCCGGCGTCGCCGGCGCGCAGCCGCAGCGCAGCCGTGACGGCGTCGGCGGTCGCGGCGTCGTCCAGCACCACGCCCAGGCTCTCGCGGGGCCGGGTGCGCAGGGCCTCCAGCGCGACGTCGACGGCCAGGTCGACGACGGCCTCGGGCCCGCGGCGCGCCCCCGCGGCCCGCCCGGAGGTGCGCTCGACGCGCCGCGCCCCCGTCCAGGCGGCGGGCAGCGCGTCCGCCGCGGCGTCGGCGGCGGGCCCGGCGAGCAGGGACTCCTCGAGGCAGGCGTGCTGGCGCGTCAGCCGCAGCGCGGGCAGCACCCCGTCGCTCTCGGCGAGCAGGTCGCGCGGGGCGGACGGGTCGGCCGTCGTGAGCGCGGCGGACGTGCCGGGCGGGGCCGGCCGGGGCGCCGGGCCGCCGGTGGCGGGCGGCGCGGGCGGGCCGGGCAGGGCCGGGTCGCCGACGACGACGACCTGCGCGCCGCGCGAGAGGGCCGGCAGGACGGCGGCGGTCGCCACGGCCTCGGCCCCCAGCACGAGGACGAGGTCCGCGGCGGGCTCCTGGTCACCGGCGCCCGGCAGGGCCCCCGCACCCAGGACGGCCGCGGCACCGGCCGGGGACAGCGCCCAGCACGGCAGCACGTCGGCCACCGCGTCGGCCACCGCGTCGGCCACCGCGGCGGTGGCTCGCCCAGCGGCGCCCGCACCGGCGGCGTCGGCGGGCGCGGTGGCGGTGGCGCGGTCGATCCGGGCGTCGACGGCCGCCCGGACCGCGCGGGCGGCGTGCACGTGCGCCGCCGCGACGGCCAGCTGGAGGTCGGCGCGCGCCTGGCGCAGGGCGTCGCTGTCCCCGGCGCCCACGAGGGGGTCGTCGAGGCTGACGACGTCCAGGACGCCCGACCACCAGGCGGCCTCGACCTCGGCGGCCAGGTCCAGGCTGCCCGGCCCCGACCAGCGGGCGGCGAGGTCCTCCACGAGGGGCTGCCAGCCGGCGGCGCCGAGCTCGCGCAGCAGCGTGGTGCGCCGCGGCAGGGTGTCCAGGGCGTCCACGTCGCGCTGCAGCGCGGCCAGCTGCGCACCGAGCTCCGGCAGCGGCAGCTCGACGAGGCTGCCCTCGGCGCGCAGGCGCTCCGGCAGCACCTCGGCCAGCGCGTCCAGGTCGTCGCGCAGGGCCACCACCGCCACCTGCGCCTCGGCCAGCCCGTCGGGCACGTGCGGCGCCGCGTCGCGGGTGGTGAAGCGCTGCCAGGCCAGGCGCTGCGCGCGTGCCTGCTGCAGCCAGTCGTGCAGGTGCTCGGTGCTGTCGGCCACGACCCCCTCGCGCAGCATGGCGCGCGCCTGCCGGCGCAGCCGCCAGCGGGCCAGGGGACCGGTGCGCACGCCGTGGCTGCGGCGCCAGTCGGCGGTGGCGGTGGCGGCGGCCACGTCGCCGAGGGACCGCGCGAAGACGTCCGCGCCGAAGCGGCCGACGGTCAGGCGCACGCCCTCCAGCAGCCGCAGCTGCTCGACGGCCTCGGCGACCGAGGCGGCGCCGCGCAGGCCGGCCGCGTCGGCCAGCGTGGCGGTGCGGGCGCGGGCGCGGGGCAGCTCCTCCTCGACCACGCGCCGCAGCCGCAGCCGGGTCGCCCCGGCGGCCTCGTCGCTGGTCAGGTCGGCGCCGGCCCAGACGCTGGTGTCGGGGGTGACGTCGAAGGCGCCGAGGCGCACGGCCTCCTCCAGGCGCGCCGCCCACCCGGGCAGGTCCTCGCGCCGGCAGGCGGCCAGGTGCTCCCCGCGCAGGCGCCGCGTGGTGGAGGGGGCGGTGGGCCGGGCGGCGAGCTCGGCCAGGGCCTCGCGGGCCTGGTGGGCGCTGACCCCCCACGGGGCGCGGGGGGTGTGCAAGGCGTCGGCGGTGGCGGCCAGGACGGCGGCCAGGCGCTGCACGTCCCGCTCGGGGCCCCGCTGGTCCGGCTGGTCGTCCCGGGGCGCCGCGCGCCCGTCGCGGCGGCGCTCGCGCTCGGCGAGCGCGGCCCGCACCTGGCGCTGCGCGGCGGCCGCAACGGGCGCGGCGCTGAGGTCGCCGTCGAGGTGGAGGACGAGGGAGCCCAGGCCCGCCCCGCGCAGCCGGTCGTCGACCGCGCGCCGCTCGGCCGCGGCACCGGCCACCAGCAGGACGGTGCGGCCGTGCTCGGCGGCGGCGGCGACGAGGGCGGCGGCGACCTGGGTGGCGCCGGTGCCGGCGGGCGCCACGAGGCGCAGGTCGCCGCCGGCGGTGACGTGCTCGACGGCGCGCCGCTGCGCGGGGTCCAGCGGCAGCGGGGAGCGCGCGGGACCCGCGCCGGCGCCCCCCGCGGCGTCCGCGCCGGCCCACGGCGCCGGTCCCGGCGCGGGGGCGCGGCGCTCGGCGAGGGCCTGCACGACGCGGTGCCCGCGCACGCGCGCGCCGCGGCGGCGCAGGTCGGCCAGCAGGTCGGCGGAGGGGTCGGCGAAGGCGGCCAGCAGCAGCCGCCGCTCCACCCGCAGGCCGGGGGCGGCGTGCAGCTGCCGCCGCACCTCGGCCAGGGCCGGGTCGGGGTCGAAGCCGCGGTGGCGCCCGACGGCGCGCAGGACGGCGGCCGTGTCCAGCGGCAGCCCCAGCTCGCGGCGGGCGGTGGCGGCCAGGACGGGGTTGACGAGCACCTCGTCGTCGAGCCGGACGACGTGGTCGTCGGGCGCGTCGGCGGGCACCTCCAGGGTGCAGCGGCGCAGCAGCAGCGGCACCCGCCGCGAGGGGGCGCCCTCACCGCGCCAGCTGACGACGCCCACGGCCAGGGCCAGGGAGCGGGTGCCGTGCTGGGTGAGCAGCACCTGGGCGGTGCGGTGCACGGCGCGGGCGCGCTCGCGGGCGGTGGCGTGGGCGCCGGCCTCGCGCACGAGGCTCGACAGGGCGGTCGGGGACCCGGCGAGCAGCTGCGCCAGGCCCGAGGGGTGGGCGGTGGTCAGGTCCAGCCCGGTGCTCGTACCGTCGGGGCAGTGCAGGAGCGCGGAGGGCACGCCGAGCGCGGAGGCCTCGTCCCACCAGCGGCGGCGGGTCAGGTCACCGGTGCCCGCGGGGGTCCCGCCGGGTGTCGACCCGGCCCGCTCGGGGGTGGCCGGGGCGTCGTCGGGCACGGGCTCGTCCACCCCTCCACAGTAGGCGCTCCGCCTCACTCCCCCGCCGCGGCGACACCGCCCGTCCGCGTGCGCTCACCGTCCGTGCGGGCCGCGGTGCCCAGGCGCTGCAGGGCGACGAGCGTGACGTCGTCGCGCACGCGGCCGCCGCTCCACCGGCGGGCGACGTCGAGGGCCTCGTCCACGATCACCGCGGGGGTGAGCTCCTCGTGGGGGGCCAGGGCCTGCAGGAAGCGGTCGACGCCCAGCTCGTCGGTGCTGCCGGTGGGGCGCGCCTCGACGAGGCCGTCCGTGTAGACGACGAGCGTGGAACCGGGAGCGAGCGGCACGGTCGCGGCCGTCCAGGCGCCCGGCACGTCCAGGTGCAGCCACGACAGCAGCGGCCCGGTGGGCCGCAGCCGCGAGACGACCCGCACCCCCTCGGGCCCCGAGCGCACGACGAGCGGCTCGGGGTGCCCGGCGTTGGCGTACGTGACGAGGCCGGAGTCGGGATCGACGACCGCGACGACGCAGCTGGCGAAGCGCTCGGCCTCGTCGGCGAAGACGCGCGCGGCCATCGCCAGCGCCAGGTCCGGCTCCGGCGCCAGGTGCAGGGCGGCCTCCAGCAGCCGCTTGAGCTGGATGGCGACGATGCCGGCGCGGGCGCCGTGCCCGGACACGTCGGCCACGACCACGGCGCAGCGGCCGTCGCGCAGGGGCAGCACGTCGTACCAGTCCCCCGCGAGCAGCCCCTCGGCCGGGCGCAGCGCCGCCGCGGCCGCCCAGCCGGGCAGGTCGGGCACGGGGTGCGCCTGCAGCTGGTCGCGGACCTCCGCGACGAGCGGCTGGCCCTGCTGCAGCGCCTCGCGGGCGGCCACGGCGTCGGCGAGCTCGTCGAGGATGCGCCGGCGCATCGTCTCGGCCGAGGAGGCCACGGCGGCCAGCTCCGGCGGCCCGGCCAGCCCGACGGGGGTCTGCAGGTCCCCGCCGCCCACGCGCAGCATCTGCGCGGACAGGTGGTCCAGGGGGCGCAGCACCCAGCGGCGGACGAGGTAGAGGGCGCAGGCGACGAGCACGATGGCGGCGCCGGCCGCGGCGAGGGACAGCCACAACCAGATCGCCTGCGCGCGCGCCGACTGCCGCACCGCCTCGCCGCGCATGTCCTCCAGCTGCGTCACCAGGTCTTCCAGGGCGCTGTTCGTCTCCAGGAACTGCAGTCCTGCGAGTCCACGACCCTGCGCTTCCCGGAGCGCCTGCTGATCGCCAGCCAGCCGGGCCACCACCTGGCGGCGAGCGATGACCCGCCACCGCGAGTAACCGGCGAGCACCTCCTCGACCTGAGCGCTGATGTCAGCCCTGCCGGTGGCGCGAGCCGCCCCTCGCAGGTCGTCGGCGCTGTCGGTCAGCGCCGTCTCGTCCTGCTCGCGCATCTCGAGGTCTTCGAGCAGGCCGGAGACGATGTAGAGCTGGTGGTGCACGTGCAGTCGGACGAAGTCGCCGCGGTAGTCGTTCACCTCGGCGACGACGTCGTTGTACGGCTCGGGCCGGTCGATCACCTCGTCGCGCGCGACGAGCCCGACGACGACGACCGTGGCGAAGGCGAGCACCACCGCGAGGAACCCGGCCGCGATGGCGGACACCCGCCGCTGCAGCGAGGTGCGCAGCATGAGCCGGTGCCACGCCCGTGCCACGCGCGCCAGCGCCACCACCTCCGCTCCTCCGGACCGCCGGGTCCCGGCGGGTCCGGGGCGGCCGCCGTCGCCCGCCCAGTGTCGACGACCGCTCCGTCGACGGTCACCACCTTGTCACCCGTCACGCCCTGTGCGCCCGGTGCACCGGCTGTCACCGCGCGCCGGGGACGTTCGTGCGGTTGGCTGGCCGCCGGAACGGGTGCGAGCGGGAGGAGCCGACGTGGGGGTGCCGGGCGGCTGGCCGGCGGGACTGGTGCTGGTGCGGCACGGGGAGAGCGTCGGCAACGTGGCCGAGGCGCGCGCCCGGGCCGGCCGCTCGGAGGTCGTCGACGTCGGGGAGCGCGACGCGGACGTGCCGCTGTCGGCGCTGGGGCGCCGGCAGGCGCGCGCGGTGGGCCGCTGGCTGGTGCACGACGCGGCCGCGCCCCCGCTGCCCGACGTGGTCGTCACGTCCCCGTACCGGCGGGCGCGCGCGACGGCCGAGGCGGTGGTGGCGGAGCTGCGGGAGGCGGGTCGCGACCCGGGCCGCCTGCGCACCGACGAGCGCCTGCGCGAGCGCGACCTGGGCTGGTGGGACGGGCTGACCGGCGCCGGGGTGCGCGCCCGGTACCCGGAGGAGGCCGCCCGCCGCGAGCACCTGGGCAAGCTGTACTACCGCCCGCCGGGCGGGGAGAGCTGGTGCGACGTGGCGCTGCGGCTGCGCAGCCTGCTGCGGGACCTGCGCGCCGAGCACGCCGGCCGCCACGTCCTGCTGGTCAGCCACCAGGCGGTGGTGATGAACGCGCGGATGGTGCTGGAGGACCTCGACGAGGAGGAGGTCCTGCGCCTGGACCGGGAGGAACCGCTGGCCAACTGCTCGGTGACGGCGTACCGGGCGGGCCCGGACGGGCCGGTGCTGGACGTGGCGGGCGACACGACGGCGGTGGCGGACGTGGCGGACCTGGCGGTCACCGACGACGAGGTGGACGACGAGCCCGACGACGCGCCCGCGGGCGGCGGCGCGGGGGTGGCCCGGTGAGCGGGCCGGCCGGCGAGCGCGCCACGACGGTGACGTCGGCGCTGCTGCGCGAGTGGCCGCTGCCCCCGCCGGGGTCCGGCAAGGAGAGCCGCGGGCGCACGCTCGTGGTGGGGGGCAGCACCCGCACGCCGGGCGCGGTCCTGCTGGCCGCGGAGGCGGCGCTGCGCTCGGGCGCGGGCAAGCTGCAGGTGGCGACGACGCGCACGACGGCGGCGGGGCTGGGGGTGGCACTGCCGGAGGCGCTGGTGCTGCCGCTGACGGAGACGCCCGGCGGGGGCATCGACCCCGCCGCGGGCGAGGAGGACGGCGAGCTGGCCGAGCTGGCCGGGTCGGCGGACGCCGTGCTGCTGGGCGTGGGCGCGGTCGGCGAGCCGGACGTGCGCGCGCTCCTGGAGGCGCTGGTGCCGCGGCTGTCGAGGACGGTCGTGCTGGACGCGCTGGGGCTGGCGCCCGTGACGCGCGACGAGACGTTCCTGCACCACCTCGAGGGCCGGGCCGTGCTGACCCCGAACGCCGCGGAGCTGGCGATCGTGCTGGACGCGGAGCCGGAGGAGGTGGAGCGCGACACGGCCGGGGCGGCGGTGGAGCTGGCCCGCCGCAGCCGGTGCGCGGTGGTGGCGGGCGGCGGGACGAGCTGGATCGCCGCGCCGGACGGGCGGCTGTGGAGCGACCCGTCGGGCGGTGCGGGGCTGGGGGTGTCGGGGTCCGGGGACGTGCAGGCCGGCATCGTCACGGGGCTGTGCGCCCGCGGTGCGGAGCCGGTGCAGGCGGCGCTGTGGGCGGCGTACCTGCACGGGCGGGCCGGGGACCGGCTGGCGACCGAGGTGGGCCGGCTGGGCTTCCTGGCGCGGGAGTTGCCCGCGCAGGTGCCGCGCGTCCTCGCCGAGGTCGAGGTCTAGGACCCCCGGCGGGAGCGGCTCAGACGAGCAGGGCGCTGGCGGTGGGCACGAGGTCGGCCAGCGGGATGCCGAGGCGCCACGTCGTGGAGGAGCGGCTGCCGGCGGCACGCGGGTCGCCCTCGGGGCCCTCCCACGCCTGCGGGTGGGCGGTGACGGTCCAGGCGCCCGGACCGGCCTGGCGGGCGCGGTCGGCGAGGCCGGTGTCACCGGCGCGGACGGCGGCGGCGGCGATGACCTCGACGGCGCGCCCGAGGGAGCGGGCGTCGTAGAAGGACACGGTGCAGCCGGTGGTGGTGGCGGTGGTGTCCACCAGGATGCAGCCGCTCTCGGTCAGGGCCGCCTGGACGGCGGCGGTGGCCGCGTGCTGGCGCGGCGCGCGCCGCTGGGCGGGGACGGTCTGCTCGGCCCGGGGGCGGGCGACGGTGGGGGCCATGACGGGTACTCCTCTGGGCGACGACGTCGGCCGGTGTCGGAGTCGCCGTCGACTCGGCCTCCGACACCCAGCAGACGGCATCGGTCGGCGTTCGCTGCGGCTTGAGCATAGGCGCTGCGCGGTCGTGGTCCGGACCGGCGGGCCGCGATGTTCGTTGTGGGAGAACGACATGACGTCGTACGCCAGCGGCGTTCGACGATGACGAACGCTCCCGGCGGGCGGCGACGCCGCGCCCGCGGGCCCCGGCAGCCGCCCCGCTAGACTCGCCCCGGCCCGCCCGCGCGGGCCGCGCCTCCGTAGCTCAGGGGATAGAGCATCGGTTTCCTAAACCGTGTGTCGCAGGTTCGAATCCTGCCGGGGGCACCCTCCCGCACCGACCCTCCCGTCCCCGCGCCCGTCCGCCGCTCACCGCGCGCAGGCCGTCGCGGGCGAGGACGATGGGCCTCGCAGCGCTGCGGCGTCGCGGCGCTGCGGCGTCCGGGAGGAGCAGCGCCGTGACCGAGCAGGAGTCCACTCCCCGTCCCCCGCGCGCCGGCGCGGCGCTCGCGCTGGTCACCGCCCTGGTGACCGCGTGCGGCCCCGCTCCCGCCGGGGGTCCCGCCCCGGGCACCCCCGCGCCGTCGTCCTCGCCGTCGTCCCCGACGGCGACGGCGGACCCGTCCGCCCCGCCGGAGCTGGTGACGGTCCCCGCCTACTACGCCGGCCGCACCGGCCTGGTGGGCGGCCTGGAGGTGGCGCTGTACCGGGAGTTCGCGCGGGTGCCCCTGGACGGTGACCGGGTCAGGACCGCCCTGGGCGTGGCGCTGTCGCCGCCGCGCGACCCCGACTACTCGGTCCCGTGGCCGGAGGGCACGCGGCTGCTCGGCGTGGAGCGGCTGGAGGACCTCGTCACCGTCGACCTGTCCGCGGAGGCGGCCGCGCCACCGCCGGGCGCGGACGCGCCTCTCGCGCGGGCCGCGCTCCAGCAGGTCGTGCACACGGTGACGGCCGCGGACCCGTCGGTGGCGGGGGTGCAGCTGCTCGTCGACGGTTCGCGCGTGCCCGACCTGTGGGACCTCGGCGCCCACGCCGGGGAGGCGCTGGCGCGCGCGAGCGCCGCGGAGGTGCTGGGACCGGTGTGGGTGCTGCAGCCCGAGGAGGGCGCGCGGGTGACCTCGCCGGTGACGGTGTCCGGTCGGGCGACGGTGTTCGAGGGCACCGTCGGCTGGGACGTCGTGGACGCCGGCGGGCGGGTCGTGGCGCAGGGGTGGACGACGGCGTCGGAGGCCGGCCCGGGGCGGGGCGACTTCTCCGTCGCGGTCGACCTGCCGCCGGGCGAGCACACCGTGCGCGCGTTCAGCGAGTCCGCCCGCGACGGCTCGCGCGTCGCGGAGGACTCCAAGACGGTGACCGTCACCGGGTGAGGGCCGGCGCACGCCGCCGGTCAGCGGCGCGCGCGCTTCACCTCGTACATGCGCTCGTCGGCGCGCGAGAGCACCTCGTCGACGTCGTCGCCGGCCGCGGCGCGCACCCACCCCGCGCTCACCCCGACGCCGTGGGCGCGGGCCAGCGGGCCGGCCGCGGCGGCCCGCGCGGCGCGCGCGGCGGCGTCGGCGGGGTCGCACCCGGCGCCGCGCAGGAGGAGGACGAACTCATCGCCTCCGGTGCGGGCGACGACGTCGCCGTCGCGGACGGCGGAGCGCAGCCGGGCGGCGACCTCGACGAGGACGGCGTCGCCGACGGCGTGCCCGTGCTCGTCGTTGACCCGCTTGAACCCGTCGAGGTCGGCGCACACGACACCGCAGCCCTCCCCGGCGGGGTCGAGCGCCGCGGCGGCCTCCTGGAACAGGGCCCGCCGGTTCAGCAGCCCGGTCAGGGGGTCGGTGCTCGCCAGCTCGCGCAGCATCTCCTCGGCGCGGCGCTGCTCGGTGACGTCGACACCGACGCACGCGAGGCGGTCGGGCACGCCGTCCTCGTCGAGCAGGATCGTGTTGTGCCAGCGGATGCGGTGGTGGCCGCCGTCGCGGTCCAGCCACTCCCCCTCCGCGACGCTGGAGGACCCGTGCGCCACACCGAGGGCGACGCCCTGCCGGGCCAGCTCACGGTCCCCGGGCGCGATGACGAGGTCGAACATCTCCTCGCCCAGGACGTCCTCGGCCGCGTAGCCGGTCAGCTCCTCGCAGGCACGGTTGAACAGGGTGAAGCGGCCGTGGACGTCGAGGACGCAGACGAGGGCCGCGGTGCTGTCGAGGACCGCGCGGGACGTCTCGCGGTCCAGGGCGCTCGGCGCCGACGCGCGGGCGCGGCGGGTCGGGCCGGCGGCCGGCCGCCGCGGTGTCAGGCTCACCAGCGGCGCCCGCTCACCGCGCTCCGGCACGCTGGAGGTGTCCACGTCCCCCGATCGGTGCGCCCGGCACGCGCCTTGAGCCCGGGCGGTCACGGCGACCCGGACGGCGCAGCGCGGACGGGACCCTCAGGAGGGGGCGGGCAGGGCCGCGACGAGCGGGTGGTCGCCGGCCACCGGGCCGTGCGCCCCCGCCCCGCCGGGGGAACCCACCGCGTCGAAGAACTCGGCGTTGGCGGCGGTGAACGCCGACCACTGCTCGGGCACGTCGTCCTCGTAGTAGATGGCCTCGACGGGGCACACGGGCTCGCAGGCCCCGCAGTCCACGCACTCGTCGGGGTGGATGTACAGCGACCGCTCGCCCTCGTAGATGCAGTCGACGGGGCACTCCTCGATGCACGCCTTGTCCTTGACGTCCACGCACGGCTGGGCGATGACGTAGGTCACGCGGTGGTGCTCCTCTGCAGCTGGCGGGCGGGGGTGGTGCGGGAACGCCGGTGGCGGCGCACCGCGCTGGTCACGGCCAGGCCGCCGAGGACCAGCACCAGGGCGTACACGGCGAACCGCACGCCGTCCGGCGCGGCGACGGCGTCGGCGCGCAGCAGGGTGCGGGAGTTCGTGAGGACGATGACGGTGCCGACGGCGGCACCCAGCACCTGCGGGGGCGCGAACCGCACCAGCCAGGCGGCGATCGGCGCGGCGACCAGCCCGCCGGCCAGCAGCGCGAGGACCCACGACCAGGCGATCCCCTGCGAGCCCAGGCCGAGGAGGAAACCCGCGCTGGCCGCGACGGCCACGAGGAACTCGCTGGCGTCGACGGACCCGATCACCTTGCGCGGTTCCAGCCGGCCCGAGGCGAGCAGGGCGGGGGTCCCGACGGGGCCCCAGCCCCCGCCGCCGGTCGCGTCGACGAAACCCGCGAACAGCCCGAGCGGGGCGAGGAACCTGCGCCGCAGCGGGCGGTGCAGGGACCGCGCGTCCAGGGTGGTGACCGAGAACCGCACGAGGATGTAGACGCCCAACCCCAGCAGCAGCACGCTGACGAAGGGGGCGGCGACGTCCCCGGGCAGCGACGACAGCAGCGTGGCGCCGACGAAAGCGCCTGCGGCGCCGGGGATCCCGACCCGCCGGACCACGCGCCAGTCCACGTTCCCGAACCGGTGGTGCGCGGCGCCGGAGGCCAGCGTGGTGCCGATCTCGGCCAGGTGCACGGTGGCCGACGCCAGCGCCGGGCTGGTGCCGACGAGGAGCAGGAGAGTCGTCGAGGTGACGCCGTAGGCCATGCCGAGCGAGCCGTCGACCAGCTGGGCCAGCAGGCCGACGACAGCGAGGAGCACGAGTCTGCGCACGAGGGTTTCCCGTTCGTCCCGGTGGACCCGCAGGTCCGCGCTTGCCGGGCACCGTGCGGCGACCGGCCAGGTCCTCACCCGGAGCACCCCGCCGCGGAGGAGGGTTGCCGACCAGCGAGCCGGGGCTTGACGCTGGCACTCGTGACCTGCCGACCACGCTAGGGCGCCGGACGCGGACCGTCAACACCCGGCGCCGGCCGGAACTCCCCGCGGACCGCGCCGGGAACCCGCCGGAGGACCCGCGGAACTCCCCGACGGGCTTGACGGGGGTTCCGCGTGCCCTACGGTGGGGACGTGGTCCAGCCGCTGACCGTGCGCCTCGTCTCGCGCCGGTACGTCGACCTCATGCGCGTGCACAGCAACTACGCCTGCCGCCGCACCACCTCCCCCACCCCTCCCCGTCACCGCTAGGGGCGCTCCTCACGGAGGGCCCGCACCCCCGTGAGGACCGATGACACCCGACCCCTCGCTCGCGACGCCCGGCGCACCCGCCGCGGCGCCGGCCCGTCCCGCGCGCACCCGCAGCAACGGCCAGTGGGCCGTGGACGGTCGTGCACCGCTCAACCACAACGAGGAGGTCAAGGCCGCCGGCCCGGGCCTCGACGTCCGCGAGCGGATCGAGCGCGTGTACGCCCGGGAGGGTTTCTCCTCCATCGACCCCGACGACCTCAACGGCCGGTTCCGCTGGTGGGGCCTGTACACCCAGCGCCGGCCCGGGATCGACGGCGGGCGCACCGCGCAGCTGTCGAACGAGGAGCTGTCCGACGAGTTCTTCATGCTGCGCGTCCGCGTCGACGGCGGGGCGCTGACGACGGAGCAGCTGCGGGTCGTCGGGGACCTGTCCACCCGGTTCGGCCGCGACTCCGCCGACATCACCGACCGGCAGAACGTGCAGCTGCACTGGGTGCGCGTCGAGGACGTGCCGCAGGTGTGGCGCGAGCTGGAGGCCGTGGGGCTGCGCACCACCGAGGCGTGCGGGGACACCCCGCGCGTCGTGCTCGGCAGCCCGGTCGCGGGGATCGCCCGCGACGAGGTCCTGGACCCGACGCCGGTCGTCGAGGAGATCGTGGGCCGGTTCGTCGGCGACCCGGAGCTGGCGAACCTGCCGCGCAAGTTCAAGACCGCCGTCACCGGCCACCCCAGCCAGGACGTCGTCCACGAGATCAACGACGTGTCGTTCGTCGGCGTCGTCCACCCCGAGCTCGGGCCGGGTTTCGACGTGTGGGTCGGCGGCGGGCTCTCGACCAGCGCCCACCTCGCCCAGCGCCTGGGCGCGTTCGTCACCGCGGACGAGGCGCCCGAGGTGTGGCACGGGGTCGTGCGGGTGTTCCGCGACTACGGCTACCGCCGCCTGCGGAACAAGGCCCGCCTGAAGTACCTGGTGGCCGACTGGGGCGCCGCGCGGTTCCGCGAGGTGCTGGAGACGGAGTACCTGGGCCGGCGCCTGACCGACGGTCCGGCACCGCCGCCGCCGCGCGGGCCGGGCGACCACGTCGGCGTGCACGAGCAGAAGGACGGCCGCCGCTACGTGGGCCTGGCCCCCACCGTCGGGCGGGTCAGCGGGACGGTGCTGAGGGCCATCGCGGACGCGGCCGAGGCCGCCGGGTCGGGGCGCGTCCGCCTGACCCCCCACCAGAAGGTCGTCGTCCTGGACGTCGAGCCGGACCGCGTCGACGCGCTGCTGGCCGCGGCGCGGGAGCTGGGGCTGACCGCCGCCCCGTCGCCGTTCCGGCGCAGCACCATCGCCTGCACGGGCATCGAGTTCTGCAAGCTGGCGATCGTCGAGACGAAGGCCACGGCGGCGCAGGCGGTCGCCGAGCTGGAGCGGCGGCTCGCGGGCATCGAGCTCGACACGCCGATCACGCTGCACGTCAACGGGTGCCCGAACTCCTGCGCCCGGATCCAGACCGCCGACATCGGCCTGAAGGGGCAGCTGGTCACCGGGGACGACGGCGTGCAGGTGCCCGGGTTCCAGGTCCACCTGGGCGGCGGGCTGGCCTCCGCCGACCGCACCGAACCCGGGCTGGGCCGCACCGTGCGGGGGCTGAAGGTGAGCGCCACCGGTCTGGCCGACTACGTCGAGCGCGTCGTGCGCCGCTACCTGGACACCCGCGCCGACCGCGAGACGTTCGCGGCCTGGGCGCACCGCAGCGACGAGGAGGCCCTGCGATGAGCACCCCCACGAGCACCCCCCCGGGGACGACCCCCGCCACCCGCTCCGCCGAGGAGCTGCGGGCCGTCGCGGCCGCGGCCGCCGACCGGCTCGCCGGGGCGGGCGCGGACGAGGTCGCGGCCTGGGCGGCGGCGGAGTTCCGCGGCCGGCTGGCCGTCGCGTGCAGCATGGCCGACGCGGTCCTGCCGCACCTGGTGGCCGGGCACGCCCCCGGGGTGGACGTGCTGTTCCTGGACACCGGGTACCACTTCGCCGAGACCCGCGGCACCCGCGACGCGGTCGCGGCGACGATGGACGTGCGGGTGGTGGACGTCCTGCCGCGGCTGAGCGTCGCCGCCCAGGACGAGGAGTTCGGCGCCCGCCTGCACGAGCGCGACCCCTCGGCCTGCTGCCGGATGCGCAAGGTCGAACCCCTGGCGGCGGCGCTGGCCGGGTACGAGGCCTGGGTCACCGGGGTGCGCCGGGACGAGGCGCCCACCCGCGCCGGGACACCGCTGGTGCAGTTCGACGAGCGGCACGGGCTGGTGAAGCTGAACCCGCTGGCCGCCTGGAGCGCCGACGACGTGCAGCGCTACGCCGACGAGCACGGCGTGCTCGTCAACCCGCTGCTGTCGCAGGGGTACCCCTCGATCGGGTGCGCGCCCTGCACGCGCCCCGTCGCGGTCGGCGCGGACCCGCGCTCGGGCCGGTGGGCCGGCAGCGCCAAGACCGAGTGCGGGATCCACCTGTGAGCGCCGCCGCCGTGCACCCCGCACCCCGTCCCGCGCCCGGGTCCCGTCCGGTCACCCGCCCCGGCGCCGTGGACGACCTGCGCGCGCTGGAGGCCGAGGCCGTCCACGTCGTGCGCGAGGTGGCCGCCGAGTTCGAGCGGCCCGTGCTGCTGTTCTCCGCCGGCAAGGACTCCGTCGTCCTGCTGCGCCTGGTGGAGAAGGCGTTCCGTCCCGCGCCCGTGCCGTTCCCCGTGCTGCACGTGGACACCGGCCACAACTTCGACGAGGTGCTGGAGTTCCGCGACCGGCGGGTGCGCGCGGGCGGCCACCGGCTGCTCGTGGCGTCCGTGCAGGACAGCATCGACCGCGGCCGCGTCCGCGAGGACGCCCCCGGCGCCTCCCGCAACCGCCTGCAGACCCGCACGCTGCTCGACGCCCTCGCCGAAGGGGGTTTCGACGCGGCGTTCGGCGGCGCCCGCCGCGACGAGGAGCGCGCCCGCGCCAAGGAGCGCGTGCTCAGCGTCCGCGACGCCGCGGGGCAGTGGGACCCGCGCGCGCAGCGTCCGGAACCCTGGTCGCTGTACAACGGCCGGATCCGCCGCGGCGAGCACGTGCGGGTGTTCCCGCTGAGCAACTGGACCGAGCTGGACGTGTGGCGCTACGTCGCCCTGGAGGACCTGGACCTGCCGTCCATCTACTACGCGCACGAGCGCGACGTCGTCGAGCGCGACGGGATGCTGCTGGCCGTCACGCCCCTGACCCCGGCGCTGCCCGGTGAGCGCGTGCAGCGGCTGCGGGTGCGCTACCGGACCGTCGGGGACCTCACCGTCACCGGCGCGGTGCGCTCGGACGCCACCGACGTCGAGGCGGTGCTCGCCGAGGTCGGCGCGGCGACCGTCTCCGAGCGCGGCGCCACCCGCGCCGACGACCGCACCTCCTCCGCCGCCATGGAGGACCGCAAGCGCGAGGGGTACTTCTGATGCGGGAACTGCTGCGGATGGCCACGGCCGGGTCCGTCGACGACGGCAAGTCCACCCTCATCGGGCGGCTGCTGCTGGACACCGGCAGCCTGCCGACGGACCACCTGGCCGCCGTGGACGGCCCCGACGGCCCGGACCTGGCGGCGCTGTCGGACGGCCTGCGCGCCGAGCGGGAGCAGGGCATCACGATCGACGTCGCGTACCGGTTCTTCTCCACCGCCGCGCGCAACTACGTGCTGGCCGACACCCCCGGCCACGTGCGGTACACGCGCAACATGGTGACCGGCGCCTCGAACGCGCACCTGGCGATGCTGCTGGTCGACGTGCGCGCGGGGGTGCTGGACCAGACCCGCCGGCACGCGCGGATCGCGACGCTGCTGGGCGTGCCGCACCTGGTGGCGGCCGTGAACAAGATGGACCTCGTGGACTTCGACCGCGGCGCCTTCGACCGCGTGCGCACGGAGCTGCAGGACGTCGCCGAGCGCCTGGGCGTGCCGCTGCTCGTGGTGCCGGTGGCCGCCAAGCACGGCGACAACGTGGCGGTGCGCTCGGCGCGCACCCCGTGGTGGGACGGGCCGACGCTGCTGGAGCACCTGGACGCCGTCGACGTCCCCCCGCCCGGCGAGGGCGGGCTGCGCCTGCCGGTGCAGTGGGTGTCGCGGCCGGTGGCCGGTGCGCGGCGCAGCTACGCGGGCCGGCTGGCGGCGGGCACCCTGCGCGCCGGCGACGAGGTGGTCGTCCTGCCCTCGGGCGCGCACACCCGCGTCACGGCCCTGGACGCGCTGGACGAGGAGCGCGAGACCGCCCTGGCTCCGCTGTCGGTGTCGGTGCAGCTGGCCGACGACCTCGACGTGGGCCGCGGGGACGTGCTCACCGCGCCGGAGGACCCGCCCGTGGTGACGCGCGAGCTGCGCGCGCAGCTGTGCTGGATGGGCGAGGAACCCCTCCACCCGGGGCAGCGGTTGCTGCTCAAGCACACGACGCGCACGGTGCGGGCGGAGGTCACCGCCCTGCACGACCGCCTGGACCCGGCGACCCTGGCGGACGTCACGTCCCCGGACCGGCTGGAGCTCAACGACATCGGCACGGTGACCGTGCGCACGGCCGTCGACCTCGTCGTCGACGCCTACACCCGCAACCGGGACACCGGCGCGTTCGTCCTCGTCGACGAGCACACCCACGCCACGGTGGCCGCGGGCGTGGTGCGCGAGGCCGTGCCGCGCGCGGGCGCCGGGCGGCCGGCGGACGGCCCGGAGGGCACGGGGAGCGCCCCGCGCTGGACGCCGTCGCGGGCGGCGCGGGCGCACCGCGGCGCGGCCGTGTGGCTCGTGGGCGCCCCGCCCGAGGCGCTGCGGGAGGCGGAGGCCGCCCTGCTGGCCGCCGGGCGCCCCGCCTACGCCGTGGACCCCGGCAACGTGCGCGCGGGCCTGGCCGAGGACCTCGGCGACGGGCCGGCGGAGCGGGCGGAGCTGGCGCGCCGCACGGGGCACGTGGCCCGGCTGCTCGCCGACGCCGGGCTCGTGGCGCTGGTGGCGGCCGGCTCGGCCGCCGAGGCCCGCACCGCCGCGCGCCCGGCCGGGGAGGCCGGACTCACGGCCGTCGTCGTCACCGGGGCGGGCGGCGCGCCGGGCGTCGCGGACGTCCTGGCCGCGCTCGCGCTGGCCGAGGAGGCCTGATGCTGCCCCTGCACCTGGACGTGACCGGCCGGCGCGTGCTGGTCGCCGGCGGCGGCCCCGTGGCCGCCCGCCGCGCCGCGGACCTCGTGGCCGCCGGCGCCGACGTCGTCGTGGTCGCCCCGCAGCTGTGCGAGGACCTCGCGGACCTGGCCGGTGCGGGCGCGCTGGTCCACCACGCCCGCGCCGCCGTCGCGGCCGACGTCGAGGGCGCCTGGCTGGTGCACACCGCCACCGGCGACCCGGGCACCGACGCCGCGCTGGCCGCGGCCGCCGAGGAGCGGCGCACCTGGTGCGTGCGCGCCGACGACGCGGCCGCCTCCACCGCCTGGACGCCCGCCGTGGCCCGCCGCGACCTGGCCGGCGGCGGGGAGGTGGTGGTCTCGGTGACGGCCGGGCGCGACCCGCGCCGCGCCCGCCACCTGCGCGAGGCCCTGGGCCGCTGGCTGGACGGAGCGCTGGACGGGGCGCAGGACGGGGCGCAGGACCCAGCGGTGGAACCCGCTCCCCTGCGCCGGCGGCGCCCGGGGCCCGGCCGCGTCACCCTCGTCGGCGGCGGCCCCGGCGACAGCGGGCTGCTCACGCTGCGCGGGCGACGCCGGCTGGCCGAGGCCGACCTGGTGGTCGTCGACCGCCTGGCGCCGCTGGACGTCCTCGACGAGCTGGACCCCGAGGTGGAGGTCGTCGACGTCGGCAAGACCCCCGACCACCACCCCGTCCCCCAGCACGAGATCAACCGCCTGCTCGTCGAGGCCGCGCGCACCGGCCGGCACGTCGTGCGCCTCAAGGGCGGCGACCCCTTCGTCCTGGGCCGCGGCGGCGAGGAGGTCCTGGCCTGCCGCGAGGCCGGTGTCGAGGTCGAGGTCGTGCCCGGGGTGACGAGCGCCTTCGCGGTCCCCGCCGCGGCCGGGATCCCCGTGACCCACCGCGGCACCGCCCGCGCCGTCACCGTGCTGTCCGGTCACGACACCAGCACCGGCGAGCTGGACCACGCCGCCCTCGCCCGCCTGGAGGGCACCCTCGTCGTCCTCATGGGCGTCTCGACCCTGCCCGCGCTGGCCGCCGGGCTGCTCGCCCACGGCAAGGACCCCGTGACCCCCGTCGCGGTCGTCGAGGACGGCTGGCGGCCCTCCCAGCGCACCACCACGGCCCCGCTCGCGGACATCGCCGCCGTCGCGGCCGCGCGCGGCGTGCGAGCCCCGGCGGTCGTCGTCGTCGGGGAGGTCGCGAGGATGGCCCGGTGACCTACCGGATCATGACGGTCTGCACGGGCAACATCTGCCGCTCCCCGATGGCCGAGGTGGTGCTGCGCCGGCGCCTGGCCGAGGCGGGCCTGGACGGTCGGGTGGAGGTCGACTCCTCCGGGATCAGCGACGAGGAGCACGGCAACCCCGTCGACCCGCGCGCCGCCTCGGTGCTGCGCGAGCACGGCTACGACGTGCCCCGCCACCGCGCCCACCAGGCGACCCCGGAGGAGATCGGCGGGCGCGACCTCGTGCTGGCGATGACCGCCCGGCACGCCCGCTGGCTGCGCACGAACGCCCCCGACGAGGACGCCGCCGCCCGCGTGCGGATGTACCGCTCGTTCGACCCGGACGCCCCCGACGTGGAGGGACCGGACGCGGTGGCCGACGAGGCGGACCTCGACATCGACGACCCCTGGTACGGCGGCCGGGAGGACTTCGAGCGCACGCTGGAGCAGGTGGAGGCCGCGGCCGGCGCCGTCGTGGAGCACGTGCGCCGGCAGCTGGACGGCTGAGCGCGCGGAGGTCAGAACAGGCGCCCGGCCTCCTCGGCCGGCGCCTCCTCCAGCGCCAGCAGGAACCGCTTGCGGGCCAGGCCGCCCGCGTAGCCGACCAGCGCCCCGTCGGCGCCGACGACGCGGTGGCAGGGCACCAGGACGCTCAGCGGGTTGCGGCCGTTGGCCGCGCCGACGGCCTGGGCGTACCCCGGCCCGCCCAGCTCGCGGGCCAGCGCCCCGTACGTCGTCGTCGCCCCGTGCGGCACGCGCAGCAGCGCCGCGCGCACCCGCTGCGCGAACGCGTCGCCGACCGGGGCCAGCGGCAGCTCGAACGCGCAGCGCTCGCCGGCGAAGTACTCGCCCAGCTGCTCGCGCACGTCCGCCACGGCCGCCTCGTCGCGCACGCCGAGCGCGTCCGCGGACGGCCCACCGCGGTGACCGGGGAACCAGACGCCGCGCACGCCGTCGTCGCCGCGGGCCACGAGCAGGTCGCCCAGCGGCGAGGCCACCACCCCGTACCGCGCCCCACCGGTCCCCACGCCGCTCCCCCGTCCCCCGCCGCGAGCGCCCGCGGCGGCCTGCGCGAGCATCGCAGCCGCTGGTCCCCCGCGGCCCACCCGGCCCGCGACCGCCCTGGAGAGGAACCCGACGTGCCCGTCCCCCCGCTTCCCGACGACGTCACCGCCCTGCTGCGCCGCCCGAACCCCGCCGTGATGGCGACCGTCCACCCCGACGGGCACCCCGTCACCGTCGCCACCTGGTACCTGCTCCAGGACGACGGGCGGGTGCTGCTGAACCTGGACGCCTCCCGCGCGCGCCTGCGCCACCTGCAGCGCGACCCGCGCGTCTCCCTGACCGCGCTGGCCGGGGACGACTGGTACACCCACGTCAGCCTCCAGGGCCGCGTCGTGGAGGTCCGCGAGGACACCGACCTCGCGGACATCGACCGCCTGTCCGGGCACTACCTGGGCACGCCCTACCCGACCCGCGACAGCCCGCGCGTCAGC
Organism: Kineococcus terrestris; assembly: GCF_041020755.1. Classification (NCBI taxonomy): domain Bacteria; kingdom Bacillati; phylum Actinomycetota; class Actinomycetes; order Kineosporiales; family Kineosporiaceae; genus Kineococcus; species Kineococcus terrestris. The sequence goes on along the minus strand of NZ_JBEUEI010000003.1, from coordinate 21,800 downwards.
GTCCTCGTCGAGGTGGAGCGCTGGCACGGCTGGGGCGCCGCCCGCCGGGACGAGCGCGGCTGAGGCGGCGCTCCCCCCGGTCGCGGCGGACCGGTGGTGGGAGCGCTCCCGCTGGTCCACCCTGTGCTGCGACACGGCGCCGTCCCGGTGCCGCCCACGGACGGGAGTACGGCGCGGTGCAGCGCACGGGTGCGGACGGGGCCTTCGCCTACGTCCTCATGAGCCACGTCGACGCGGACCTGGTGCTGCGCACCGCGCGCCGGGTGCGGGAGCTGTCCCCGGGCGCGCACGTGCTCGTGCGGCACAGCCGGCCGGGGTTCCTGGACCCGCGGGAGGCGGCGGCCGCGGGCGCGCAGGTGCTGCGCAGCCGCACCGCGATCCGCTGGGGCACCTGGTCGACGGTGGCGGCGGTGCTGGAGGCGCTGGCGGAGGCGGAGCGGCGCTTCTCGCCCTCGCACACCGTCCTGCTGTCCGGGCAGGACCACCCGGTGCGGGACCTGGCCGCCTGGGAGCGCTCGCTGACCGGTGTCGACGCCCTGCTCAACCCCGACCCGCGCGAGCACCGCGACCGCTGGGAGCGCTCCTGGCACCGGCTGCCGGGCGGGCGCCTGCTGCCGGCGCGGCTGGCCGGGCCCGTCGCGGCCGCCTCCCGCGGGGTGGGCGGCCTGGTCCCGGGGGCGCCCGACGTGCGCCTGGCGGGCGGGCGCACGTGGCTGGTGTCGCGCCCGCGCGCGGACGCGCCGCCGGTGCCCTACCGCAAGGGGTCGCTGTGGACGGTGCTCTCGCGCCGCGCCGTCGCGCGGCTGCTGCGCACCACGCACGAGCGTCCCGACGTCGTGCGCTTCTTCGCCTCCACGCTGCTGCCCGACGAGGCGTACGTGCACAGCGTCCTGGCCGCGCACCCGGACCTGCGGGTGGTGCACGGGCCGACGACCCTGGCGCTGTTCGCCGAGCGGGCCCCGCACCCGGGTGTGCTGCACCTGGAGGACCTGCCGCTGGCGCGGGCCAGCGGGGCGGCCTTCGCGCGCAAGGTCGTGCGGGACGTCAGCGACGCCTTCGTGGTGGCCGCCGACGCGGCGGTGGACGCCGACCGGGCGGGCACCGGCACGACCTCCCCCGCCTGAGCGGGGGGGCGCCCTCAGGCCGTCAGGTGCAGGGCGTCGCGGGTGCGGGCGGACGCCTTCGCCAGCAGGTCCGCGTCCTCGGACAGGGCCCGGCCGTAGCTGGGCACCATGTCCACCAGCCGGGGGCGCCAGGCCTCCTGGTGCGCGGGGAAGCACTGCCGCAGCAGCTTGAGCATGACGTCGACGGCGGTGGAGGCGCCCGGGGAGGCGCCCAGCAGCGCGGCGATCGAGCCGTCGGCGGCGTGCACGAGCTCGGTGCCGAACTGCAGCACCCCGCCGCGCGGGCCCTTCTTGATGACCTGCACGCGCTGGCCGGCGGTCAGCAGCTCCCAGTCCTCCTCGCGGGCGTCCGGGTAGAACACCCGCAGCGCCTCCAGGCGCTGCGCGGGCGACTGCAGGACCTGCTTGACCAGGTAGGTCGTCAGGGGGACGTTGTCGCGCGCGACGGCCAGCATCGGCAGCAGGTTGTCGGCGCGCACCGAGCGCGGCAGGTCGGTCAGCTTCCCGGTCTTGAGGAACTTGGGGCTGAACCCGGCGTAGGGGCCGAACATGAGGGCCCGCTGCCCGTCGACGACGCGGGTGTCCAGGTGCGGCACGGACATCGGCGGGGCGCCGACCTCCGCCTGCCCGTAGACCTTCGCCGCGTGCCGGGCCACGACGTCGGGGTTCGTGCAGCGCAGCCACTGCCCGCTGACGGGGAACCCGCCGAACCCGCGGCCCTCGGGGACGCCGCTGCGCTGCAGCAGGTGCAGGGCGCCGCCCCCGCCGCCGACGAACACGAACGGGGTGACGACCTCCTCGGTGCCGGCGGCGTCGGAGCGCACGGTCAGCGCCCACCCGGAGCCGCGGCGGGCCAGGTCGGTGACGGTGTGCCCGGTGCGCACCTCGACGCCGCGGGCGGCGGCGCCCGCCAGCAGCTCCCGGGTCAGGGCGCCGAAGTTCACGTCCGTGCCGGCCTCCGAGCGCGTCGCGGCGATCCGCTCGCCGGGCGCGCGCCCCTCCAGCAGCAGCGGCGCCCACTCGCCGACCACGGCGCGGTCGTCGGTCCACTGCATGTCCGCGAACAGCGGGTGCGCCGACAGCGCCTCGTACCGGGCGCGCAGGAAGTCCACGTCGGCCCCGCGCACGAAGCTCATGTGCGGCACGGAGCGGATGAACGCGCCCGGGTCGGCCAGGGCGCCGGTCTCCACCAGGTGCGCCCAGAACTGCCGGCTCACCTGGAACGACTCGTTGATGGCGACGGCCTTGGCGATGTCGACGCTGCCGTCGGCCTTCTGCGGCGTGTAGTTCAGCTCGCACAGCGCCGAGTGGCCGGTGCCGGCGTTGTTCCAGGGGTCGGAGCTCTCGGCGCCCAGGGTGTCCAGGCGCTCCAGCACGAGGACGGACCAGTCCGGCTCCAGCTCCCCGACGATCGCCGCGAGCGTGGCGCTCATGACGCCCCCGCCGATGAGCACGGCGTCGTAGCGGTTCTCCGTGGGCACCCTGACCACCCTCTGTCCCGGCGAGACGTCCCGGCGGCCGCGTCCGCGGCCGCCCCCCGGCGCACCGTGCGGCGCGCCCCAGCAGGCTACGTCCCCCCGGCGGGGCGCCGCCGCCCGGGACCGCGGGCGGGGGTCAGCGCGGCGCCGGCGGCAGGGGCGCGCGCGGCGGGGGCAGCACCGCCAGCAGCTGGGCGCGGTCGGCGACCAGCCGCTCCAGCAGCGCGGCCTCCTCCCCCGCCGCCGGGCGCGCCGTGCCCCGGCGCGCCCGGTCGCGCAGGAACGCCAGCTCGGTGGCCGTCTCGTGGAACTCGCGCAGCGCGGCCAGGGCGGGCCGGCCGCCGCCGCGCGCGACCTGCCGACGGGCCAGGCGCCGCCCGCCCGTCGAGGACAGGGTGCGGACCTCGTCGGCGGTCAGCCAGCCGGTGCGCACGTACACCTGCAGGTGCCGGCCCACCAGGCGCGCCTCGCGCGAGCGGGCCGCCAGCGCCACGCCCACGGCGGCGACGAACACCGGCACCTGCAGCAGCAGGTACAGCTCGATGAACGTCGTCACCCCGCTGCTGGCGCTGGCGTTCCACAGCGCGTGCAGGACCACGGAGACCACCAGGCCGGCCACGGGCGCCACCACCCGCACGAGGCGCGAGCGGTGGGAGGCGGCGAGCCCCAGCCCGACGCCCACGGCCATCGTGAACAGCGGGTGCGCGAACGGCGAGACCAGGCAGCGCAGCACGAACACCGCCACGAGCGCGCCCTGCCCCTCCGGGGCGCCCAGCGCGCGGCCCAGGTAGAGGACGTTCTCCAGGTAGGCGAACCCGACCCCCACGAACGCGGCGTAGACGACGCCGTCGACGACGCCGTCGAAGTGCCTGCGCTGCAGCAGCAGCACCAGCAGCAGCCCGAGGCCCTTGAGGGACTCCTCCACGAGCGGGGCGACCACGACCGAGGTGTTCGTCACGTCGCCCACGGCCCGGTGCAGCAGCTGCGAGCCCAGCGAGTTCAGCACCAGCGCGCCCAGGCTGGCCACGCACGCGCCCCACCCGAAGGCGAACGCCAGCAGGTGCGGCGGCTCGGCCTCGTGACGGTCCAGCCACACCACGGTCGCCAGCACCGGCCCCACGGGCACGGCCGCCAGCAGCAGGCCCGGCAGGGTGCCGCGCAGCCCGACCTCCATCGTCACCGCGGCGATGGACAGCGACCCGCACACCAGCAGCACGAGCACGGTCAGGACGAGCAGCGAGCGACCGCGCGGCGCGCGGGCGGCGGGGGCACCGCCGGCGCCCGCGCCGGACGGTGCGGCGAGCGCGGGGGTACCGGCCGGGCCGCCGGGGGCGTCGTCCGGCATGGGGCTCAGGCTAGGGCACCGCCTAGGCTGGCGCCGTGAGCAGCACAACCAGCGGTGGCGCGGCCCCGTCCGGCGGCGGCCCGGCCCCCTCCGGCGGCGCGCGCGCCCAGGACCGCGTGCAGGACCGGATCGTGTGGATCGACTGCGAGATGACCGGGCTGGACCTGGAGCGCGACGCGCTCGTGGAGGTCGCCGCCCTGGTCACCGACGCCGACCTCAACGTGCTCGGCGAGGGCGTCGACGTCGTGGTCAAGCCGCCGCAGGAGGCGCTGGAGGGCATGGAGCAGGTCGTCGTCGACATGCACACCGCCTCGGGGCTGCTCGCGGAGCTGCCGCACGGGCGGACGCTGGCCGAGGCCGAGGAGGCGGTGCTGGAGTACGTGCGCCAGTGGGTCCCCGAGGCGCGGAAGGCGCCGCTGGCGGGCAGCTCGGTGCACACCGACCGCGCGTTCCTGGCCCGCGACATGCCCGGCCTGACCGGGCACCTGCACTACCGGATCGTCGACGTGTCCTCGATCAAGGAGCTGGCGCGGCGCTGGTTCCCCCGCGTGTACTTCCACACCCCCGCCAAGCACGGCGGGCACCGGGCGCTGGCGGACATCCGCGAGAGCGTGCAGGAGCTGAAGTACTACCGGGACGTGCTGTTCGTGCCCGCGCCCGGGCCGGACTCGGAGACGGCGAAGGCCGCGGGCAAGCGCCACGAGCTCGCGCCCGGGGACGGCACCGCGGCCCACGGCTGAGCGCGCGCCCGCCCGGGTGACCGGCGGCGGCCGCGCCCGCGCCGGGCGTGTATCCTCGCTGCGTCGCCGCGTGCCCGGAGAGGGCGGACGGCGTCGTGGTGGGTGTAGCTCAGCTGGTAGAGCACCTGGTTGTGGTCCAGGAAGTCGCGGGTTCAAGTCCCGTCACTCACCCCACGGGCGAGGGCCCCTGACCTGCGGAAACGTAGCTTAGGGGCCCTCGCTGCATCTCCCGGCAATGAAAACAGGCAAGCTAACGGAAACGGGCGTAGCTGACCCCGTGCGGGACAGCCACTCTCAACCACCGGCAGGGTGAGCACCGTCACCCGCACCGTGCCCACTGTGCGACGATCCACCGCGGGTCCTTCTCCTGTTCGAGCAGGTGTTGGATCAAGGCCCTCGTCGGTGTTCGAGCGCCGGCGGGGGCCGCCGTCTTCGCTGGCCGGTCGGGTGAGTGCGTCGTGACCCTCCGTGCCCTGCGTGTGAGAAGCTCGGCTCCGGGTCCGCCCCTCTTTTTCTCCTGTTCCAGGGGTGGATCAAGGCCCTCATCGGTGTTGGCGCACCGGTGAGGGCCGCCCCACTCAGGGCCCGGCGGCGCGCATCTCCTCCAGCCACACCCGGAAGGCGGGCGTCAGGACGAGCGGCGGCTGCCAGGGCCGGCGGGTCTTCCACGGGTCGTGGGGCGGCTCGACGGCGTCGGGGTCCGGGTGGGTCGCGCCGCGCAGGTCTGCGATCCAGCTACCGCCCACGGCGTGGGGCTGGTCGCCGTGGCCGAGCTCGAGCAGCTCCTGGCGCCGCCAGGCGGGCAGCTGCCGCCACCACACCTCTCAGCGGTGCCCGTCCCACCACAGGTCGGGGTGACCCTGCACGCCATCGACGACTACGCCCGGCTCCAGGTTCCCCGGCACGTCGCCCAGCCCGCCCCTCAAGACGTCCTCCCCCACGGCGGCCACCGTGCCAGCCACGACCGACAGGCGCCGTCCTGGGCCGTGCTCAGCCGGCCAGGGCCTGCGGGGCGTCCGGGGCGTCGTCGGCGTCGTGCACGGCCCGCAGGCGGGCATGAGCGCGGGTCAGGACCCGAGAGGCGCGCGACTCGCTGAACCCGCGCCGCTCGCCGAGCTGACGCAGCGTCAGGCGCGCCCAGTGGTACTCGCTCAGCAGCCGGCGGTCCGCCGGCGAGGCCGCGGCGAGCAGCTGGCGCGCGGCGAGGCGGTCGACGACCTCCTCGGCGTGGTCTGCGACCGCGGACAGCCCCTGCCCCAGCGTCGTCCCATCCGGGCCCGGCTCGTCCAGCGACAGCAGCAGCACCCGCGGGCGCGGCCGCTGCGGCGCGCGGTCCGGGCGCTCGGGGTAGCCGCGGCGGGTGCGGTGCAGGTCGATCATCCGCCACCGCACGGTGTGCACGACGTGGGCGACCTCCGCTCCCCCGCGCTCGGGGTCGTAGGTGCGCGCGGCTTCCAGCAGCGCCAGCGCCGCGTCGGAGAGGACATCGTCGTGGTCGATCGCGGGGGCGGTGCGCATCTGCTTGCGCGCCAGGCGCAGCATCACCGGCCAGTGCCGCAGCACGAACGTCTCGACGTCGGCCTCGCTCCTGCCCGTGCCCGTGCGCTCGCTGCGCATCCCCGGCTCCTCCTGCGGCGGCGCCCATCGCCTACCGGCTTACGGTGTCAAGCGTAACTGCGCGGGTTGCGCCATCCGGGTGAGCGAACCGCGTGCTACGTCACACCCACGCTGGCCTGGCCGTCCGTACCATGAGCGCCATGACGACGGCCGCTGAGGCGTTCCTGGCAGCGCTCACCCCGGAACGGCGTGAGCGGTTCTGGGCGCGGGTTGAGTGCGGCGGACCGCAGGAGTGCTGGCCGTGGACGGGGGCCCGGGCGAAGTCCGGGCAGGGCACGTGGACGGTGCCGCGGGTCGACCGGGCCGGCACGACGAGCGTGCGCCCGCACCACGTCGCGTGGGTCGCCGAGCACGGCTGGCGCGGCGACGTCGCGCTGCCGGAGCCGTGCGCGGTGGACCCGGCCTGCTGCAACGTGGCGCACCTGGCCGCGGGGCGCTCGGGCCCGCGCCGGCGCCGCGGCCGTGGGGCGCACATCGACGCCCGCCCCCGCGCGGACGGCTCGATCGCCTACCGGGTGATGTTCACCCTCAGCGACGGCGCGCAGACATCTGTGACGATGGACACGCCGGCCAGCGCGAACCAGCTCGTCGACCTCGTCGCCCGCCTGGGCGGGGACGCGGCCCTGGACCTTGCTCGCGCTCGCCGCGGCAACATCGTCGGCGCGGTCCCGCTGCTGCGCGACTGGCTGGAGCACCACCTGGCGCACGCCGCCGGCGTCACCGACGGCACCGTGGCCGAGTACCGACGTCTGGCTGCGCGCACGTGGCTGCCCACCCTGGGCGAGTACCCGCTGGACACCCTGACCCGCGACCACGTGGCCCGCTGGGTCGCGCAGCAGACCCGGACGCTGACCCGGCGCGGGACCCCGACCAGCGCGAAGACCATCGCCAACGCCCACGGGCTGCTGTCCACGGTGATGGCCTCCGCCGTCGACGCCGGGCACCGCCCGGACAACCCCTGCCGCGGGCTGCGCCTGCCCTCAGGCACCCGCGAGGAGATGACCTTCCTCACCGAGGGCGAGTTCGCGCGCGTGCTGGCCGCCGTCGAGCCGTACTGGCAGCCGCTCGTGGCGCTGCTGGCCGGCACCGGCCTGCGCTGGGGCGAGGCCACCGCCCTGACATGGGGCGACCTCGACCTCGAGGCGCCCGTGCCCACCTTGCGCGTCTCGCGCGCGTGGAAGCGCGGCGCCGGCGTCAACCAGGGCGGCAAGGTCCGCGAGATCGGCGCGCCCAAGACCCGCCGCGGCGTGCGCACCGTGTCCCTGCCCCCGCAGATCGCCGATCTGCTGCGCCAGCTGCGCGGCCCGGCGACCGCCCGCCGCGGCGGCGGCTACGTCTTCACCGGCCCCCAGGGCGGCACCGTGCACCACCAGAACTTCCACCCGCGGGTCTGGCGCCCCGCCGTCGAGCGCGCCGGCATCGGCAAGACCCCCCGCATCCACGACCTGCGGCACTCGCACGCCTCGTGGCTGATCGCCGCGGGTGTCCCGCTGCCGATCATCCAGCGGCGCCTGGGCCACGAGTCCATCCAGACCACCGTCGACGTGTACGGCCACCTGGCCGCCGACACGCAGGGCCTGGCCGCGCAGGCCGCCGCCGCCGCGCTCTCGACGGCGCTGCCTGAAGCGCTCCCCGACACCCTCGTCGGTGAGCTGGTCGAGGAGGTGAGCGTCGTCAGCCCTCTGCTCGAGCTGCCCGACGTCGCGCAGCTGCCCGGCACCGGCCCGGCAGCCTGATCCTCACGGGCGGTGCCGTGTGCGGGCCTCCTCCAGTCCCGCTCGGTAGCCTGCCCGCCAGGCGTCACGGGAGCGGGCCACCTGCAGCCAGACGCCGATCACGGCGCACAGGACGGCCACGATGAAGACCAGCCACCCGACCCGGGTGTTGGCCGCCCAGCTGTCCGGCTCGAAGAACACCCACCCCAGGGTCACGAGGAAGCCCGCGACGGCCTTGCCGAGGAACAGCCCCCCGAGGAACTGGCGGGTGCTACTGGACAGGTTCACGCCGCACCTCCCCTCTGACCACGCTCAGGCGCCGCGGCGTGCGACCAGCGCGGACGGTGGCCGTCGGCCTGCCGGCGCGGGCGTCCGCGGCCGCGTCGCGGACCCCGCTCAGGTAGGGCAGGTCCGCCAGGGCCTCCTCGCGGCCCTGCCGGTAGCCGTCGCGCCAGGCGTCCTTGCTGCGGCGGATGCGCAGGCGCAGCGCGAGCACGCAGGCCGCGGCCACCACCGCGGTCGCGGCCCGGGAGGCCGTGGTCGGCGGGCCCACGAGCGTCCAGACGCCGAGACCGGCCAGCCCCAGGCCGGCCGCCGTGCTAAAGCCGACCAGCCACAGGCGCTGGCGGCGGTGCTGCTCGCCCGGTGCGAGCAGGACAGGTTCCCCGATGGACAGGAGCATCCAGACCGCCGTCGTGGTGATGGCGGCGACGGTGCAGAAGCGGGCCGGCGTCCCGGCCGGCTGGACGAAGGACAACCACAGGACCAGGCCCCACGAGACGACCGTCATCGTCGTCAGAGCCGGCAGGAAGAAGCGGTGCAAGATCAGAACCCCCCAAACTCGCTGTAGGGGCATGACAGCACGGTGTGAGAGCGCGCGCTAACTCACGCTGCGTGACCTGCTAGCTGGTCGCACACCGTGTAAACCGTTGCGCCGCATACGAAGTGATAAGTGCGCTGCGCACTACGCACTGACCCCGACTCGGGGTCGTGGCCCTCCGTCGAGGGTCAGCCGGTGCGGCGGCGGAAGCTCTCGCCCGGGCGCGGCGGGTTCAGCCCGTAGGCCATCTGCGCGAGCAGCTCGTAGTCCATGTTCAGCGCCTGGGCGTAGGCCACCAGGCGGTGGATCGGGATGCCGCGCTCCTTGCCGCGCTCGTCCTCGGAGACGACGTTCTGGCGCACGCCGATGCGCTCGGCCAGGTCGGCCTGCGACATCTCGCGCTCGAGGCGGGCGGCGCGCACCTCGGCACCCACGGCCTGCCAGCGCTGGCGGGTGCCGGCATCGTCCGTCGGCCACGAAGGCATGAGCGGCATCTCCAGGCAAGCGGTGGGCATGTGGTCAGCATCGACCTTAGCGGTTACCGGGTAAAGGGTGAACGAGGCTGACGCGCCCCAACTTCACCCATCCGCCAGACCTCGTGCGACATCCCGTCACTCCAACGCTTGACCCGTAATCCGTTAGCCGGTAGACATGGGGCATGCCCACCACGACGACGCACCTCGCGGACCGCATCCGCCGAGAGCGCGAGGCGCGCAACTGGACGCAGCACCGCCTGGCCGCCGAAGCGGGCATCGGGCAGTCCACTGTCGCCGCCCTCGAGCGCTCCAGCGATGCGCGCACCAGCACCCTGTGCGCCCTGGCCCGCGCCCTGGACCTCACCGTCGCCGACCTGCTCGACGGTGCCGGCCCCAGCACCGTCAGCGCGCCATGACCGAGACCCTGACCGCGGACGACGTGGCCGCTCAGCTGCGCGTCCCGCGCAGCTGGGTCGACAAGGCCGCTCGCCGGGGTGAGATCGGCTCCCGCAAGATCGGCCGCTACCGCCGCTTCCTGCAGAGCGACGTCGACGACTTCCTGGCCGTCTGCCACCGAGCGGCCAGCGACCCCCTGCTCATGACGGCCCGAAGCTACGCCGCCCACAGCCGACCCAGGAAGCGGAGGACCGCACGATGAACCGCACCAGCCACGAGGTGCACCAGCCGCGAGAGCGCTCCGTGCCCTGCAACACCTGCCAGCGGCGCACCCTCAACATCCACGGCCGCTGCGACAGCTGTCTGCCCGGCGCCCCCGTCAGCTGCCCCCAGCGCTGCCGCGAGGCGGTGCCGGCGTGAGCGTCCAGGTCGTCCTCGTCGGCTACGCCCTGCTGTGCGTCGTCGCCGGCATCGTCAGCCTCAGCCTCATGGCCGTCCCCGCCCTCGACGAGCGCGCCCAGGCCCGCGAGAAGGAGCGCCTGGCCGACGCCCGGCGCTGTCTGCCCGAGCCCACCCGGGCACCCGCGCCGGCCGCCGCGCCGCGCACTCCCTGACCCGCTGGATCCGCCGCGACACCGGACTCCGGCGGATCCAGCGGCACCACCCCACAGCAACCGCCAGGCCACAGCCCCTTCGGTACCCGTACTCGTCGCGCCTGGCGGCCACCACTTCACCGGGAGAACCCATGAGCACCACGACGACCGACAGGACGGTGCGCTCGATGATCCGCGAGCTCATCAACGCCAGCGACCTCACCGACTGGCGCGAGATCGCCGACGCCGTCCTCGCCGGCATCGACCCGCAGGACTACGCCGACGCCCTGCGTGAGGTCCTGCCCTCCTACGTCCGCCTGGTCGCCTCCCGCTCCCGGCAGACCGGCTCCATCGCCGGACCCGTGCAGCCGGCACCGCAGCTGCAGCAGGTGAGCGACGACGGCAACCTGCCGCCGGACGCCCCCCGCAAGCACGTCTCCTCCAAGATCCGCGCCATCAACGCCGACTGGCGTGAGCGGCTGCGGGAGATCTACCCCGCGGCCGACGGCACCAACAAGCACCTGGGCGACTTCACCCGTCACGACCTGCTCGCCATGGCCGACCGGCTGCGCCGTCACGCCCGCCACACCATGGCCCGCGCCCAGGGCTGGACCGAGCTGGCCGACGCCCTCAGCGTGCACCAGGCCGACACCGTCGCGGGCCTACCCGTCTCCGTCGCCGAGCGCCTCGTGAAGGCGGCCTGAGATGACCATCGAGCAGACCCGCTACATCGTCGGCGAGAACGGCCCCAACCTGCAGCTGAAGCCCAGCGCCGAGGGCATCGCCCGCCGCGCCCGAATCCTCCAGGACCCCACCAACTCCCTGCCCGGCCAAGTTGGCCTCGATGCCCACCACTCGGCCGCCGGGCAGGGCTCTACTCCCACCAGCAGCAGCCAGGCGCCAGTCGCTACCCAGCCAACGCTCGCTGCTGCTGGTGGGCCCACTACTCCCCCGCCGGCCAGGTCGGACACGACGCCCGTAGAAGGTCCGCCGGCGGGGGCCTCAACTCCTGCTCCGACCACTGACCCCGCGGTCACCACTGACCCCCCGTCGGAGCAGGGCACAACTCCAGCAGCAGCGGCCAGCGCAGATTCGCGACCCCGCCGTGGTGCGCCGCTGCTGCTGGACCCCACCCTCCTGCTGGCCGCCGCGGCGCTCGACGACATCGAGCGCACCGCGAACGCCAACGCGAACCGGCTGCGGATGCTCACCCGCGACGTCGAGGACAGCGACGGCCGCATCCGCGGCGCCGGCCTGACCGCCGAGCACCCCCAGGTCGCCACCCTCACCGCGATCGTCGACACCCTCAAGCAGCTGGAGAAGGACGCCACCCGCAACCTCGAGAAGGCCATGAAGGCCCACCCCCTCGGCCCCTGGGTCAAGGCCCAGGCCGGCGTCGGCAACAAGCAGGCCGCTCGCCTGCTCGCCGCCATCGGCGACCCCTACTGGCGCGAAGACCTCCTGCACGAGGACGGCACCGTCCGCGTCCCCGCCGGCCCTCGCACCGTCTCCGCCCTGTGGGCCTACTGCGGCCGCCACGTCATCGACGGCGACGCCGCCCGCCGCCGCAAGGGCCAGCGCGCCAACTGGTCAGTCTCCGCCGGCTCCCGCGCCTACGTCATCGCCGAGGCCTGCATCAAGCAGACCGGTGAGCCGATGAAGAACGGCATCACCCGGGCCCGCTCGCCCTACCGCGACGTGTACGACGCCCGCCGCGCGCACACCCTCATGACCCACCCCGAGTGGACCGACGCCCACAGCCACAACGACGCCATGCGCGTCACCACCAAGGCGCTCCTGCGTGACCTCTGGATCGAGGCCCGCCGGCTGCACCACGAGGCTGCAGCCCACTAGCTCTGACGCCCATCCGTCCGCGTCCTCGCGCGCCCGCTGCTACCTCAATCCCCGGTAGCCGCTAGCCGTTCACTCGACCACCACGGAAGGTCACCGACATGGACTCCTCCGCCGCCCGGCGACACGCCGGACCCACCCGCCGGCGCCCCACCGACGGCTGCGTCGGCTCCTGCGGCCGCGCCGTCGCCGCCCCCAAGATCCTCTGCTCCGCCTGCTGGCCGAAGCTGCCCACCCACCTGCAGCGCGCCGTCATGCGCCGCAAGCGCATGGAGCCCGGCGACCGCTTCAACCTCCTCCTCGACGTCGAGGCCCACCTGCGCACCGCCCGGAGCGCACGATGAGCACGGGACCCTGCGGCACCCTCGACCTGCTCGAGGTCCTGGCGACGCCCACCACAGCGCCCACCACCGGCACCCGTCCGCCGCGCGCACCGCACCGCCCCGCGGACACCGTCGACGACGTCGCCGCCGTCTGCGCCCTGGTCAACGGCAACCCGCTGCACGCCAACGACCGCCGCGAAGTCGTCAGCGCCATCCTCGCCGAGGCCGCCGCCCACGGCGGAGCCGTCGACCCCAACGGGGTCCGAGCCCGCCTGGCCGTCACGAACGCCGACGGCAGCACCGACTACCGCGTCTACCCGCGCGTCATCGGCGCCACCTACCAGGCCCTGTGCACCGCCGGCGTCCTGGAGTTCACCGGCTGGATCCCCAACACCGACGCCCGCGGCCGGAACAGCGGCAAGCAGGCCCGCTCCTACCGCCTCACCCGCCAGCCCAGCCGACAGGAGACCCCCACGCGATGAGCGCCACCGTCCTCACCTCCACCCCGACCACCGTGCGCGTGCAGTCCAGCGACCTGATCTCCGCGCTGGCCGACGTCAACGCGGCCATGCCCCGCCGCCTGCAGCGCCCCCTGCAGCACGGAGTACGCATCAGCCATCACGGCGGCGTCCTCCTCATCGAGCGCACCGACGGGCACACCTGGGCCCACGCGCAGCTGAGCACCGTCGACGACGTCAGGGCCCTCGACCTCGGCCCGGCCGGGGCCCTCGTCGTCTCGGCCCGTGCGCTCACCGGCCTGGTGCGCGCCATCGGCCACGGTCACGAGCTGCACCTGAGCCTCGTCGACGGTCTGTCCGACAACGTCGACGACGGCTACGTCGCTCTGCAGCTCGTCGGCGACGGGACCACCTACCGCCTGCTGCTCCTCAACACCGGCGACACCTGGCCCACCTCCCAGCGGTCCGCCGGCGAACACATCGCCACCCTCACCGGCGAGCAGCTGCAGCAGCTGACCCGAGCGGTCACCTCCGCCGACACCGACCCCACCCTGCCGGTGCTCAACCACGTCTACCTGGAGGAGCACCAGGGGCACCTGACCGCCAGCGGCACCGACCGCTACCGCCTCACCGAGGTCACCGTCCCCACCGCCGTCCCGGACGGCTTCACCGCGCTCGTCCCCTCCTCCGCGCTGGTCCTCGCCGCCAAGCTCGCCCGCCGCGACGGCTCCGCCACCCTGAGCCTGGACCGTCAGGAGACGCTCGAGGGCAAGAAGCTGGACGCCCTGACCTTCAACGTCGGCGCCCACCGGTCGCTGCGGGTCCCGCTCCTGGACTCCCCCTACCCCAAGGTCCGCTCCCTGTGGAGCGACCCGAAGTACACGCTGCACGTCGAGCGGACCGCGCTGCGCCAGGCCGTGCGCCGCATCGCCGAAGCCGTCAGCGGCCACACGCCCGTGGTCCTGCACTTCACCGGCACGGCGCTGACCGTCCGCACCAACCAGCAGCTCTCCACGAGCGACTGCGCCGCCAGTACGACCATCCCCTGCCAGCCCGGCACCCTCACCGAGCCCTTCACCACCGCCGTCCAGCCGGACTTCCTCCTCGACGGCCTCGACGTCGTCGCCGACGAGCGCATCGCCCTCGGCCTGACCCACCCGACCCGGCCGCTGATCCTGTCGGCGCCAGACAGCCCCGCCCGCTACCTGCTCATGCCGGTTCGCCTCCGGGACGGTGTCCTGTGAGCGCCCGCCCCCTGGTGTTCCTGGACACCGAGACCACGTCCCTGCTGCCGGACCGGCAGGCCTGGGAGGTCGCCATCATCCGCCGCGACCTCGACGGCCGGCGCACCACCTGGGAGGCGATGCTGCCCGTCGACATCACCAGCGCCGACCCCGCCAGCCTGCGCATCGGCGGCTACTACGACCGCCACCCCGTCGGGCGCTGGCTGACCGGCAAGGGCGAACCGCAGACCCGCACCGTGCAGCCGCACCAGGCCGCTCGCCGCATCGTCGAGCTGACCCACGAGGCCACGATCGTCGGGGCCTGCCCCTGGTTCGACACCGAGACCCTCGAGCGGTTCCTGCGCAGGTACGACGCGATCCCCTCCTGGCACTACCGGCTGCGGGACGTGGAGGCCATGACGGCCGGGTTCGCCGGCTCCGCCGAGGTCGGCGGCCTGGCGCACTGCGCGCAGCTGCTCGACGTCGTCCAGCACGACCCGCACACCGCGATGGGCGACGCCCTGACCGCCGAGCGGATCTGGGACGCCCTCGTCCTGGCCTCCCACGCGCAGGAAGCCAGCTGATGGACCTCGTCATCGGCGCCGGGCTCGTCGGCCTGGCATCCGGCACCTGCCTTGGCGCGTGGGTCGTCTGCGCCGCCCAGGCCCACGAGAACCGCGAGCAGAGCAGGAGGAACCCGAAGTGAGCGCCAGCCGCCCCCAGCCCGACGTCGTCGTCGCCCGCATCCGCGTCGCCGACGTCCGCTTCCACCCCCACAACGTGCGCCGCGACCTCGGCGACCTGCGCGACCTGACCGGCAGCATCAAGCGCTACGGCGTCATGCAGCCCCTCGTCGTCGAGCGCTACGGGCCCGGGTTCCGGCTGCGCGCCGGGCACCGGCGCCTGGCCGCCGCCCGCCTGGCCGGCCTGGCCAGCGTCCCCGCCCTCGTGCACCGCGAGGTCCTCGAGGACGACGAGTTCCTCATGCAGGCCCTGCACGAGAACCTCATGCGCCGCGGCCTCGACCACGACGAGCGACGCCAGGCCCTGCACGACCTGCGCGACGCCGGCTGCACCTGGCAGGGCATCGCCGACTCCCTCAGCGTCTCCGTGGCCACGGTGAAGAAGTGGGCCGCCCACGTGCCCACCACCGGCAAGAGGCCCGGCGGCACCCGCCTGCCCACCGGCCAGCTGCGCGACCTCATCGACAGCTGGCGCGAGCGGGCCAGCCACGGCCTCAGCGCCGACGACGCCGCCGCGCTCATCGAGCAGCTCGACGCGCTCGCCCACCGCGCCAAGGCGTCCACGCCGACCGTCGAGGAACCGCCCGCCCCGCAGCAGACCAGCCAGACCCCGGCCGAGCGCACCCCGCAGCCGTGCGGCACCAACGCAGCCTTCGTCCGGCACACCCGCCGCGGTGAGGAGCCCTGCCCCGCCTGCCGCGCAGCGCGGATGACCTACCGCCAGCAGCTGCGCCTGGCCGGTGCCGCATGAACCCCGAGGAGGTGCTGCGCGCCGCGAGCGAGGAGCTGCGCAGCGCCGTGGAGTCCACCGACAGCGAGCACATGGAGCTGTCGCTGCGCTGGGACGCCTGGCACGAACTGGCCAGCGCCCTCGACGCCGCCGCCGCCCACGGCCTCACCGGACACGTCGCGCTCGCCTCCTTCGGCGAGTACCTGCTCGAGGCGCTGCGCGAGGCCACGTGAGCCCCGACGACCTTGGCCGGCGCTGGCCGATGACCACCGACGCCGGCCGCGCGCCCCGCCCGCACCGGGCACCGCCCGGGCCCGTGTGCGCCGTCTGCACCAAGCCCCTCGCGCCCGCCATGGCCGAGATCTCCGACACCCACCCCTGCTGCGACCCGCATGACACGCAGCCCCGACAACCACGAAGGAGGTGACCGGTGCCCTGGTTCAAGGTCGACGACGGCCTCGCGTTCCACCCCAAGTTCCTCGCCATCGGTCTGGCCCCCGCCGGCCTGTGGGTCCGCTCCGCAGCCTGGGTCGCCCACCACCTCACCGACGGGTTCGTCCCCGCCGGCATCCCCGCGGCGCTCGGCGCCACCACCAGCGAGATCGACGCCCTCGTCGCCGCCCGCCTGTGGGAGGTCACCAACGGCGGCTGGCGCTTCCACGACTGGCACGACTTCCAGCCCTCCCGCGAGGACGCCGAGGAGCAGCGCCGCAAGCGCGCCGAGGCCGGCCGCAAGGGCGGGCAGGTCTCCGGGAAGGTCCGCCGCGGACGCGCCGCCGCGAAGCACACGCCAAGCAACGAAGAAGCAAGTGCTTCACCTGGGGGAAGCAACGACGAAGCGGAATCGAACCCCGTACCCGTACCCGTACCCGTACCCGTCCCTTCTGCTGCTGCGGCAGCAGAAGCCGCGCACGCGCGCGGCGAGCAGCCGCCGCCGCCGCTCGAGCAGCCCGAACTACCCATGGACGTCGAGATCCTGCGCACCGCCCTCGACGCCGCCCGCCTCGTCGTGCGCTGGGACAAGCTCACCGCCGACCAGGTCGCGACCATCAGCGCCTTGGTCGCCAAGCACGGCGACAAGCGCCTCGTGAAGGCCGCCGTGCAGGCCTGGCGCCCCGACGCCCCCGCCGCCTACGCCCAGGCCTGGCTCGGGGTCTGGCAGGCCCTACCTGACCCCGGCAAGACCCTCGCCGTCGTCAAGGGCCCCCGCTGCACCGAGTACGGCCACGAACGCGAAGACGCCAGCACCTGCCGCCTGTGCGCGGCCGACCGGAAGGCAGTCCAGTGAGCAACCCCGACCACACCCCCACCAGCCCCACGCCTCTGCAGGCCGCCACCGCCCGCGTGCCCGCCCTGCGCGCCGCCGCCCGCGGCTACCTGGACAGCCCCAGCGACGACAACGGCCTGGCCCTCGGCCTGACCGCCGACTACCTCAAGGCCCTGTCCCACCTGGCGAGCACCCTCGCCGACCAGCACGCCGCCACCGCCGGGCACCCCACCACCCCCAAGGTGTTCATCGACTCCCGCGTCCTCGGCGCCGTCGGCGACGTCTTCGACCGCCTCGCCGACCGCGGGCACCTCACCGCCGACGACTCCACCGTCGCCCACCTGGCCGACCTGCTCACCCAGGAGCACTGACCCATGCCCACCGCCACCGCCTACGCCGGTACCCGGACGACCGCACCTGCCGGCGCGACCGCCCACCAGAGCTGCATCCGCCGTCCCGGATCCCGGTGGACCACCTGCAGGTGCGAGCCGTGCAAGCGCGCGAACACGCGCACCAAGAAGCTCCACGGCGCCGGTGTCCTGCCGAACCAGCGCGCCGCCGCCGACGCCCGCATCGACGACTGGCTGCAGCGCGGGTGGACACCCGCCGCCATCGCCTCCGCCACCGGCCTGCCTCTGGTCACCGTGCAGGAGATCGTGAAGATGCGCGCCAAGGGCCTCGTGCGCCGCTTGAACCACCGCACCGTGCGCGCCGTCCTGACCGCCGGTGCACCCACCCGCGGGCACCTGTCCCGCCTGGGCGCACGCCGCCGCATGCAGGCCCTCACCTGGATGGGCTGGAGCCTGCAGACCCTCTCCCAACGCACCGGCCTGCCCGTCATGACCCTGTCCGACGTCCGCGGCGACAACGGCCGGCAGCTGACCCACCCGCAGATCGCCGCCGCCATCACCGAGGCCTACCTCCAGCTGTCCCACCTGGACGGCGGCTCCCCCGGCGCCCGCGCCTACGCCCGCAGGAAGAGCTGGGCCCCGCCGGCCGCGTGGGACGACGAGTCCCTCGACGACCCCGACGCCCAGCCGCAGGGCCTGAGCAGCGGCCCGCACCGCTTCCAGGCCACCGACACCGTCGTCATCGACCGCGTCCGCCAGCTGCACCGCGCCGGCCACAGCGACTCCGAGATCGCCGTGCGCGCCGGGCTGCCCAGCCCTGCCGCCGTCCAGAAGCTCCGCCACCGCAACGGCATCCGGAAGGACCCCGCCGCGTGAACCCTCAGCCGCTGTTTTCCGACCGCAACCAGGCCGCCATCGACGCCGTCGTCGCCGCCACCTCTACCGACCCGTCTACCCGGGCGGCCGGCCGACAGGCGTTGGCCCAGCTGCCGGCTGGCCCGCGCACATGGACGGTGCGGGTGCCGGCCCTCCTCGACGCTCAGCGCCGCGCCATGTGGCTGACCGCGAACCAGCGCGAGCACTGGCGCCCCCGAGCCCACAAGGTCGCCGTCTGGCGCGAGCACGGCCGGATCCTCGCCCTCACCAACCGCCTGCCCCGCGGCGTGCAGCGCGTCCACGTCCTGGCCGTCGTCCACTACCCGACCACCACCCGCAACCGCGACGTCCTGAACCTCGCCCCCACCCTCAAGGCCCTCCTGGACGGCCTCCTCGTCGACTCCGGGTTCCTGCCCGACGACAACGACCGCCACCTCGTCGGCCCCGATCTGCGCCCCGGCGAGGCCGCCGACCGCCCCACCATCGTCCTGACCATCACCGAGGAGCCCTCGTGAACCTGCCCTCCCGCGACACCTTCCAGGGCCGCCTCGCCCGCCGCCTGTTCCTGGAGGCTCCGCGTCCCGTCGAGGACGTCGACGAGCACGGCATCGCCACCGGTGTCGCCGAGATCCCGCTGGATGCCGCCACCCGCGTCGCCGGTCGCGAGCTGCTCGACACGCTGCACCCGCTCGACGAGCAACCCCGCACCGCCATCCTCCGGCCGGCATGGGAGCCCGTCGTCGACGAGGCCGCCCTGCTCGCCGCCTTCGACCAGGCCGAGGAGGACGACCGTGGCTGAGACGCCGAAGACCCGCAGCACCCGCAAGGAGCCCGCGCCCGCATGGGTGGACGGGCAGCAGATCATCGACGTGGTGGAGGACAGCGTGGACGAACACTGGGAGCAGCGTGAGGTGACTGATGTCGCGCTGTCCCCGCTACCAGCAGCGGAACACCAGGCGCCCGCCTGCGGTGCCTGTGGCGCCGAGACGAACTGCTACGAGCCCTACGAGTACCAGTGCGACGACTGCGTGCTCACCTTCAGTGGAAGCGATCTGACGCCCGCCTACGTGGTTGAGGACGAGAAGCCGTGCGCGAAGCCGTGCGCGAACTCGTGGCATGAGCCGGACAAGATCAAGAACGGGTACCGGTTCGACTGCTTCCCGTGTGCCCTGCCGTCGTCCCACACGTCGATGTGCTGGACCGGCTGCACGATGCGGGAGGCCGACCGTGACCGGTGACCTGCCCGACGAGGCCCGCGAAGTCGTCCAGGACGTCCTCGACCAACGGCACGGCTGGGACCCCATGCGCGTCCGCTGCACCTGTGGGTGGCGGTGCCGTGACGGGCAGGGGCACCCCGAGCACCAGGCGCAGAAGGTCGCCGTCGCTCTCGCCCCGCACGTCGTCTCCCGCGCCGAGCTTGTGGAAGCCAGGAGGTGGGTCGAGCGCGTCGAGCAGGGCGCCGACAGCGTCGCCGCCGCCTACACCGAACTGGCCCAGGAGCACGAGCGGGTGGTGGCGCGGGAAGCCCGCCTCGTCGCCGCCCTGCGCGAGCTGTCCGACGGGTGGATGAAGGCGGCGCGAGCCTTCGGTGATTCGGAGCAGATGGGCGCGGCTCACGAGCTGCGCGCAGTCCTCGACGAGCACACCCCGGAGGCGACGTGAACAGCGCTGCCATCACCTACGTCGCGCCGTGCCCCCGCTGCGGACGCGACGCCGCCTGGACCGCCCGCACCGACACCGTGAAGTCGTGGATCGACCGCATCGACTGCCCCGCAGAGGAGCTCGCCGCGTGACCCCCAGCCAGACCGCCGGCCGACTCACCGCCGCGCTCGCCACCATCACCGCCGTCTGGCACCTGACCCTCGACCCGCCGCGCCTGGTGCAGGGCGCCGGCGGCGGCCGGGCCGGCAAGCCGGAGTCCAAGCTGCCCATCGACGTCAACGCCTACGAGGCCCGCGCGGACGCCGCCCGCCTGCTCGGCTCCTGGTGCGAGACCGTCGCCGACGAGCGGGCCGTCTGCCCGCGCGACCTGGGCGACGGGTCCGTGCCCCACCTGGCCGCCTGGCTCGGCGAGCACGTCGACTGGCTGGCCGAGCACGAGGACGTCGGCCCCGCCGCGGCCGTGGAGCTCGACGAGGTCGCCGCACGCCTGGACCGCGTCGCACACCCCGACCGGCCCGACGCGGTCTACATCGGCCGCTGCCCCGTCGGCCTCGACGTCGGCACCCCCTGCGAGGCCCGCCTGTACTGGCCGCGCGGCGCCGAGACCATCACCTGCCCGCGCTGCGGCGTCACCGACGGCGTGCGCGGCTGGGCGGCCCGCATGGGCACCTACACCGACGCCCACCTCACCGCGGTGCAGCTGGCCACGTACCTGTCGCACCGCTTCGAGCGCGTCATCGACCACGACCTCGTGCGCCGCTGGGCCAGCCGCGGCGTCCTGACCCGCGCCGGCCACGACGAGCGGCGCCGCCCCGTCTACGACGTCGCGGCCGCCGTCACGGCCTGCACCGCGCACCTGCAGACCAGCCAGCGCCCGCCCCGGCAGCTGGCCGCCGCCGTCGGCGGGACGCGCGATCACCCGCGTGTCGGACCTTCCGTGTAGGCGCCGCTACTGCCTAAGCCGGTATGGTGTGACGAGTCGGGGGCATCGCTGTCCCCGCACACGGCCGGGTGGCCCGGTGTGCTCCCACCTCACAAGTGGTTCGAGCCCGGGCCCCCGGCCACCTTCACACCCCCGGGGAGGCCGCCCGTGCTGCAGCCCAGCGAGCAGCGCCTGCTCGACGTCGTCGGGCAGCTGCCCACCCTCGACGAGCGCGTCACCGCCGCCCGGCTGCACGTCGAGTTCGGCAACGTCACCCGCGCCTGGCAGCGGCTGAACGCCCTGCTCGAGCGCGAGGACGCCCTGGCCTACGCCCCCGCCACCGTGCACCGCCTGCGCCGCTACCGCGACCAGCGCAACGCGCGGCGCACCACCCGCCGGGTCGCCTGATGGGCGCCCCCCGCAAGACCGCCCACCAGCGCGGCCTCGGCTGGGCCCACCAGCAGCAGCGCGCCGCCCTGCTGCGCGCCCACGTCGACGGCGCCCCGTGCCCGTGCACCGACTGCGGCCCCGGCTGCCCCTGCCGCAAGGCGGGCCGGCCCCCGGGCCGCGGCCTGCCGATGTGGCGCGACGCCGCCCTCAACGTCGACGGCATGGCCCTGGAGGCCGACCACGGCGACCGCGCCCGCTCCCGCGGCGGCACAGTCGCCGACCGCCTGCTGCTGGCCACCTGCAACCGCTCCCGCGGCGACGGCACCCGCCGCGCCGCACCACGCGAGAACGGACCCCGACCGCACTGGAGCAGGCAGTGGTGAACCTCGACATCCTCAACGAGCGCATCGCCGAGCGGATGGCCGACGCCGACAACCCGCTCGACTTCACCAGCATCGCCTACGACGAGGCCGTCGCCCTCGGCCTGGCCGAGTCCGACGACGGCCTCGTGGTGCGCGACGACCGCATCGTGGGCGTCTACTCCCCGCACGGGCACCGCAAGCTCTGACCCGATCCCGGGGGGGGGGGGGGGGGGGGGGGGGGGGGGGGGGGGGGGGGGGGGGGGGGGGGGGGGGGGGTTGGCGCCCCCCCGCCCCCGCGGGGCGGCGCGGGGGCGCGCCCCCCCCCCGCGCCCCCCCGCC